>NZ_CP025030.1:0-305989 GCF_002812705.1 Achromobacter spanius | reverse complement strand
GCGACATTGCCTGGGCCTGGCGCCGGGCGCCCGTGGCCATTCTGGCAACGCTGCTGTTGGCAATCTTGCTGATCGGCTCGTTCGGCGCCGGCTGGGTCGCGCCCCACAACCCCTTCGACCTGACCACGGTAGAACTGCTGGACGCCTTGTTGCCGCCCGCCTGGGAGGACAACGGCCAGGCCAACTACCTGCTGGGCACCGACAGCCAGGGCCGCGATCTGTTCTCGGCCATTCTGTACGGCACCCGCGTATCGCTCTTGATCGGGCTGGCATCGGTGCTGTTGTCGATGCTGATCGGCATTGTGCTGGGGCTGATCTCGGGCTACGCGGGCGGACGCATCGACGCCTTCATCATGCGTGTGGCGGATGTGCAGTTGTCGTTCCCCGCCATTCTGATTGCGCTCTTGATCGATGGCGTGGCGCGGGCCGCGGTGCCGCGCGACATGCATGAACTGATCGCGTTCCCCGTGCTGATCGGCGCCATCGCGCTGGCCGGCTGGCCGCAGTATGCGCGCACGGTGCGCGGCTCCACGCTGGTGGAGAAAAACCGCGAATACGTGCAGGCGGCGCGCGTGATCGGCGTGGCCTCGCCCGTGATCATGTTCCGCCACGTGCTGCCCAATGTGCTGGGGCCGGTGCTGGTCCTGGCAACGGTGCACCTGGCCACCGCCATCATCACCGAGGCGACGCTGTCGTTCCTGGGGGTGGGCGTTCCGCCGACCGCGCCGTCGCTCGGCACGCTGATCCGTATCGGCAACGACTTCCTGTTTTCCGGCGAATGGTGGATCACCATTTTCCCGGGCGCGGCGCTGGTGCTGCTGGTGCTGTCGGTCAACCTACTGGGTGACTGGCTGCGCGATGCGCTCAACCCGCGGCTGAATTGAGGTAACCATGAGCGCACTATTAGAAGTCCGCAACCTGCGCGTGGAATTTCCCACGCGCCGCGGCACGCTACGCGCCCTGGACGACGTGTCCTTCTCCATCCAGGCCGGCGAAGTGCTGGGCGTGGTGGGCGAATCGGGCGCGGGCAAATCGCTGACCGGCGCGTCCATCATCGGCCTGCTGGAACCCCCGGGGCGCATTGCCGCGGGTGAAATCCTGCTGGCGGGCCGCCGCATCGACAACCTGCCCGACGAGCAGATGCGCCGCGTGCGCGGCCGCGAAATCGGCGCGGTGTTCCAAGACCCGCTGACGTCCTTGAACCCGCTGTACACGGTGGGCCGGCAGTTGGCCGAAACCATCGTCACGCACCTGGATATGACGTGGTCGCAGGCGCGCAACCGCGCAGTGGAATTGCTGGCGTCGACCGGCATTCCCGCCGCGCGCGAACGCATCGACCACTATCCGCACCAGTTCTCGGGCGGCATGCGCCAACGGGTGGTGATCGCGCTGGCGCTGGCGGCCGAGCCCAAGCTGGTGGTGGCCGACGAACCCACGACGGCGCTGGACGTGTCCATTCAGGCGCAGATCATCGAGCTGCTCAAGCGCCTGTGCCGCGAGCATGGCACGGCGGTGATGCTGATCACGCACGACATGGGCGTGATCGCCGAAACCGCCGACCGCGTGGCGGTGATGTACGCGGGCCGCGTGGCCGAGATCGGGCCGGTGACCGATGTGATCCACAAGCCGCGCCACCCGTATACGGCGGGGCTGATGGGGTCGATTCCGTCCATGGACGGGCATACCGAACGGCTGGTGCAGATAGACGGCAGCATGCCTCGGCTGAACGCCATTCCGCCGGGCTGTGCGTTCAACCCGCGTTGCGGCCAGCGCTTGCCGCGTTGCGGCCAGCGCTTGCCGCGCTGCGCGACCGAGCGCCCCGAATTGATGCCGGCGGGCACGTCCCGCGCGGCCTGTTGGTTGCATGACGATAAAACGATGGTGGCTGCATGAGCACGCCCTTGGTGGAAGTTAAAGACGCGGCGCGCTGGTTCGATGTGTCGCCGCCCTGGCTGGAACGCAAGCTGGCCGGCAAGCCGCGCGTGATGCTGCGCGCGGTGGACGGCGTGTCGTTCGACATCGCGCGCGGCGAAACACTGGCGCTGGTGGGCGAATCGGGCTGTGGAAAATCCACGGTCGCGCGCATGCTGGTGGGCCTGTACGGGCTGACGCGCGGCGATATCCGTTTCGATGGCCAGCCGCTGTCGCGGATGTCTGAGAAAGGCGGGCGCAACTTGCGCAAGCGCTTGCAGATGATTTTCCAGGATCCCTACGCCAGCCTGAACCCGCGCTGGCGCGTGGGCCGCATCATCGCGGAGCCGATGCTGACGCATACGCAGATGACAGCCGACGAGCGCGTGGCGCGCGTCAGCGAACTGCTCAAGCAGGTGGGCCTGGATCCGGCGGACCAGGGCCGCTATCCGCACCAGTTTTCAGGCGGCCAGCGTCAGCGCATTTCGATTGCGCGGGCGCTGGCGGTGAATCCGGAATTCCTGGTGTGCGACGAGCCGACTTCGGCGCTGGACGTGTCGGTGCAGGCGCAGGTGCTGAACCTGATGAAAGACCTGCAGCGCAAGCTGGGGCTGACCTACCTGTTCATTTCCCACAACCTGGCGGTGGTGCATCACGTGGCCGACCGGGTGGGCGTGATGTACCTGGGCCGCATGGTGGAAGTGGCCCCGCGCGACGAGTTGTTCGCGCGGCCACGGCATCCGTATACGCGCATGCTGCTGGAGGCCATTCCGGACATCAACGGGGCCGGCAAATCGCGCACGGCGGTGGCGGGGGAAGTGCCGAACCCGTTGAATCCGCCATCAGGGTGTACGTTTCATCCGCGCTGCCCGCATGCGAATGACCGCTGCCGGGCCGAAGCGCCGGTGGCGATGCAGGCAGGGGTTTCAGTCGTGGCGTGCCACGCGGTGGAGGAAGGCCGCGCGTAAATGGAGGGGCGCGCTGGCATAGCGCGCCGGCGGGTCGTGCGTGGGTCGTCAGCGGCCGACGCCGGCCCCTTCTGTCTCAGTGGCGGGGCTCGTGCACCGAGTCATACGGCGTGTCGTCGTCCTCGTCATCTTCATCGTCTTCGTCGTCTTCCTCTTCCTGCATGTTCGGATCCGGCTGCGGTTCCTCGGTCAGGGCGAAGGGCAGGACGTCTTCCAGAGTGTCGGACCACGCGGATTCTTCTCCGTCGTGGTCCAGCTTGATGAAGCGTTCGCCTTCATTCAACGAAATCTGCACGGCCCACAGGTAGAGGCAATCGTAGGTGTCGTCATCGGCATGCGGCAGGCCGCCGCGATTGCCCAGCAAGCGCGAGCCCGCGCCGCCCATCTGGACGTGGGTCTGCTCTTCGTCCGCTTCGGCGCCTTCGTCCAGCGGGACACCGAACGTGACCCACTCGGTGCCTTCGTCGCCCAGGATCACTTCGGCCAACACGGGCTTGCCCAGGTAGGCGCTGAGCGCATCGGCGGTCTTGGCCAGCATGTCCAGTTCGGATGCACTGAAATGGGTCACGGAGGCGGGGGGAGTGGCAGAGGCGGACATGAAGGGGATTCCTGGGCGCGATGAAGCCGCGACGGCACGGCAAGATACATTAAGTCAGGCGCTATTGTCGCGCGATCGGCGTTGCGTTGCATCAGACGCTTGGATGACGCGGCGTGACAAGGCTGTCAGGCCGGCGCGGACTGTAGCCGGAAGAGTGATTCAGGCGTAATGCCCTTCGCCTTCACCCTTGCCTTCCTTCTGGCGGTATTGCTCGACCCGAGGCGGTATCCAGATGGCGTACGGCGGCGATACACCGTCATTCGGACAGGGCCTACACTTGCGGCCTGTTCCTATATTCCCATTACGCATCACCGCCCATGACGCGCTCCGAATCTTCCGCCATTCCCGCCCGCTACCTGCTGTTTCCGCTGCTGGCGGCCCTGATCTGGTCGGTCAATATGATCGTTACCAAGATGGCCGCCGGGGTCATTTCGCCTGCCGTCATCGGGTTTTACCGCTGGGCCCTGGCCGGCGCCGTGCTGACCCCGTTTGCCTTGCGGGGCGTGTGGATGCAGCGCCGGCTGATCTGGCCCTATCTGCCGAAGTTCGCCGTGCTGGGCGGCTTGGGTATGGCGCTATACCAGGGGCTGGCCTATGTGGCGGCCTCCAGCACCACGGCCACCAACATGGGCATCATCACCGCCATGATCCCGCTCTTGACCATCGCGGTGGGCACGGTGGTGTTGCGCCAGCGGCCCACGCTGATGGCGATGCTGGGCGGCCTGGTGTCGCTGGCGGGCCTGGCGCTGCTGATCGGCGAAGGCGACCCGGCCCGGTTGCTGTCCGTGGGCGCGAACCCCGGCGACCTGCTGATGGGGCTGGCCGCGCTGGCCTATGCGCTGTATGGCGTGTTGCTGCGCCGCTGGGGCTTGCCGGTGGGGCCGTGGGTGTCACTCTACGTGCAGATCGGCTTCGGCGTGCTGTTCCAACTGCCTGCGTTCCTGATGGCCGCGCCGTCGCCGCTGAATGCCGACAACGTGCCGCTGGTGCTGTATGCCGCGATCTTTCCGTCCCTGTTCGCGCCCTTCCTGTGGATGCAGGGCGTCAAGCACCTGGGTCCCAACCGCGCCAGCATTTTCCTGAACCTGATGCCGGTGGGCACGGTGGCCATCGCGTCTGTCTTCCTGGACGAAAAGCCACATCTGTTCCACATCGTGGGCGGTTTGCTGGCGCTGGCCGGTGTGATGCTGGCGCAGATGCGCACGCCTGGCCTGGGTGGGCGCGCAGGCAAAGCGGCGGGTTGAATGGGCTGTTCCGTCCCTGACGCGCGCCTGTCAGGGTTCCGGCCTACAATCGACGGTTCATCAGCTTTCTTTCCCTATACGAGCCCATGGCCCAATACGTCTACACCATGAACCGCGTCGGCAAGATCGTGCCGCCCAAGCGGCAGATTTTGCGTGATATCTCGCTTTCGTTTTTTCCTGGCGCCAAGATCGGCGTGCTGGGCCTGAACGGCTCGGGCAAGTCGACGCTGCTGAAGATCATGGCTGGCGTCGACAAAGAGATCGAAGGCGAAGCCATTCCCATGCCGGGCCTGAACATCGGCTACCTGCCGCAGGAACCGCAACTGAACCCCGAGCACACGGTGCGCCAATCGGTCGAAGAAGGCCTGGGCGCCGTCGTCACCGCCAAGAAGCGCCTGGACGAGGTCTACGCCGCCTACGCCGAGCCGGACGCCGACTTCGACGCGCTGGCCGCTGAGCAAGCCGACCTGGAAGCCATCATCGCCGCCGCCGCGTCCAGCGGTTCGGACGACATCGAACACCAGATGGAAATCGCCGCGGACGCACTGCGCCTGCCGCCCTGGGACGCCATCGTCGGCAACCTGTCCGGTGGTGAAAAGCGCCGCGTGGCCCTGTGCCGCCTGCTGCTGTCCAAGCCCGACATGCTCTTGCTTGACGAACCCACCAACCACTTGGACGCCGAAAGCGTGGAATGGCTGGAGCAATTCCTGCACAAGTTCCCCGGCACCGTGGTCGGCGTGACCCACGATCGCTACTTCCTGGACAACGCGGCTGAATGGATCCTGGAACTGGACCGTGGCTACGGCATTCCCTGGAAGGGCAACTACAGCTCCTGGCTGGAACAGAAAGAAGACCGCCTGAAGCAGGAAGAGTCTTCGGAATCGGCCCGCCAGAAGACCATCAAGAAAGAACTTGAATGGGTGCGTCAAAACCCGAAGGGCCGTCAGGCCAAGGCCAAGGCGCGCCTGGCCCGCTTCGAGGAACTGTCGTCCTACGAATACCAGAAGCGCAACGAAACCCAGGAAATCTTCATTCCCGTGGGCGAGCGCCTGGGCAACGAGGTCATTGAATTCAAAAACGTCAGCAAGGCGTATGGCGACCGCCTGCTGATCGACGACCTGAGCTTCAAGATTCCGCCGGGTGCCATTGTCGGCATTATCGGCCCCAACGGCGCTGGTAAGTCCACGCTGTTCCGCATGATCGCGGGCCGCGAACAGCCGGATTCGGGCGAGGTCACCATCGGCCAGACCGTGAAGCTGGCTTATGTGGACCAGTCGCGCGATGCGCTGGAAGACAAGAAGACGGTGTTTGATGCGGTGGCCGACGGCGCCGACATCCTGACCGTGGGCAAGTTTGAAATGTCGTCTCGCGCCTATCTGGGCCGCTTCAACTTCAAGGGCGGCGACCAGAACAAGGTCGTGGGCCAACTGTCGGGCGGTGAACGCGGCCGCCTGCACATGGCCAAGACGCTGATCGCCGGCGGCAACGTACTGCTGCTTGACGAACCGTCCAACGACCTTGACGTTGAAACGCTGCGCGCGCTGGAAGACGCCTTGCTGGAGTTCCCCGGCAGCGTCATGGTCATCAGCCACGATCGCTGGTTCCTGGACCGCATCGCCACCCACATCCTGGCATTCGAAGGCGATTCGCAAGTGGTGTTCTTCGACGGCAACTACCAAGAGTACGAAGCCGACAAGAAGCGCCGCCTGGGCGAAGAGGGCGCCAAGCCCAAGCGCCTGCGCTACAAGGCACTGAAGTAAGCCTTGCGGTAAGTGGTTGAAAACAATCCCGGCATTGCCGGGATTTTTTGTGGGCGCGTATCCCTTTGCGAACGTACCTTGTAGGATGGGTGAAGCGCGCCACGGCGACGCACAAGAACCCCACCGCCCAACGCGCGCAACCCATCACGCAACGCATCACGCAACGCATCACGCAACCCATTACGCAACCCATTACGCAACCGTCGCGTTATGGCCGATCTTTCCCATGGTCCACCGTTGCTTGATGGGTTGCGCGCGTTCGATATCGCATTCTTTTCTTTGTCGTGTCGCGCTTCACCCATCCTACGGTGCACTGGAAATTTTTTCCAATGGTAGAATCAAAAATTGCATCAATTGATGTTAATTTTGATTCACCTTCGTGGCGGGAACAGGCATGCGTACCACAGTGACGCTCGATGACGATTTGCTCGAGAAAGCGCGAATCTATACGGGCATACAGGAAACCTCTGCGCTTGTGCAGCAGGCGCTGACGAACCTGGTGCAGAAAGAGGCGGCCAAGCGCCTGGCCAAACTGGGCGGCAGTTCACCCAAATTGAAGCCGACGCCACGGCGGCAAACGGAGACACCCGATGATCTTGGTTGACACGTCGATCTGGATCGATCATCTGGGGGCAAGCGAACCCCGGCTTGAACAGTTGCTCCACAATGAATTTGTCCTGATGCACCCGTTCATCGTTGGCGAACTGGCGCTCGGATCGCTGAATAAGCGGGACATGGTGTTGGGCGCACTGACGCTTTTGCCACAGGCGGTTCGGGCGAGCCACGACGAGGCAATCCACTTTCTTCATGCCGAACGGCTATTTGGAAAAGGCATCGGCTATGTCGACCTGCATCTGCTTGCATCGACCCGCCTGACGCCCGGTGCTTCGCTGTGGACCAAAGACAAGCGGCTGGGATCTCTTGCCAAGACCTTGAACCTGTCTGTCGAGCCCCCGCTATATCATTGAGCTGCACGGGCGGGGCGTTGGCTTCGCCGCGTTGCGGTTTCCCTTATTCCGTTGCCGGTTTCCCGGAGATTCATCATGCTGCTGCAAGCCTCCGATTCCACGTTGCTCATCGTCGATATGCAGGGCCGGTTGATGCCCGCCATTCACGATAACGAAGCCGTGCTGCATACCGCGCACAAGCTGGCGCAAGCCGCGCGGATACTTGATGTGCCGGTTGTCGCCACGGAGCACCACGGCAAGATGCTCGGCGTTACTGTGGATCCGCTACGCGCTCTTGTGCAGTCCACGTTCCAGAAAATGCACTTCTCTTCCACGCGCGAACCTGGCTTTGAAGCGTGGCTGCCGGCGGCGCGAAAAACAATTCTGGTGGCCGGCTGCGAAGCGCATATCTGCGTGCTGCAAACGGTGATCGGCCTGGTGGACATGGGCTACAAGGCCGTGCTGGTGTCGGACGCCGCGGGGTCGCGCAAGCCCTCGGATCACCACGCTGCGCTGCGGCGCGCGCGGGCGCATGGCGCCGATATCGTCACCTCGGAAATGGCCATATTTGAGTGGATGGAAACTTGCGAGCACCCGCGCTTTCGCGATGTGTTACGTCTGGTCAAATAGCCGACGGCGCTTGCAACATCGTCCCAGGGGCGCGCAAAGATTCTCTCGCCCTTTGACACAATTCCTGGGCAAACCTAACACCGCGCGCGCCGATATTTTGAGATCCTGAAGTTTCTAAACCCATATGGGGATCGCGCGCTCGCGTTAGGTCCATGGTGCGGCCCCGGGGATAAGAATAGGAGCCTCAACATGAAAATCGCATCTCTTTCCAAAATCTGTGTCGCACTGGCGATGACCGCCGCCATGGCGGGCTGCTCGTCCTGGGACGGCATGAGCCATCGCCAAAAGAGCACGGTGGGCGGCGCCGCATTGGGCGGTGTCGCAGGCGCCGTGATCACCAACGGCGGCGTCCTGGGTACGGTGGGTGGAGCGGCGATCGGCGGCGTCATCGGCGATCAGGTCGGCAAGCGCTAAACGCCTGTCCTTGATGCAAAAAGCCCGGCAATGCCGGGCTTTTTTTTATGGCCGCGAGAGGGCGGCCTGGCCGCATCACGGTTCGTTCTGTGGCATCTCGATCTTCACTTCCAACACCTCCAGCGTGTCCTGGCGTTCCAGGTGCACCTTGATGTCTTCAGGGTTGATCTTCACGTATTTTGAAATCACCGCGATAAGTTCCTGCTGCAACTGCGGCAGGTAGTCGGGCGAGTCGCCGCGGCCCCGCTCGTGGGCCAGGATGATCTGCAACCGTTCCTTTGCAACGGAAGCGGAAGTTTTCTTTTGACCAAGCAGAAACGACAGGAAGGACATTGCTTACTTGCCTCCGAACAGGCGTTTCAGGAAACCGGGCTTTTCGTAATCGGTAAAGCGCAGCGCTTTGTCTTCGCCCAGGTAGCGGGCCACGACGTCCTTGTACGCTTCGGAAACGTCGGTCTCTTTCAAGTGAATGGCCGGCAGACCTTGGTTCGACGCTTGCAGCACGGCTTCCGATTCGGGAATGACACCGATCAGCTTGATGCGCAGGATGTCTTCGATATCGCCCAAGGACAGCATTTCACCGTCGACCACGCGCTTGGGGTTGTAGCGCGTGAGCAGCAGGAATTCCTTGACGGGTTCACCGCCATCCACCGCGCGCTTGGACTTGGCCGCGAGGATGCCCAGGATGCGATCGGAGTCGCGCACCGACGAGACTTCCGGGTTCGTCACGACCAGCGCGTCGTCGGCAAAATAGGCGGCCATCAGCGCACCCGTTTCGATACCGGCGGGCGAGTCGCAGATGATGTATTCGAAACCCATTTCCTTCAGGTCGTTGATGACCTTTTCCACGCCTTCCTGCGTCAGCGCATCTTTGTCGCGCGTTTGCGAGGCGGGCAGGATGAACAGGTTTTCAAGCTGCTTGTCCTTGATCAGCGCCTGGTTGAGGGTGGCTTCGCCCTGAATCACGTTGACGAAGTCGTACACCACGCGACGCTCGCAGCCCATGATGAGGTCGAGATTGCGCAGGCCGACATCGAAGTCGATGACAGCGGTCTTGTGGCCCCGCATCGCGAGGCCCGCGGAAAAACTGGCGCTCGTCGTGGTTTTACCCACGCCGCCTTTGCCGGAAGTCACCACAACAATGCGTGTCATGACGATCAAACCCTTATGTTCGAAGAAACCGCGTTATCGTAAAGCAAAAAGCCTGTGTAAGGCTTCTTACAGAATGTGTTGAGACTTGATGTTCGATGCTGATGTTCGACTGAAATACCGCGCTGGCGCGCACGCCGCGCAGCAGTCCCCGCGTCAGCTTTTCAAAGCTTCGATACGCAGCGTGTCGCCATCCAGGCGCACCAGCGCCGGCTGGTTTTGCAACGTGCGGTCCAGCTTGTCTTCCACGACACGGTACACCCCGGCCACGGCTAGCAGCTCGGCGTCCAGATGCGTCGTGAAAATGCGGGCCGATGTGTCGCCGCGCGCACCCGCCATGGCCTTGCCACGCAAAGGGCCATAAACGTGCACATTGCCATCGGCAATGACTTCCGCGCCCTGGCTCACCATGCCGATCACGACCAGGTCCGTGTGGCGCGCGTACACGCGCTGGCCCGATCGCAAGGGTTTGGTGATGACGAGCGCCGACGCCGAATGCGGCGCGGCCTGCGTGGGCGTGGCGGCTGAAGTGGTGCCGCTGGCCTCGCGAGCCGGCAGCGGTTCGGTCGAGGCGGGTTTGGCCGGCGTGTCCGTCGCGGTGGTGTCGCTGGATGCAACGTCGGCAGCCGACGTGTCGGTGGGCGCGGGCGCGGTTTCAACGGCGGCGGCCGGCACCGACGGCACGGGCGTCGACACATCATTGGGCGGCGCGGTATCCACGACGGGAGCGGGGCGCGCGGGCGGAGTGGAAAGCTCAACCGGCGTCAGGCCGGCTTCGCGCGCGGCCGCCAGGTTGGCGCCTTCGGCCACCACGCCGATCGCGGGCAGGTTGTGCGCGCGCAGCGCGGCGACCAGCGCTTTCCAATCGATCGTTTCTTCGACGCGGCTGGCGTCGATGACCACGGGTTCATTTTCGAAGAAGCTGCCGGCGTCGGCCATGCGCTTGGCAAGGGCGGCGGCAAGCCGTTCGGGGTCCGCGCTGTGCAGTACCACCCGGATGGCATAAAGGGTGGCGCTTTTGAAGTCCAGGGCTAGGGATTCAGTGTTCATCTTGATTTGGGCTGGCGGTCCGGACGCCGAAAAAAGGCGCGTTCAACCGGCTGCGGGATGTCGGGCATGATAACCCGCCCAACGCCGGGGCGCGCGGGCCGAAAGCTGAAAGAAAAAGGCGCACAAGGCGCCTTTTCCCGTGATACGCGCGCGGATGCCTAGCCCTGGGCCCAGGAGTCGCGCAGGGTCACGATGCGGTTGAGCACCGGGGCGGCCTCCGTGGAATCCTTGAGGTCGGCCGTGAAATAGCCCAGGCGCTCGAATTGCCAGGTGGCGCCCGGCGTGGCGACGGTGCCCGGTTCCAGCCAGGCCGTGACGGTCTGCTTGGAGTTCGGATTCAGGCAGGTCAGGAAGTCCTTGTCGCCGCCGTCGGGACGCGCGTCGGCGAACAGGCGGTCGTACAGGTGGATCTGGGCGGCTACCGCATGGGCCGCGCTGACCCAGGTGATGTTGCCCTTGACCTTGACGCTATCCGCGCCCGGGGTGCCGCTCTTGGTTTCGGGCAGGTACTCGGCCTGGACTTCAACGACTTCGCCCGCTTCGTTCTTGGTGAAGCCGGTGCAGCGCACCACGTAGCCATACTTCAGGCGCACGGTGTTGCCCGGGAACAGGCGGAAATACTTCTTCGGCGCTTCCTCGCGGAAGTCGTCGCGTTCAATCCAGAGCTCGCGCGACAGCGGGAATTCACGCACGCCGGCTTCCGGGTCATGCGGGTTACGCGGGGCGGTGCAGAGCTCGGTCTGGCCTTCCGCGTAGTTGGTGATCACCAGTTTGATCGGATCCAGCACGGCCACCGAGCGGGCGGCGATGGGGTCGAGGTCGTCGCGCACGGCTTGTTCGAGCAGGCTGTAGTCGATACGCGAATCCGACTTGGACACGGCGGTGCGGTCGCAGAACAGGCGGATCGAGGCCGGCGTGTAGCCACGGCGGCGCAGGCCGAAGATGGTCGGCATGCGCGGGTCGTCCCAGCCGTCCACATGGCCTTCGCGCACCAGTTGCAGCAGCTTGCGCTTGCTGGTGACGACGTAGCTCAGGTTCAGGCGGGCGAATTCATATTGGTGCGGCAGCGGCTGGGCCAGCTTGCCCAGTTCAGCCAGGCGCGTCAGGATCCAGTCGTAGAACGGACGCTGGTCTTCGAATTCCAGCGTGCACACGCTGTGCGTGATGCCTTCCAGCGCGTCTTCCACCGGATGCGCCCAGCTGTACATCGGGTAGATGCACCATTGGTTGCCCGTGCGGTGGTGGGTGGCGTGGCGCACGCGGTACATGACCGGGTCGCGCAGGTTGATGTTGGGCGACGCCATGTTGATCTTCGCGCGCAGCACCAGGCTGCCGTCCGGATGCTTGCCGTCACGCATTTCGCGCAGCAGGGCAATCGATTCCGCGGCCGGGCGGTTGCGCCAGGGCGAATCGGTGCCGGGTTCGGTCAGGGTGCCACGGTTGGCGCGGATTTCTTCGGGGCTTTGCGCATCGACGTAGGCATGGCCAGCTTCGACCAGGGCTTCGGCGAACTCGTACATATAGCCGAAGTAGTCGCTGGCAAAGTACAGGTTTTCCTGGCCGTCGTCGGCCTTCCAGTCAAAGCCCAGCCAATGCACGGCCTCGATGATGGCGTCGACGTATTCCTGGTCTTCCTTTTCGGGGTTGGTGTCATCAAAGCGTAGATGACAGACACCGCCGAAGTCGCGCGCCAGGCCGAAGTTCACGCAGATGCTCTTGGCGTGACCGATGTGCAGATAGCCGTTGGGCTCCGGCGGGAAGCGGGTGCGGATGCGGGCCGGATCGGCCGTCCCCTGCGCCTGCACGTCGGCCGGGCCAGGCTTGCCCGCCCAGCGTTTGCCCTGGAAGCGGTTGGCTTCAAGGTCGTCCTGGACGATGTTAAGCAGGAAATTGGATGCAGCTGGGGTCGGCGTCGTGGCGGAGGTCATTCTTGAAAGAATAGGAAAAAGCGGCGACAAAGCGTCAATTTTGCCACGTTCCGCAACCGGGGCCTTTTTGAACCCGGTGCAACCGGTTTCAAACTGTCCCCACAGCCATGTAACTGGCTCTACACTACGGGCCATCATGGATATATCCACCCTTTCCCTGGCCCGTGCGCAGTTCGTGGCCAGCCTGAGCTTTCTGGCGCTGTTCCTGGCGGTTTCCCTGGCCCTTGCCTGGGTGCTGCTGTTTTTCAAGGTGCGCGCCCGCTGGTCCGGCCGCTCGGGCTGGACCGCCGCCTACCGCTTCTGGGTGCGCATTTTCGCCCTGGCTTTCGTCCTGACCCTGGCCGCCAGCGTGCCCGTTCTGATTCAGATCGGCAGCCTGTGGGCGGGCCTGATGGACAAGATCGGCAACGTGGCCGGCCCCCTGCTGGGCTACGGCATCCTGTCGGTCTTCGTCCTGAAGTCATGCTTCCTGGGCGTGATGCTGTTTGGTCAGCGCCGCGTGTCCGATACCGCGCACACGCTGGCGGTGCTGATGGTGGCGGTGGGCCAGTTGGTAGCGGTGTTCTGGGTGCTGGCCTTGCAATCCTGGATGCAGACGCCCGACGGCGCCATTCTTGTCGACGGGCGCTACCAAGTCTACGACTGGGTGGCCGTGGTGCTGAATCCGTCGGTGGGTTGGCGCATGGCCATGGTGGCGGTGGGGGCGGCGCTGGCCGTCTCGTTCCTGATGATGGGCGTGACCGCGTTGCAGGCCTTGCGCCGCCCGCTGGGCGATGGCGAGCGCAACGCATTCAAGACGGCGCTGGTCATCGGCGTGGTGGCCGCGTTTTTGCAGATTCCGGTTGCCACCGGCAGCGGTCATGTCATGGCCAAGCTGCAACCGGCCAAGGCCGCGGCGGCGGCGGGTTTCTGGCAAAGCGGCACTGAACCGCAACTGGTGCTGTTTGGCTGGCCCGATGCGCGCAGCCACACCAACGTGTCGGCCCTGACTTTCCGCAACGCGGGTGGCGGATGGCTGCATCGCAATGCGGAAGGCACCTACGAGGGGCTGGATAAATATTCCGGCATGCTGCCGCCCGTGGCCCTGACGTTCTGGTCGCTGCGCGTGGCCGTCGCCTTGGGCCTGTTGATGCTGGCCGTGGCATGCGTGACGTTTCTATGGACGTTCCGGCGCGGGATGGATCCCTCGACCCTGCCCGTGTGGTGGCAGCGCGTGCTGTGCGGCATGATGTTTTCGGGCGGTATCGCCGTGGTGGCGGGCTGGTGGGTGTCCATCATCGGCCTGCAACCGTTCGTCGTGAACGGCACCATTACGCAATCCGAAGTGCTGGGGCAGGTGCCGGCCAGCACGGTGCTTTATGGGTTGGTGGGCTATGGCCTGCTGTATGCCCTGCTACTGGCCGCGTTCACGGGCATGCTGTTCCACGCGGCGCGCTATGGCGTGGTGCCGGTGCGTAAATTGGCCGGAGGTACGCCATGATCGCCATGTTGGCCGCGTCGCAGGGGCTTAGCCCCGAAGACCCATCATTCTGGATGCCGCTTGCCTTCATGGGGCTGTTGTTCGTGGTGATTGCCGCGGGCATGGTGCTGGATGGCTTTGACCTGGGCGTGGGCATCCTGCTGCAACTGGCGCCCGAACATGAGCGCGGCCGCATGATGTCGCTCTTGAGCCCCTGGCGCGATGCCAACGAATTCTGGTTGCTGCTGGGCATGGGACTGTTCGCGTCGGCCTTCCCCTTCGCATGGGGTGCGGTGCTGGGCAAGCTTTACGGGCCGCTGACCTTCATGGTGCTGGGCGTGGTGCTGCGCAGCGTGTCGTTCGAATTCCGCATCCGCGCGCGCAACGAGATGAAGCCGCGCTGGATCTTCGGGTTCTGGGCCGGTTCCATCATTACGGCGTTCGGGCAGGGGATGCTGCTGGGACGCATCGCCACCGGCTATCAATCCGACGCGGGCTATGGCTGGTTCGCGATGTTCGTGGGTTTGTGCGCGGTGGCGGCCTACGTGCTGCTGGGGGCGTCGTGGCTGGTCATGCGGGTGGACGGCGATCTTCAACGCCGCGCGGCCTATTGGGCTCGGCATGCCATCCGCTGGACGGCGGTGGGTATGGTGGCGATTGCGGTGACGCTGGGGCTGGCCAACGCGGGCATCTTCTACAAGTGGAGCAACATCGCTCACCTGAGCCTGGCTGCAAGCGTGTGGGTGTTGATGCTGGCGGGGTATGTCGCGGCTGAAATGCTGCTGGCCCGCTTGCCCGGCCGGGCGGAGCGTTTCAGCTGGCTGCCGTTCGTGCTGTGCGTGGGGCTGTTCTTGCTGATGCTGAGCGGCCTGGCCTACAGCCTGTTCCCGTATCTGATCCTGGATGACATGACGCTCTGGGACGGCGCGGGCGCGCTCGGTTCGATGCGCCTGGTCATGGCCGGCGCGGTCGTGGGGGTGCCGGTAGTGCTGGTGTTCAACATCCTGGCGTACCGGTCGGTCTTCGGCAAGGAACGCGCACCGGTCCCGCTATTGCCGCCACCCTCGTAGTAGGATGGGTGAAGCGCGAAAAGGTCAATGCAAAATCCCCGGCATCGATCGCGCGCAACCCATCATGCAACGCCCCGAATTTTTCGCAACGCGGGCCACGGTGGGGGCGGCCGTCTGATGGGTTACGCGCGATACAGGCCAGCATTCTTTTATGCGGCCTTGCGCGCTTCACCCATCCTACAATCACGGGCCACGGCCACGGGCCACGACCACGACCACGGGCCACGACCACGGGCCACGACCACGGGCCACGACCACGGGCCACGACCACGGGCCACGACAACGGGCCACGACCACGGATCACGACCACGGGCCACGACCACCGGACGACCGCCGGACGATCACGGGACGACCACAGGCCACGTCCCACGGTCATAACACCGGTCTTGCCACCCGCTGCAGAATCTCTTCGCCGTAGGCTTCCAGCTTGCGGGCGCCAACGCCGCTGATGTGGCTCAGCGCATCCATCGAATCCGGCTGGGCCAGGGCGATTTCGCGTAGCGTGGCGTCGTGGAAAATGACGTATGCCGGCACGCCGTGGCTCTTGGCGACTTCGCCGCGCCAGGCGCGCAGTGCTTCAAACACCGGTTGCAATTCAGCCGGCAGGTCAATCGCCGCCGCCTTGGTACGGCCACTGCTCGTCTTGCCCGACTTTGTCTTCTTTTCGGATTCCCGGCGCAGCATCAACTGGCGTTCGCCCTTGAGCACGGCGCGGCTGCCTTCCGTTAGCGCCAGGGTGCCGAAGCCTTCGTTGTCGACGGTCAGCAAGCCTTGCGCCAGCAACTGGCGCAGCACGCCGCGCCAGGCGGTGTCGCTCAGGTCTTCGCCCACGCCGAACACGCTCAGGGTTTCATGGCCGTGCTGCTTGGTGCGGTCGGTGACCTTGCCGCGCAGGATGTCGATGATGTGGCCCGCGCCGTAGCGCTGCCCGCGTTCCTTCCACAAGCGATAGACGGCCGAAAGCACTTTCTGCGCGGCCACGGTGCCGTCCCAGGCTTGCGGCGGTTCCAGGCAGACGTCGCAGTTGCCGCAGGCGGTAATCTGCTGGCCGAAGTACGCCAGCAGGCGCACCCGCCGGCATTCCACCGTTTCGCACAGGCCCAGCATGGCGTCCAGTTGCTGGCCCAGGCGTCGGCGATAGGACTCGTCGCCGGGGGATTCGTCGATCATGCGACGCTGCTGCACCACGTCTTGCAGGCCGTAGGCCAGCCACGCCGTGGCGGGCAGGCCATCGCGGCCGGCGCGGCCGGTTTCCTGGTAGTAGCCTTCAACGGATTTGGGCAGGTCAATGTGCGCCACGAAGCGTACGTCCGGCTTGTCGATACCCATGCCGAAGGCAATGGTGGCCACCATGACCACGCCGTCTTCGCGCAGGAAGCGGGACTGGTTGGCCGCGCGCACCTGCGGGCTGAGGCCGGCGTGGTAGGGCATTGCGTCAATACCCTGGTTGCACAGGAATTCGGCCGTCTCTTCGACCCGCGCCCGCGACAAGCCATACACCACGCCGGACTCGCCGTCGTGTTCGGTGCGGATCATTTCCAGCAGTTGCTTGCGCACCTCGTTCTTTTCGACGATGCGGTAGCGGATGTTGGGGCGGTCAAAGCTGGACACGAAATGCCGGGCATCGTCCAGCGACAGGCGCTGCGCGATCTCGGTGCGGGTGTCCGCCGTGGCCGTGGCGGTAAGCGCGATGCGCGGCACGTCGGGCCAGCGCTCGTGCAGCATGGACAGGCCCAGGTATTCTGGCCGGAAATCATGCCCCCATTGCGACACGCAGTGCGCCTCGTCGATGGCGAACAGGGCGATGCGGCCGCGCTCAAGCAGTTGCAGGCAGCGGTCGGTCAGCAGCCGTTCGGGCGCGACGTAAAGCAAATCAAGTTCGCCGGCCAGGAACGCTTGTTCAACGTCGCGAGCCACGCGCCAATCCTGCGTGGAATTCAGGAAGGCCGCGCGCACGCCAAGTTCGGTCAGGGCGTCGACTTGGTCCTGCATCAGCGCGATCAGGGGCGACACGACGATGCCGGTGCCTTCGCGCACCAGGGACGGAATCTGGTAACAGAGCGATTTCCCTCCGCCCGTGGGCATGAGGACCAGCGCGTCACCGCCGTCGATCACTTGTTCGACAATGGCTTGCTGGTCGCCGCGGAAGGATTCGTAACCGAAAACGCGCTGCAGGACGCCGAGGGCGCGCGCGTCAGACATGGGGGTAGGCCGGAAGCATCATGGCGGGGATTTTAAGCCGCAATTCCAGGGCGGCTCTTTTCGGGGGGATATTTCCGTCCGGCTTGCGGTCCGGGTCCGGTAACACCTCGCGCCCGCCGGCCTGCTGGCTCACTACCAACTGAACCAGGTGCCGCGCATGAAGGTATCCACGGGCATGCTGAGGTTGGCACGCCATTCGTAGTTGCCCGACACGATGTCACGGTCGGCGCCCACCGCCAGTTGCACCTTGGGTGCCACGAACATGCTGTGCGACAGGCCCACACGCTGCTCGGCAAGGGTCGAGCCCTCGCGCAACCCCGAATAGGTGCCGCTGACGGTGCCCCAGCCAGTGATGGGCACGCCCGCCGACAGGGTGTTGCGGATCTGCGGCGCCGAGGCCACGCCGCCGGAATAGGTGGACAGGTCGCCGAACCCCGCGCCGATCTGTTCGTTGGTGTAGCCCAGGTTGACCATGTCGGCTACGTCCACGTTGTAGCCGAAGCGGTAGCGCCAGGCGTTGGAAGCGTCGAACGAGCTTTGCGTGGCGCCCGCCTGGAACGTGCCGTATTCGCCCGCCGCATAGGTCGTGCCCATGCCGCGCGTGGTCAGCGCGGGCGCGCTTTGCATCTGGCCTTCCAAGGTGAGCGCCGGGGTCAGCCCGTATCGCACGCTGCCGGAGCCCACCGACGCGCCGTAATCCACCGCGCCCGACCGCGCGGTCGGGTCCATCCGGTTCAGCTTGCCGACCGACGACGAGTAGCCGAAGCTGCCCTCCGGCACGGTGGCGGCCGAGCCGGCCCAGTTGGCGATCTGCACCCCGCCCACTGGCGCGCTGCTGCCCCAGACGGGGGCATTGGCGTTGATATTGCCTACCGTCAGCGACGGGCCGGCCGTGTTCCGGTACACCCAGTTGCGGTCGCCGCCGTAGCGCAGGCCATCCTGGCCGCTGACCGACGCGAACCAGGGGCGGGTCGGGCGCGAAACGCCCGAGATCACCACGACAGGCACGCGGGGTATGTCGCTGTCTTCCAAGGCGAAGGAATAGTCGGGTGTGCTGTCTTCAATAACCGCCGCAGGGGTGTTTACACACTCCACCGGGATGTCTTCGCGGCTTCCCGACAGGCTTGAGTCCAGGCCGGGGATCAAACCGGAACCCTCGCCCTCGTCTTCGCCCCCGCGCACGCTGGTGTCCATGGCGGGCTCGGCAACTTCCAGACCGCACAGGGGCGGGTCCAGGGGAACGGCGCGCGAAGCGATCGACGGCGCCGGGCGCACGGGAATCGGCTGCACCGGCGACAGTACGCCGATGCCGCGTGCCATCAGCACCGGCGCCCCCGGTGCGGGCGACGTAACGGAAGAGGGGGACGCATCAAGCGTGTCGGCAAGCGCGGCCGACAGTGGGCAAACCACCCCCGCCGTCAGCGCCGCGTGCAACAACCGTCTGCGCCAGATTGCAGGGGCGACCATAAAAATCAGTGTAAAGAGGGGACGCTGTCGTAGCTGTAAACGATTTTTAGTAAACCGGACCAGCGGCAAGACGAAGGGCCCCATTTTAGGGCCGATCAAGCGCGCCACAAGACGCCGTACATCATGCAACAGGTCTATTTCAGTTGATTTCTTGCCCCTTGCGGTTGGACGCGCCGCGCCGCACTATGGCGCCATGGACAATCCTCATACCAAGCTGCTGGTCGTCGACGACGACCCGGCCCTGCGTCAGCTGCTGGCCGACTACCTGAATCGGCACGGTTACGACACCTTGCTGGCGCCAGATGCCACCGACCTGTCGACGCGCATTACCCGTTACGCCCCCGACCTGCTCGTGCTGGACCGCATGCTGCCCGGCGGCGACGGCGCCGACGCATGCCGCCGCCTGCGCGAGCAAGGCGAAGACATCCCCGTCATTCTTCTGACCGCGCGCGACGAGGCCGTGGACCGCATCATCGGCCTGGAAGCAGGCGCCGACGATTACGTCGGCAAGCCGTTTGACCCGCGTGAACTGCTGGCCCGCATTGAAGCCGTGTTGCGCCGCAAGCGCGGCCCGTCCGCCTTGACCAAGGACGCGCCGGTCACCTTCGGCCCGTTCCTGTTCGACCCGTCCACCCGGCAGTTGTCGCGCGATGGCACGGTCGTCAAGCTGACGGGCGGCGAGATCAATTTGCTGGAAGCCCTGGTGCGCAACGCGGGCAAGCCGCTGTCGCGCGAACGCCTGCTGGCGCTTGCGCGCGACGATGACTCAGGCGAACGCAACGACCGCGCCATCGACATCGCCATTCTGCGCTTGCGCCGCGTGATCGAAGACGACCCGAAACAGCCGCGCTGGATCCAGACCGTTTGGGGCATTGGCTACCGGTTCTCGCCCTGATGCGTTTTCTTGCCCGCTTCCTGGTGCCGCGCTCGCTGCGGGCGCGCTTGATTCTGCTGATCCTGGGTTCCGTCCTGCTGACGCAAGCAGCCACGCTGGTGACGGTGTCGTACTTCCGGCACAAGTTCATGGAAGACGTGGCCATCGGCTACATCGTCACCACCATCCGCACCCTGCGCGCCGCCTTGTCCGAAGTGCCCGCCGAGGACCGCGCGGATTTCGTGCGCACGGCGTCTCAGAACCAATGGCGGCTGTGGTCGCGCGTGCTGCCTGCCGAAGCCAAGTTGCAGCGCTTCAATGGCCGGCGTCCGCCGCCGCCGCCCCGCTCAGCGCCCCGACCGCCACCCCCGCCGGCTTCGGACGCCCGGCCTGGCGACATGCCGCCGCCGCCCGAAGGGCATGGCGACGACCGTGGCGACGAGCGCGGCGGCGAGCACGAGGCCGATGCCGACCAGACTGACACGCGCACCGCCCAGCAACGCGAGGCCGACCGCGCGGCGCACGAAGAGCGCATGCGGCGCCATAACAAGCCAGAGCCCGACGACATCCGCCGTGACCTGAAAGCGCTGGTGCAGTTGCTGAACGAACGGCTGAACGACGGCACCCGCGTGGCGTTGTCGCGCGGCCCCACGCCCGAGATCTTTATCTCGCTGGCGCCCAATTCGGCCAGCGAAGACGTGCCGCGCCTGCGGGAATGGCTGGTGATTCCCCTTGAACGTCTGGACCCGCCCGTGGCCACGCCCTTCATCGCCGCCTGGCTGGGGGGACTGGGCCTGTTGCTGTTGCTGGCCGTGGGTTTCTCTTGGCACATCACGCGGCCCATCACCCGGCTGGCGGACGCCGCTGACCGCTTGGCCGCCGGGCAACCGCAACGCGTGGAACCCTCGGGGCCGCATGAAACCCGCGCCTTGGGCGAGCGCTTCAACGCCATGCTGGACGCGCTGGCCGAGTCCGACTCGGTACGCCGCACGCTGCTGTCCGGCTTGCCGCACGATCTGAAAGGGCCGTTGTCGCGCATGTGGCTGCGCATTGAAATGGCCGACGATTCCAAGCTGAAGGAAGGCCTGCGCACCGATCTGCAAGACATGCAGCACATGGTGGACCAGTTCATCGGCTTCGTGCGCGGCACGGACCCGGCCGCCTACCGCTATGCGCCCATCGTGCTGTCCGAATGGTTGGCCGAGCGCGTCGGCGCATGGCATGGCGCCGGTACCGACATCACGCTGAAGTCGGTGGACGACGACGCACCGCTGGTGGTGCAGGCCGACGCGGTGGCCTTGGGCCGCCTGCTGGACAACCTGATCGGCAACGCGCTGAACCACGGCGCGCCGCCCGTGGACGTCAGCCTGCGCCGCGAAGCGCGCGAGGCGGTGCTGGATGTGGCGGACCATGGCCCCGGCATCGTGCCCGAACGCCGCCAGGAGGCGCTGCGCCCGTTCAGCCGTTTGGACGATGCGCGCACGCGCACCGGCAGCGTGGGGCTGGGCCTGGCGCTGGCCGAGGCCATTGCGCGCGCGCACGGCGGTTCGCTGGAGCTTCGCCAGGCGGAATCCGGCGGCCTGTGCGTGCGGGTAAGGCTGCCACTTTCGGAAAACGCCTAGCCGGTGGAACCGGACGCCGGGGTGGGGCCACTAGCCGGCCCCCCTAGCCGGCGCCACCATACGGTACGATGCATCCTGCTTCGTCCCTTGTCGTTTTCCGCACCATGGCCATCCAGTCCGATTCCCTTTCCTCTCGTCCCGACGCCCCTCGCATTGTGGCGCCGCAGCCGGTGTCGCCCAACGAGGAATCGATCGAGCGCGCCTTGCGGCCCAAGGCGCTGCAGGAATACGTGGGCCAGCAGCGCGCGCGCGAGCAGCTTGAAATCTTCATCGCCGCGGCGCGCAAGCGCGGCGAAGCCCTGGACCACGTGCTGCTCTTCGGCCCGCCAGGGCTGGGCAAGACCACGCTGGCCCACATCATTGCGCACGAAATGGGCGTGCAACTGCGCCAGACTTCCGGCCCCGTGCTGGAACGCCCGGGCGACCTGGCCGCATTGCTGACGAACCTGGAAAAGAACGATGTGCTGTTCATCGATGAAATCCACCGCCTGTCGCCCGTGGTGGAAGAAATTCTCTATCCGGCGCTGGAAGATTTCCAGATCGACATCCTGATCGGCGAAGGCCCGGCCGCGCGCAGCGTCAAGCTGGACCTGCAGCCGTTCACGCTGGTGGGCGCCACCACGCGCGCGGGCATGTTGACGAACCCGCTGCGCGACCGCTTCGGCATCGTCTCGCGGCTGGAGTTCTACAACGCCACGGACTTGGGCCATATCGTGACGCGCAGCGCGGGCTTGCTCAACGCCGTCATCACGCCCGATGGCGCTGCGGAAGTGGCGCGCCGCGCACGCGGCACCCCGCGTATCGCCAACCGCTTGCTGCGCCGCGTGCGCGACTACGCCGAGGTCAAAGCCAGCGGCACCATCGACGCCGACGTTGCCGGCCGTGCGTTGGCGATGCTGGAAGTCGACCCGCAGGGACTGGACCTGATGGACCGCAAGCTGCTGGAAGCCATCATCCACAAGTTCGACGGCGGCCCGGTGGGCGTGGACAGCCTGGCGGCCGCGATCGGCGAAGAGCGCGACACCATCGAAGACGTGATCGAGCCCTACCTGATCCAGCACGGCTATCTGCAACGCACGCCACGCGGCCGCACCGCCACGCTGTCCACCTGGCGCCATCTGGGCCTGGCGCCTCCCGCTGGCGCGGCCACCGGCACCGGCGAACTCTTCAATAAGTAGGCGGGTCGGGTAGCGGGCGCGGCGCGATCGGCGCGGCGGGTTTATGATCCTGGGGTTTCGACATCCCCGCTATCAAAGGACCGGATTCCCATGCTGCCCGAACTGCCTACCTATGATGACGTCGTGCGCGCCAGCGAGCGCCTGGCCGGCAACGCACACCGCACGCCCGTCTTGACCTCGGCCACGGCCGACGCCATCAGCGGCGCGTCGATCTTCTTCAAGTGCGAGAACTTCCAGCGCATGGGCGCCTTCAAGTTCCGGGGCGGCTACAACGCCATCGCGCGCCTGACGCCCGAACAGCGCGCCGCCGGCGTGGTGACGTTCTCGTCGGGCAACCATGCGCAGGCCATTGCGCTGGCCTCCAAGCTGCAGGGCGTGTCGGCCACGATCATCATGCCGCTGGACGCCCCGGCGGCCAAGCGCGCCGCCACCGAAGGCTACGGCGGCAAGATCGTCACCTATGACCGTTACACCGAAGACCGCGAACAGATCGCGCGGCGTATCCAGGCCGAAACCGGGGCCACGCTGATCCCGCCCTACGACCACGAAGACGTGATCACGGGGCAGGGCACGGCGGCCAAGGAATTGTTCGAGGAAGTGGGCGAACTGGACTATCTGTTCGTCTGCCTGGGCGGCGGCGGCCTGTTGTCGGGATCCGCCTTGTCGGCCTTTGCGCTCAGCCCGCGCTGCCTGGTGTACGGCGTTGAGCCCGAAGCCGGCAACGACGGCCAACAGTCGCTGCGCAAGGGTGAAATCGTCCGAATTCCCGCCCCCAAGACCTTGGCCGATGGCGCCGCCACCACCCACCTGGGGAACCTGACCTTCCCGCTCATCCAGAAATATGTGCGCGACATCGTCACGGTGTCGGACGCCCAGTTGGTCACCACCATGAAGTTCTTTGCCGAACGCATGAAGATGGTGGTGGAACCCACGGGCTGCCTGGCCGCGGCCGCGGTCATGCAGAACGTGGTGCCGGTGCAGGGCGCGCGGGTCGGGGTCATCATCAGCGGCGGCAACGTCGACCTTCCGGCCTACGCCAAGCTGCTGGCGTCCTGACCCCCCAGAATGGCAGGTGAATTGACCCACGCATGACGCGCATCAAGCGGCCCGCACCCCGGGCCGACGATGCGTGCTTGCGGTTGTTGTCCGTGCAGGGCAGAATCGGGTCTCGATCCTGACGAACAGGGGGCTGCGGCATGCGTATCCTTGTCATCGGCGGCACCGGTTTCATCGGCCGTCACCTGATTGCCCGGCTTTCCGGCGACCTGCACCAGATCATCGTGCCTACCCGCCTGTTGGCGCGCGGCAGCGAACTGCAAGTCCATCCCACCACCACACTGATCCAGACCGACATCCATGACGATGCCGCGCTGGACGAGCTGGTCGCGGGTTGCGACGTGGTGGTGAACCTGGTGGGCATCCTGCACGGCAACGTCGGCAAGCCATACGGCTCTGATTTTGCGCGCGCGCATGTCCATCTGCCGCAACGCATTGCGCGGGCCTGCCAGCGCCATGGCGTCCGCCGCCTGCTGCATATCAGCGCGCTAGGCGCTGATTCGCAGGGCGACAGCATGTACCAGCGTTCCAAGGGCGATGGCGAAGCCGCCATCAAAAGCGAGTTTTCACCCGGCAACGACGGCGGCTGGACCATTTTCCGTCCGTCGGTCATCTTCGGCCCGGACGACAATTTCACCAATATGTTTGCATCACTGGCTCGCTGGCTGCCGGTCTTGCCCTTGGCGGGCGCGCATGCGCGCATGCAGCCGGTGTATGTGGGCGACGTGGTGGCGGCCATGGCGACGGCGCTGGGCGATACCCACACCTGCGGCAAGACGTACGAGCTGGGTGGCCCGCAGATCTACACGCTGGGTGAGATCGCGCGCTTGTGCGCGGCCTGGAGCGGCAACCCTCGGCCCGTGATTCCCGTGCCCATGGGGGTGGGGCGCATGCAGGCGCGCCTGTTCGAATGCATGCCGGGCGAACCGCTGATGTCGCGCGACAACCTGGATTCCTTGCGCCGCGACAACATCTGCGTGGGTCCGATCGCGCCCGAATTGCACGTGGTGCCGACGGGTCTTGAGGCCGTGGCGCCGCGTTATTTGCAGCGCACTACCCAGACCTAGCGCGCCAGTGCCTTGAGCGCCTGCTTGATGCCGTCGGACACGCCCACGCCTTCGGGCAGCGTCTTCAACGCCGACAGCGATTCCTTTTCCGAATAGCCCAACGCCAGCAGTGCGTTCAGGATGTCCGACTGGTTGTCCGGCGTAGCGTGCGAGGTGGCGCCGATGTCCGCGCCGAGCTTGCCGCGCATTTCCAGCAACAGCCGTTCGGCGGTCTTCTTGCCGATGCCGGGTACGCGCGTCAGACGGCCGGTTTCCTGCAAGGTGATGGCCTGCGCCAGGTCCGCCACCGACATGCCGGACAGCACCGACAGCGCCGTGCGCGCGCCGATGCCGCTGACCTTGATCAGTTCGCGAAACGCGCTGCGTTCGCTGGCGGTGCCAAAGCCGTAAAGGATGTGCGCATCTTCGCGCACCGTCAGGTGGGTATAAAGCGTGACGCGCGCGCCGGTTTCCGGCAGCGAATACAGCGTGCTCATGGACACGTCGATGTCATACCCCAAGCCGCCCACGTCCACGCAGATGGTGGGAGGCAGCTTTTCGATCAGGGTTCCGGTAATGCGTCCGATCATGGTGATGATGGCCTGGTAGCAATGGCGCGCGCGGAATGCGCGGCGAATGCGGGCATTCTATACGCGCAAGCGGCCGTGCGAGTCGGGTGGGGGAATTGTCGGCGCGCCGCACTTGAATGCCGCGCGCCCGTGGCAGGAATCAGCCGATCAAGCGGCCGTTGCGGAAACGGGTCTTGCCGCCCATGCGCAATGCCGTGCCCAGCCGTTCCAGTTTGTCCTGCAAGGGCCCGACGTGCGCGTGGCAGATGGCGCAGGCCAGCGCGTCGGCGGAGTCGGGCGCGGGCACGCCGTCCAGTGACAGCAGATGCTGCACCATCATCTGCACCTGCTCCTTGGCGGCGCGGCCGGTGCCCACCACGGCCTTCTTGATCTGCAAGGCCGTGTATTCGTGCACCGCCAGCGAACTGTCCGCCAAGGCGCACAGCGCCGCGCCCCGGGCCTGGCCCAGCAGCAGCGTGGACGCGGGGTTGGTGTTCAGAAAGACGATTTCAAGCGCGGCGACATCGGGTTGGGTGTCGCGCGCCACTTCGCGCAGATTGTCCAGAATGACTTTCAGGCGCTCGGCCAGCGTCAGTGCCGGCGGGACCACGATGGTCCCGCTGGCCACGTAGCGCAGCCGCGAGCCCTCGGCATCGATCACACCGAAGCCGGTGCGGCGCAAGCCGGGATCGATGCCCAGGACGCGCATCAGTGGCGGAAGTGGCGGGTGCCGGTCAGCACCATGGCGATGCCATGCTCGTCGGCTGCCGCGATGACTTCATCGTCACGCATGCTGCCGCCGGGCTGGATGACGCAGGTTGCGCCAGCCGCCACCACCACGTCCAGGCCGTCGCGGAACGGGAAGAAAGCGTCCGACGCCACGGCCGAACCCTTCAACGTCAGGCCGGCGTTTTCCGCCTTGATCGACGCAATGCGCGCCGAGTCGATGCGGCTCATCTGGCCGGCGCCCACGCCCAAGGTCATGCCGCCGCCCACGAAGACGATGGCGTTGGACTTGACGTACTTGGCAACCTTCCACGCGAAAGCCAGATCGTTCATTTCCTGCTCGGTGGGCTGGCGCTTGCTGACCACCTTCAGCGCATCGCGCGGCACGTTGTAGGCGTCCGGGCTTTGCACCAGCCAGCCGCCGCCCACGCGCTTGATGTCGAAGGCGTTCTGGCCCACTCCCATCGGCACTTCCAGCACGCGCACGTTCTTCTTGGCGGCCAGAATGGCCAGCGCGGCGCCGTCGTAGGCGGGCGCCAGCAGCACTTCCAGGAACTGGGCGCTGACGGCTTCGGCCGTGGCGGCGTCCACCGGACGGTTAAAGGCAATGATGCCGCCGAACGCGGAGGTCGGGTCGGTCTTGAATGCTTGCTGGTAAGCGCCCAGCGTGTTGGCCGCCACGGCTACGCCGCAGGGGTTGGCGTGCTTGACGATGACGCAGGCAGGCGCGTCGAAGCTGCGCGCGCATTCCCATGCGGCGTCGGCGTCGGCGATGTTGTTGTAGGACAGTTCCTTGCCCTGCAGTTGGCGGTAGTTGCCCAACAGGCCGGCCGGACGCTGCGCGTCCACGTAGAAGGCGGCGGTCTGATGGGGGTTTTCGCCGTAGCGCAGCGCCTGCTCTTGCTTGACCTGCAAGGTCAGCGTGCCGGGCCATTCGTTACGGGCCGGCACGGCCTCCTGGGCCGGTTCGGCTTCGGTCAGGCTGGTCAGGTAGGCGGCGATGGCGCCGTCGTAGGCGGCCGTGTGGGCATAGACCTTCGAGGCCAGCGCCAGACGCAGGCCATAGGACGTGCTGCCGTTCTTGTCCATTTCGGCCAGCACGCGCGAATAGTCCACCGGGTCGATCACGACCGTCACGCCACCTGCTTCGGTGCCGTGGTTCTTGGCGGCCGCGCGCAGCATGGCCGGGCCGCCGATGTCGATGTTCTCGACCGCGTCGGCGAACGTGCAATCAGGCTTGGCCACCGTTTCACGGAACGGGTACAGGTTAACCACCAGCATGTCGATGCGATCGATGCCCGCCGCCTTGATGGTGTCCATGTGCTCGGCGCTGTCGCGACGGGCCAGGAGGCCGCCGTGAATCTTCGGGTGCAGCGTCTTGACGCGGCCATCCAGAATTTCCGGCGAACCCGTGTGGGCGGCCACTTCAGTGACGGTCAGGCCGGCGTCGGCCAGCAACTTGGCGGTGCCGCCGGTCGACAGCAGGCGCACGCCGCGCGCGGCCAGGGCGCGGGCAAATTCAACGATGCCGGTCTTGTCGGACACCGAAAGCAGGGCGGTTTCGATTTTCATGGTGGGGGACGGGAGTCGGGCGGTGCGCCTTTCTCGTTCAGGTCGGGATGGGAAATCGGCGTGGGAGAGGGCGGCGCCCGCCGGGGGGCCGTCCTCGCGGAAAAGCTATACCTGGATATTGTGCGCCAGCAACTTCTTGCGCAGGGTGTTGCGGGTGATGCCCAGCATTTCAGACGCGCGCGACTGGTTGCCGCCCGATCGCTCCAGCGCCACTTCAAGCGCCGGGCGTTCAACGCAGCGCATCACCATGTCCCACATATCGTGGGGCTCGGATTCACCCAAGTCTTCGAAATAGCGCTCCAGGCTGGCGCGCACGCATTCTTCCAGGACATCTTTCTTGCTCATTTGAGTACAGATATTTTTATGTTGGTGTTGAGGCGGTCATGCCGCCAGCAGGGCTTCTGCGACCGGCGCCGGGTGGGGCTCGCCGTCGCGCGAGAGGGTGTCGAACCAATCCGACACCGCCCGCCACTGGTCGCGGGTATTGTCGATCAGGTTCATGCGGGCGCAGAACGAATCCGCGCCCGGCAGGCCGTCCAGATACCAGCCGATATGCTTGCGCGCCGTGCGTACGCCGGTGTGCTCGCCATAGAAGCGGTAATGGTCGTCGAGATGTTCAAGCAACAGCTCGCGCATTTCCCCATGGGAGGGCGGGGCCAGTGATACGCCCGTGCGCAAATAGTGATCGATTTCGCGGAAGATCCAGGGACGGCCCTGTGCCGCCCGGCCAATCATGACCGCGTCGGCGCCAGTGTAATCCAGGACGTGCTTGGCTTTTTCAGGAGAGTCGATATCTCCGTTTGCGATCACGGGGATGGTCAGCTCGGCCTTGACGGCGCGGATAGTGTCATATTCCGCCTCGCCCGTATAGAGGTCGGCGCGGGTGCGGCCGTGCAGCGTCAGGGCCGCGATGCCGGCGTTTTCGGCCAGCTTGGCCACGCGCAAGGCGTTGCGGCTGTCGCGGTCCCAACCCGTGCGGGTCTTCAAGGTGACCGGCACGCCCAACGGCGCGCAGGCTGACACCACGGCGTCCAGGATGCGGACGATCAGGTCTTCATGGCGCAGCAGCGCCGAACCCGACGCCACGTTACACACTTTCTTGACCGGGCAGCCCATGTTGATGTCGATGATGCGCGCGCCCTTGCCGGCATTGAAGACGGCGGCCTCGGCCATCATGGCCGGGTCGGCGCCCGCAATCTGGACCGAAATGGGCGCAATTTCGCCGTCGTGGTTCAGGCGGCGCGACGTCTTGACGCTGTCCCACAGCTTGGGGTTGCTGGCGGCCATTTCGGACACGGCATAGCCCGCCCCCAACTTCTTGCAAAGTTGTCGGAATGGACGGTCCGTCACGCCCGCCATGGGCGCGACTAGAACGTTGTTGGGAAGGGTCCACTGGCCTATGCGCATGGTCACATTTTAACCGGCTCGATCAAACCCCCATTTTTCGAGGGCGACAGCTTGGTAACAAGAAGGGAGAAATCAGGCGGATCCGACCCTATTCCAGGGTCCCATTTCAGGGCCGGGTGGCGGGGCCGGATTGTGCTCGGATCGCGGGTGGATCAGGCGCGAAAGCCTTGCAGCAGATGCTGGGCCAGCGGGGCGCGCAACGGCGACGCCAGATCCATTCCCAGCAAGGCCAGCCCGCAGGCATGTTCAACCGGGGCCAGACCGGTCGCGAACACGCGCGGCATCAAATCAGTCAGGCCCGCGGTGATGGCGCGGTCGACCTGACGGGCCTGGGCAAACTCGGTCAAGAGGGAAGTCGGGCTGGACTCGGGCCGGGCCAGCCAGCCGGCCAGCGTCTGGGCCAACCTGGCGGCGTCGCGCAAGCCCAGGTTCAGGCCCTGGCCTGCCACGGGATGCAGGGTCTGGGCGGCGTTGCCGATGGCGGCCACGCGCCCTTGCACCTGGGCGCGGCGGGCGGCCAGTGCCAGCGGAAAAACGTGGCGGGGCGCTTGGCTCGACAATCTGCCCAGGCGGTCGCCAAAGGCGGCGGACAGCGCCGACGAGAACGCCGCGTTGTCCAACGCGGCCAGTTCTTTGGCCCGTTCCGGCGCGCTGCACCAGACCACCGAATAGGCGTCCGGCGTCTGCGGATGCGGCAGCAGGGCCAGCGGACCTTCGGAAGTAAAGCGTTCCCAGGCCCAGCCCCGGCGCGGCAGCGTGGCGTGGGCCGTCGTCAGGACGGCATGCTGGTCATAGTCGCGGCGTACGTCGGTGGCGCCCGCGCCGTCAGACTGTACGGCGACTTGGCACAGCAGGGTGTGGTCCCCTTGCTTGATGTGCACCCCGTCCACGTCCTGGCGTTCGATCAGGGCGCCGGGGCCAGGCAGCACGGTGACGCCACAGGCCGCCACGCGTCCGTCCAACTTGGCGTGCAAGCCGGAATAGGCCACCACGCTGCCCAACTGCGGTACGCCGAAATCCGTGTTCTGGATAACGGTGCGGCCAAGGCGCCCGCGCTGCGACACATGGATGTTGCGAATATCAGCCGACCGCTCGGGCCAGGCCTGCAACAATTCCAGCAACACGCGGCTGCCGTGGTTCATGGCCAGCACGCGGGGGTCCGAGGCGGGCACGGCGGCGGCGGGGGTGGCCGGGGCGGTACCGGCGAGCAGGGCGATGCGCGCCGGGTCCGGCGCCACACGCGCCAGCATCAGGGCCAGCACGCGGCCCACGGGGCCGGCGCCAAGAATCGCAATGTCGAAGGCGGATGCAGTCATGCCGGGATTTTAACCGTCCACTACAATCCGGCACAGCCAGCGCGGCCGGCCGCGCCCCATCCTTTCCGGTTGATCCCCAGGTTGATTCCCATGACGCAGGTTCAGGCTTCACCTTCACTGTCCGCCGCCCCCGCCCGACGTCCGCGCGGCAAGGTCGCCGTGGGGCTGCTGGCTTGTCTGTTTGGGTGGCTGGGTGCGCACTGGTGGTATCTGGGCCGCCGTTACGCCTGGGCCGTGACACTGCTGGCCGCAGTCAGCCTGTTCTGTGCGTTCCGCTATTACCCGGTCTGGTACGACAACCCCGCCTTCTTCCTGTTGTTCATTCCCATGATCGACGGATTCATTGAAAGCGCCGTGTTTTCGCTGATGTCCGACGAAAAATTCGACCGGCGCTACAACCCCGGGCTGGGCCGGCCCACGTCCACGGGCTGGGGGCCGGTGCTGGTGGCGCTGCTGGCGTGTCTGGTGGGGTCGGTGGTGTCGATGTTCGCCATCGCCATGGTGGTGGTCTACGTCTGGGTGGCCATGGGGTGGCTGGACGGGCTGGTGTTGTAGTTCCAGCCCACCCGCGTTTTCTCCCTTTCGATCGCGCCTATTCGCGCATCAATGCCTCGATCTCGCTGGCTTCCACCGGCACACCGCGCGTGATCAGTTCACAGCCTTCATCAGTAACCAGCGCATCGTCTTCCGTGCGGATACCAATGTTCCAGTAGCTTTCCGGCACGTCGTCCGCCGGACGCACGTAAATGCCCGGTTCAATCGTGAGCATCATGCCGCGTTCCAGTGTGCGCCACGGGCGGTCGCCGCCTTGCGCCGGGCCGGGCTGGCGGTAGTCGCCCGCGTCATGGACGTCCAAGCCCAGCCAGTGGCCGGTGCGGTGCATGTAGAAGCGGCTGTAGTCGCCGGACTCCAGCACGCCGTCAAGCGACCCTTTCAACAATTTCAGGTCCAGCATGCCTTGCGCCAGCACGCGCAATGCGGCCTCGTGGCCGTCATTGAACGTGCGCCCGGGCGCTGTGGCGGCCGCGGCGGCTTGCTGGGCCGCCACGGTCAGGTCATACAGCGCGCGCTGCGGGCCGCTGTAGCGTCCGTTCACGGGAAAGGTCCGGGTGATGTCGCTGGCGTAGCTGTCGACTTCACAGCCTGCGTCGATCAGGACCAGGTCACCGTCGCGCAGCACGGCCTCGCCGGCCGGGTAGTGCAGCACGCAGGCATTGGCGCCCGCCGCCACGATGCTGTTGTAGGCCACGGCCTGCGCGCCGTGGCGGCGGAATTCATACAGCAATTCCGCTTCCAGTTCGTACTCGTGCATGCCGGGGCGGGTGACCCGCATGGCGCGCGCGTGCGCACCGGCCGATATCTTGGCGGCCCGCCGCATGGTGGCGATTTCGGCCGGGTCCTTGACCAGGCGCATTTCCGCCAACACCGCGCGGATGTCCTGTTGGCGGACGGGCGGAGCGTGGCCCGCGCGGCCAGCGTCGCGCGCGGCGGCCAGCCAGCGGTGCAGGCGCCCGTCACTGCGCTTGTCGCCCGCCAGCGGCGCATAAAGCGTGGGATGGTCCAGCATCAGTTTGGGAATCAACTCATCCAGCGCATCGATCGGATGGGCATCATTAAAACCGAAGGTATCGGCCGCCGCCTCGGGGCCGAACCGCTTGCCTTCCCAGATTTCATGTTCCACATGGCGCGGCCGGCAGAACAGCAAGGCACGGTCCGTCGCGCCCGCGATCAGCACCAGCCAGGCGCCGGGTTCGGTGAAGCCGGTGAGGTAGAAAAAGTCGCTGTCGTGGCGGTACGGGAATTCGGCGTCGCGGTTGCGGATGGCTTCGGGGGCGGTCGGCAGGATGGCGATGCCGCCGCCATCGGCGCGCATCCGTTCCATCAGGCGTTGGCGGCGGGCGACGAACGGGGCGATGTCAGCGGGAGGCAGGCTCATGGCGGGCAGGGGCGCGAACCCCGCGAAAGATGTGGATGCGGCCTACTTTACCCCGCTATCGCGCGCAAACAACAGTGGATGCGGATCCCGCGAACGCCGCGCGGGATTCACTGGACGGCCCGATTCGCGCTGCTACAATCGCGGCTCTGTCATTGGGGAGTAGCCATCCTTTGTCCCCAAAGGAGTTAGCGTCAACAGACTTGGTGGTTCAGTGCCGCGTAGCGGTTGCTAGAACTCCATGGCGCTAACGGTTTCCATGCAAGCGGCATTGCCCGCCGCATGGATCAGCCAGGCGAGACCTTTGGCCGCGTAGCGTTCACCCTAGCCGGGCGAGCCGTTGCGTCGCGCCAATTGGTTTCTGCTCGTCCGGCTGCATTCATATGTTGCTCACCCTGTTTCTGTTTTTCCTGTCCGCGGCAGTGATTTACTTCGCCTGCGAATTCTTCGTCAATGGCGTGGAATGGGTCGGACACCGCTTCCACCTGGGCGCCACCGCCACCGGCACGATTCTGGCGGCCTTTGGCACGGCGTTGCCGGAAAGCGCGGTCACCTTCATGGCGGTCGTGTTCGGCGACACCCCTGAACAGAAAGACATCGGCGTCGGCGCGGCCATGGGCGGCCCGCTGGTGTTGGCCACCTTGGCGTACGCGGTGGTGGGTATTGCCCTGTGGCGTGCACGCCGCGGCGGCCAGCCGGAAAAAGCCAACTGTATCAACGCGGACCAGCGCCGGTTGGCCCGCGACCAGGCCTGGTTCATGGGCATCTTCCTCTTCAAGGTGGGCCTGGGCCTGCTGGCTTTTGCGTGGAAGCCCTGGCTGGGCATCCTGTTCCTGGCCACCTACGGCATGTACGTCAGGCGCGAACTCAGCCATGACGAGGCGCGCGCCGACTGCGAAGACCTTGAACCGCTGAAGCTGCGCCCCAGCGACACCGACCCGTCCATGTTCTGGGCCGCCACGCAAACCATCCTGGCGTTGCTTGTCATTGCCGGCGCGTCGCACGTCTTCGTGAACCAGATCGAGCTCTTGGGCATTGCCATGGGCGCCTCGCCCCACGTGGCGGCCTTGCTGCTGGCGCCGGTGGCCACGGAACTTCCGGAAATCATGAACGCGCTGATTTGGGTGCGCCAGGGCAAGGAACGCCTGGCGCTGGCCAATATTTCGGGCGCGATGATGATCCAGGCGACCATTCCCAGCTCATTGGGGATCTTCATGACGCCGTGGTTGCTGGACGCCCCCTTGCTGGCGGCCGGCCTGTTCACCATGTTGTCGATCGGCCTGCTGTGGCTGCGTTTCCGCCGCTCGGTGATGACCGTGCCGGCACTGTCGGCGGTGGGTGGTTTCTATGCCTTGTTCGCCACCTATCTGGGGTGGCATTTCTACGCCTGACGCTGGCAAGGTGAATGGGAAAAGCGGCGCGAGGCCGACGCGCTTTTGCGCCGCTTTATCTTTTTTGCATCGTTGTGACGTTAAACCGCAAAAACCTTGTCCATCAGTGGAAACCCGCGTAAAATCCGTCCGTTATCCATCTCAGGAGCAGTCTTCGTGAATACCGATTCCGGCGAAAGTAGTCGATCTTGCATCGACATCGCTGTCTGACAGGAAACACGCAGAGCTCCATCTGCCGCATCCTGTCATACAGGTTGCGGCGTATCCCAAGCTTCGGGCTTCTACCCGGGCAATAGCGCAGGCCTTCGGCTTGCCGGGAAATTCCCCAACGTAAACCGCCAGAACCGCCGCTAGTCGCAGCGTCAGCGTTCGTGCACGTCTTGTGTTCGTCCGTCATGCGCCGCGTCCGGCTGCTCGCGTACTCGCGATACCGCTCCCCATCTTGCAATGGAGGTCGTTATGCGTTTCTTCGACTTGTTCCTACGCCGCGCTGGCGTAGACCGTGCCACCGCCCTGAGCCGCCGTCGCGGCACGTCGCGTTTGACGGTCATTTGTCCGCGCGACGAATTGGGCGCCTTGCGCAAGCAGATCTGCCTGGACTTCAGCGCCGCCGGCCTGGATGTCTCGCAAGTGCAGGTCGACCAAGGCCGCGACCCGAACCTGGCCTCAGCTTGCATCACCGTCAATTGCCCGCCCGAATTGCGCGCTGAATTGATGTCGCAAGCGCGCCGCCTCAGCGCCAACCCCGCCGTTCGCCACGTGCATTTCGGCGCGCAAGCCGCCGCGATGGCCGCTTGAGAACCGCTGTTTCCCACAGGAGAGATCATGCCTAGTGCCTTAGACCCTGACCCTCGATTGCGCCCTGTGTGTGGCGCCGGCATGCCTGTCTGACCTGTCTACTCTTGCGAGCCGACCGGCCGGACTTCATCCCGGTTCTGGCGGACTCCGCAGCAATGAATCCCCGGCCTAGGCCCCGTTTTTGACGACGGACGCGCCCGAAGGCGCCGGACTCGATTCCTAGCTAGCTCCCTTTCCGTTTTACGCACTCCGGCGCGACTTCAATGCGATCCGGACACCGGCAACTTTGCCCCGGTGCCTGCGCACGCCCATCAGGGGCGGCTTGACGGCTTTCAGCGTGAAAGCCGCGGCCCGCCGCTGCCCGCGTGTCAGGCCCCGAGGGTGGGCGCGCCCGTGTCTCCGACAAGAAATCAAACAAGAACCGGAGCACTCCGATGTTTACCTTCCTGAAATCATTTTTTTCGTCCGCCTCGGGCCGGCGGCGCGCAAGCCGGCATTTCCGGCGCACTCCCATTCTTGAACAGGGCGGCCAAAGCGGCGCCGTGTCGACGCCGTCCGAGGCTTCGCGCCGCGCCAACCGCCACATGCTGGAGCGGTCGCGCATGGGGCTTGATGCCTTGTTCTCGCAGCTGGCCAGCGGCCGGGGCGGCCTGTCGGAAGCCCAGGCGCAAGCGGCGCGTGAACGCCATGGCGCCAACGAGGTAGACCATGAAAAGCCGCTCTCCTGGGTATCCCACCTGTGGCTGTCCTATCGCAATCCCTTCAATCTGCTGCTGACCGCATTGGCAGGCCTGTCGTGGCTGACCGATGTGCGCATGGCCGAGCCTGACGACAAATCGTGGACGGCGGTGGCAATCATCGGGTCGATGGTGGTGATTTCCACCGTGCTGCGCTTTGCTCAGGAATTGCGGTCGAACCGCGCGGCCGAAGCGCTGAAGGCCATGGTGCAGAACACCGCCACCGTGCTGCGCGTGAACGCCGAGGCGCCGGCGGCCGGCAACGCCAGGCGATTGTTTGGCGCCCCTTTGCATGACTCGGGCTCGCACCAGATGGAAGTGCCGCTGGCCGAGCTGGTGCCGGGCGATGTCGTGCTGCTGTCTGCGGGTGACATGATTCCCGCCGACTGCCGGATCCTGAACGCGAAAGACCTGTTCGTCGCCCAGGCCGCGTTGACGGGCGAGTCGCTGCCGGTTGAAAAGCATGCCGTCCAGCGCGAAGCGACCGAGAACTCGCTTGAGCTCGAAAACATGGCGTTCATGGGCACCAACGTGGTCAGCGGTTCGGGCAGCGCTTTGGTCATCGCCACGGGCGCCAATACCTATTTCGGCCAGTTGGCCGGCCGGGTGACGCAAGCCAGCCGTGCGCCGACGCAGTTTCAGCAGGGCATCAACCGCGTCAGCTGGGTGCTGATCCGCTTCATGCTGGTGATGGCGCCCATCGTGTTGCTCATCAACGGTTTCACCAAGGGAGATTGGCTGGAGGCGCTGCTGTTCGCGCTGGCCATTGCCGTGGGCTTGACCCCCGAAATGCTGCCGATGATTGTCACGGCCACGCTGGCCAAGGGCGCCTTGCGGATGTCGCGCCGTAAAGTCGTGGTCAAGCGGCTGGACGCCATCCAGAACCTGGGCGCGATGAACGTGCTGTGCACGGACAAGACCGGCACGCTGACGCAAGACCGCATCGTGCTGGAACGGCATACCGACGTCTACGGATCCAGCAGCGACGACGTATTGGCCTATGCCTATCTGAACAGCTACTACCAGACTGGCCTGAAGAATCTGCTGGACGTGGCGGTGCTGCAGCACGCGGAGGTCAAGCGCAGCCTGAACCTGGCCGCCAGGTACCGCAAGGTCGATGAAATTCCCTTTGATTTCTCGCGTCGCCGGATGTCCGTCGTAGTCAATGAAACCGAGAACGGCCGAGACCATCACGAACTGATCTGCAAGGGCGCGCTGGAAGAAATGCTGCTGGCTTGCACGCGGCTGCGCGTGGGCGACTCGGTGCTTCCGTTGACGGATGCGCGGCGCGCGGATATCCGGCGCGTGACGGCGGAACTTAACCGCGATGGACTGCGTGTGATTGCGGTGGGCGTCAAGGAAATGCCGCCCACGCAGTTGACCTATGGCGTGGCCGACGAATCCGACTTGGTGCTGGTGGGCTACATGGCCTTCCTGGATCCGCCAAAAGAATCGACCGCCCCGGCCCTGGCGGCGCTGAAAGCATCAGGCATCGAGGTCAAGGTGCTGACCGGCGACGTGGAACTGGTCACGCAGAAGGTTTGCCGCGAAGTGGGTTTCGACGTGCGCCACGTCTATCTAGGCGCGGACATCGAGGCCATGGACGACGCGCAATTGGCCATTGCCGTGCGCCGCGCCAACGTGTTCGCCCGGCTGACTCCCGCGCACAAAGAGCGCATCGTGCGCAGCCTGCGCGCGCAAGGCGACACGGTGGGCTTCATGGGCGACGGCATCAACGACGCGCCGGCCCTGCGCGCCGCCGACGTCGGCATCTCGGTGGATTCAGCGGTGGATATCTCGAAGGAAGCCGCCGACATCATCTTGCTGGAAAAGAGCCTGATGGTGCTGGAGGACGGCGTGATCGAAGGCCGCAAGACCTTCTGCAACATGCTCAAGTACCTGAAGATGACGGCCAGCTCCAACTTCGGTAACGTGTTCTCGGTCTTGGTGGCCAGCGCCTTCCTGCCGTTCCTGCCAATGCTGCCGATCCATCTGCTGCTGCAAAACCTGATGTACGACATTTCGCAAACGGCGATTCCTTTCGACAACGTCGATGAAGAACTGCTGAAGAAGCCGCAGCAATGGGATGCCGACGGCTTGGGGCGCTTCATGGTGTTCTTTGGTCCGATCAGCTCGCTGTTCGACATCGCCATGTTCGCCATCATGTGGTTCGTCTTCCAGGCCAACGCGCCCGAGCATCAGACGCTGTTCCAGTCGGGCTGGTTCGTGGAAGGCCTGCTGTCGCAGACCCTGATCGTGCACATGATCCGCACCCGCCGGATTCCCTTCCTGCAAAGCCGCGCGGCGTGGCCATTGCTGGCCATGACGGCGATGGTGGTGGTGCTAGGCCTGGCGTTGCCGTTCTCGCCGCTGGCTGAGTACTTCCAGTTGCAGGCCTTGCCGTGGGCGTATTTCCCTTGGCTGGTGGGGGTGTTGCTGAGCTATTGCGTGCTGACGCAGTTTCTGAAGGGCATCTGGGTACGCCGATACGGCTGGCAATAAGACTACGGTGAGGCCAGGATAATAAGGCCACACCGGACAGGGCGGGCGAGGGTGTCCGCCCTGATAGGAGAAGAGCATGAAAAAAGCATTTTGCAAGGCCCTCATGGCGGGCCTGACCTTGCCGCCGGCGCTGGCCGCCGCGGCGGCGGTTGAAGACATTGGCCTGCAGTTGTACGGCGTGGTTGACGCCGGCGTGGCGGTGACCCGGGTGTCCGGCCAAGGCAGCCGCGCTGCCGTGTTGAACGGGGGGCTGACGGATTCGCTATGGGGCCTGTCGGGAACCGAAGATCTGGGCGGCGGCTGGCGCACCCGCTTTCGCCTGGAAAGCGGCTTCGATTCGTCCAGCGGCAAGTCGGAAGATGATGGCCGCCTGTTCAACTACGCGGCCTGGGTGGGCGTGGGCAGCGACCGCTACGGCGAGGTCCGCATTGGGCGCCAAAACACCATCGGCCAGATCTACGGGTCCGCGTTGGAAATCGCCTCGTGGAAGGACATGGGCATGGGCGCCACGTTCAAGGCCTCGGACAACTTCCAGTTCAGCAATATGGTGAACGTCACGTCGGCGGACTGGAACGGTTTTCAAATCGGCGTCGGCTATTCCTTTGATGCCGACGGCCAGAATCATTTTCGGACCCGGCAGAACCCGCGCGCCGCCAGCGCCGGCTTGAAGTTCGAAAGCGGCCCGCTGCTGGCCGTGGCCACCTGGGACCAATTGCAGTTGGCGGATTCCCCGGCTGGCGGTGGCAAGCGGCCTCGCGCCGTGCAATTGGGCGCGGCCGTCGACTTTGACGTGCTCAAGGTGTCGCTGGCCTGGTCGCGCCAGAAAAACGGCTATGTGGGCTTGAACGGGGGTGACGCCGACATGCCAGGCCTGGGCCTGGGTCCGGCCCCGTTTGTGCAGGGCGGCACCATCAATGCCTGGCTGCTGGGCGCCAGCGTGCCCGTCGGCCCCGGCGCCGTGCTGGTGCAGTGGTCGATGGCGCAGCCCGACTGGCAATGGGACAACGGCATGACGGCGCGCAAGGCGCAGGTGGCGACCTTGGGCTATACCTATGCCCTGTCCGCGCGCACGACGCTCTACGGCTTTGCCGGCTATGCGTCCCACTACACGCTGGACAACCAGTTTGACCCCGCCCATTCCCACACCACGCGCGTCGGAGCGGGCGTTTCGCATCACTTCTGATCCTGCTGACCCACCGGACCACGGGCCGGCGCGGTCTACTACAATCAGCGCACGGGTTGGCGCAAGTCGCCGCCTTTGTCTTACCCGGTGTCTTTCGGATGGCCCGCATGGATAGTCTTGAATGGCTCATACCCTGGGAGTTCTCTCCCACGCTGGTCGCTTCCTTCGTGGTGGCGATCGTGCTGTTCGTGCGTGGCCAGCGTGTGCACCATGTGACCGGGGGGCGCCGCTTCCTGTTCTGGGCGGGGCTGGTGCTGTTGTATCTGTCGCTGCACACTCGGGTGGATTACTACGCCGAGCGGATGTTCTTCATCCATCGCATCCAGCATCTGGTGCTGCACCACCTGGGCCCGCTGCTGGTGATGGCGGCCTTTCCGGGTCAAGTCATGCGCGCCGGCCTGCCGATGGCCTGGCGCATTCGTCTGCGTGATTTCCTGCGCACGCGCAGCGGTCGGGTCACGGTCGCGGTGCTGACCAATAAAATCTTCGTTCCCGCGCTGTTCGTCTTTCTGGTGCTGATCTGGCTGATTCCGTCGGTGCAGTTCTATTCCATGCTGGACTGGCGGCTGTACCGCCTGATGAACTGGTCTGTCGTGATCAGCGGCTTCATGTACTGGAACCTGATCCTGGACCGCCGCCCCGCGCCACCCGCGGCCATGACGCCGGGCGGTCGTGTCATATCCCCCGTGCTGACCATGCTTCCGCAAATGGTGGCGGGCGCTGTCATCGCCTTCACCGAAAGCGATATCTATCCCTTGTTTGAACTGTGCGGCCGCGCCATCGCGATGTCGGCCCAAACGGACCAGACCATCGGCGGCCTGACCATGTGGATCCCCGCCGCGCTGGTCGAGGTGATTGGATTGATGGTGGCGCTTGGCACCTTGATGCGCCTGTCCGCCAAGGGGCGGCTGCGCAAAGTGGACCGCGATGCGCGCGCCCGGGCCAAGGCTCGGGCGGCGCTATCGGGCTAGCGCGGGCCTGGGCTCGGGCCGGGGCTTATTCCGGTATCAGGCCGTGGTATTTCTTGCCCAGCGCCACGGTGGCCTGGAACATGCCGGCCTTGTTGCCGCAGTCGTAGCGCACGCCCTCGAAACGGTGCGCGAACACGGCGCGTTCGCGCATCATCGAAGCAATGCCGTCGGTCAACTGGATTTCATTGCCCGCGCCCATTTTGGTCGAGCGCAGATGGTCGAAGATGGCGGCTTCCAGTACGTAGCGACCCACGACGGCAAGCGTCGACGGAGCGACGTCGGGTTCGGGCTTTTCAACAATGTGCGTGACGCGCTCGGTGCGGGGATCCAGATGGGTCTCGCCGGCACGGGTGGCCACGATGCCGTACTTGCGGGTATCGGCGCGCGGCACGTCCTGCACGCCCAGCACACTGGCGTTCTGCGCCACGGCAACGTCCACCAACTGCTTCATGGCGGGCGTGTCGGCGTCGATCAGGTCGTCGGCCAGCAACACGGCAAAGGGCTCGTCGCCCACGGCGGGGGCAGCCGACAGCACGGCGTGGCCAAGGCCCAGCGGGGCGGACTGGCGAATATAGAGGCAATTCACATGCGCGGGTAGAATGCCCCGCACCATGGCAAGCAGCTCGTGCTTGGCCTTGCTTTCCAGGTCGGACTCAAGCTCGGGGGCGGAGTCGAAGTGGTCTTCGATGGCGCGCTTGTTGCGGCCGGTCACAAAAATCAGGTCGGTGATGCCGGCGGCCACGGCCTCTTCAACGGCATATTGAATCAACGGTTTATCGACCACGGGCAGCATTTCCTTGGGCATCGCCTTGGTGGCGGGGAGGAAGCGGGTGCCCATCCCGGCGACGGGGAAAACGGCTTTACGGACGGGACGCATTGAGACCTCGTTGGGAGTATCGATGAAACATTTTAAGCTCATCGCTATCATAGGCTTATGAACCGCAGGAAAATGCCATCCATTTGCGCTATTGCGAAACGAAGCGCCATTCTCGGCCTGAGCGCCGCCTTGATCGCCCCCTCCATTCCGGTTGCCGCCTGGGCGCAACCGGTTGGCCTGCCATCCATGGGCGCGGCGTCCGCCGCCGAGCTGTCCCCGATGCTGGAACGCAGCCTGGGCGAAGCCATCATGTCGCAGGGCAGGCGCGATCCCACCTATGTGGATGACCCTGAACTCAGCCAATACCTGACGACCATGGGCCGCAAGCTGGCCGCGTTTGCGCCCGGCGCCGTGCCCGAGGTGGAAATGTTCGGCGTGCGCGACCCCGAGATCAACGCCTTCGCCATGCCCGGCGGATTCATCGGTGTGAATACCGGCTTGATTGTGTCGTCGGCCAGCGAATCTGAATTGGCCGCTGTGCTGGCGCACGAAATCGGCCACGTCGTGCAGCGCCACATTGCGCGCGGCATGACGCAGCAGAGCCAGAACAGCATGGTGATGCTGGCCAGCCTGGCGGGCGCGCTGCTGGCGGCGTTGGCGGGCGGCGGCGGCAACCTGGCGATGGGCGTCGCGGCGTTTGGGCAGGCGGCGGCCATCAACCGCCAACTGGGGTTTTCACGCGACGCCGAACGCGAGGCGGATCGCGCCGGCTTCCAGATGCTGACCAAGGCGGGCTACGACGCCGACGGCATGTCGCAGATGTTCTCGCGCCTGATGAACGCCTCGCGCTTGAACGAGGGCGCGGGCGGGGGCTCGTGGGCCAGCACCCACCCGCTGTCCATCGAGCGTATGTCCGATGTGCAGAACCGCGTGCGCTCGCTGCCGCCCTCGCGCCATATTGATAGTGACGACTTCTGGTACGTGCGCGCCAAGATGCGCGTGGTGCAGGGGCGCGATGCCGTCAGCTTGCGGTCGGCTGGCCAGCAATTGCAGGATGAGGCGCAGGCGCTGTCCGGCGTACGCCAGTCGGCTGCCTACTATGGGTTGGCCTTGCAGGCGTTTCAGCGCAACAACCTGACGGAAGCGGAGCGGCTCTGGAATCTGGCTACGGCCGGGGGGCGCAATTCCGCCCAGCTTGCCAAGCTCAGCGTCGATATCGCATTGGCCCGCAAGGACTACCCGCGCGCGCTGGAACTGGCGCAGTCGGCCACCAAGCGCTGGCCCGACCAGCGGGCGCTGGGCATCGCCTATGCCCAGGCGTTGCAAGGCAATGGCCGCCATGCCGACGCGCAAGACTATCTGCGCGCGAAGATCAAGCAGTGGGGCAGCGACGAACCCGGTCTTTATCAGATGCTGGCGCAAAGCGAAGAACGCAACGGCAGACCGGTGCAGGCGCGCCGCGACCTGGCGCGCTTTTATGTGATGACCGGCGCGTTCGCCGCTGCGGAGTCGCAGTTGCAGCAAGCGCGCGGGCTGTCCACCGATTTCTACGAACAATCGCAGATCGACGTGCAGATCAAGGAAGTGAAAGACAAGCTGGCCGAAGAGCGGCAGTTGCTGGAACGCTTCAGATCGGGTTGACGCGGCAGGCGCGCGCCCCGGCTGAACGCCGGGCGCGTTGCCCTACAGGCCCGTTTCGAAGAAGCGCCCCAGGCGTTGCGGCAACCAGTTCAGATGCGCGGGAAACGCGCCCGTGGGAAATCCCGCATGCCCGCCGTCGCTGGGTTGGTGCAGCAAGATCACAGGCGAGCAATCTTCCGGCTTGGGCAGCGAGGCCGCGGGGATGAACGGATCGTTGCGCGCGTTGAGAACCAGTGTGGGTACCGAGATCTTGGGCAGCCAGGGTTTGCTGGACGCGCGCGTCCAGTAATCCAGCGCGTTGCGAAAGCCATGCATGGGCGCGGTGTAGGTGTCATCGAATTCGCGCAGGTCGTGAGCGTGTGCGATACGCATCACGTCGATTGAACCTGGAAAGCGATGCGCCTTTTCCAGCACCTTGTGCTTGAGCGTTTTCAGGAAATGAGCGGTGTACACGCGGCGGTTGAAGATACCGGTGGACAAGGTCTTGCCGCAGGCGACCAGATCCAGCGGTACCGACACGCCGGCGGCGGCAGTCAGCCAGGGAGTGTCTTCCTGATGTTCGCCCAGGTACTTCAGCAGCGCGTTGCCGCCGAGCGAAACGCCCACCGCGTGCCAGCGTGCATGGGGAATGCGGTCGCGCACCGTGTTCAGCAAAAAGCCCACTTCGGCGGAATCACCGGAGTAGTAGGCACGGGCCAGCCGGTTGGGAACCCCGGAGCAACCGCGAAAATGCGCGATCACCACGATCCAGCCGCGAGCGCGGAAGTAGTGGGCGATGGACTGGGCATAACGGCTGTTGCTGCCGCCTTCCAAACCGTGCAGCAGGATCAGCGCGGGCGTGTCGGGTGTCTGCGGCAGGGACTGCCAGTCGGGCGCCGTCATCCAGCGCGCCGCGGCGGTTTTGCCGTTGGCGACAGGCCCCTGTCCGCTGACAGGCGCGCCATCGGCGGCCTTGTGCGGAAACAGCCCCGGGCCGGTCCAGTCAAAGTCCACGAAATCAGTGTCGGGCGTGTCCACCCGATCCCGCACGAAGGCGATCCGATGGTATTGCGCGAACAGGGACGCGTAGACCGTCTGGCTGTCGCCTCCGGGCAACCAGGAGGGAACGGGGCAGGGGGACGAGTCAAGACGAGCAGCGGCCAACTAAAAATCCACCCGATTCAATGCAGCATGTCGGGTACGTCGTGCAAGTCGAGCACCCCGGCTTCCGTGGGCGCCGAAGACGAATGGTGCATGACCATGCGCCAGCCGGTTGGGCCCTTGTGGTAGATGTTCGTCGCGTAGCAGTTTGCAAACTGCATGCCTTCCCGCGTGCGTACGGCCACCTGCTCAACCAGCACGTGCACCGCGCACATCATGCTCAGCATGACCAGGGGGCGCAATGGACGTACGTGCAGCGGGCCGTTGGACAGCACCTGTTGCCAGGATTCCTGCACCGCCGAGTGTCCGACGATGCGCAGGCCGCCAGGGTGGATGCAGATGACTTCTTCGTCGTCGGCCCACACCTGCATCAGACGGACGCTGTCCCCCTGTTCGAGGGCTTCGTAGAATGCGTGTTCGGCTTCTTCGGGTGTGGCAAACATGGCTGCTGTGACGGTGGCGTTGTGCGGCGGGGCGGCGTCGGCGTGCTTAGTGGTGGCCGTGCAGCACCGTGCCGGCCTTCAGGCGGTACTGCGCGCCACAGTAGGCGCAGCTGGCGGAGCCGGTGCGGGCCACGTCCAGGAAGACGCGGGGGTGCATGCTCCACAGCGGCGCTTTCGGGCCGGGACAGAAAACGGGCAGGTCTTCAGCGCCGACTTCAATGACTTCGTGAGCGTTGGGGACGGCGGCCGGGGCAGCAGCGGTCATGGATATTCCTGAATAAAAAACCGATAAACGGCAGGTTGGGCAAGGTGGCCGGTCTGGGACCGCCCGCGCGAATGACGAAATAAGATCGCATCTTACGTAGCCAGTGATGGTACTTCGGGACGCGGCCATTCACCACGGTCGATTTTGGAGTGCGCCAGGCCGCCACCAGCCAAGAAATTTCAGGCGCCTATTGTATCAAGCGGCGGGGTTACAATACTGGCCTATTCGCGCACCGGCGTGGTGCCATTCGGCCCACGCAATCCGTAAGAGTTCCCATGTCGTCCTGTCCGAATCGCCAGGGGTCAGCCGTTGTCCTCTGAATCCGCGTTTCCTGAATCCGAAGATCCCGGTGCGGTTCGCCAGCAACGTCTGAACGCGTTTCGCTCGGGCGTCCACGCCATCGTGCCCGCGCTGATCGCCACCGCGACCTGGGGCTTGGTAACCGGCGTGGCCATGGTCAAGTCCGGCCTGACGGAATCCATGGCGCTGGCCATGACCCTGCTGCTGTACGCGGGCTCGGCCCAACTGACGTCGCTTCCGCTGATTGCCACGGGCGCGCCGCTGTGGCTGATTTTCGCGGCGGGTTTCGTCGTGAACCTCCGCTTCATCATCTTCGGCGCGGCATTGCAACCGTACTTCCGCCACCTGTCCTGGCCCAAGCGTCTGGGGCTGGGCTACTTCACCACCGACATGGGCTTCGTGCTGTTCATGCCGCGTTACGGGGATTCGGCCGAACGCGGCACGCGCGACCAACTGTGGTTCTTCCTGGGCACGATCGTGCCAGGCTGGCTGGTCTGGCAATCATCTTCAATCGTAGGTATTTATCTGGGGACCATGGTGCCCACCGGGTGGTCGCTGGATTTCGCCGCGGTGCTGGCGCTGCTGGCAATCACCGTGCCGCTGGCCAGTTCCAAGCCGATGCTGGTATCCATGCTGGCTGCCGGTGTGGTCGCCTGGACGGGGCAGGTGCTGCCTTTGCGGCTGGGGCTGGCGGCGGCCGTCGTGGCCGGCGTGGTGGCCGGCATGTGGGCCGAACGATTCTTCAAGGCGCGCCCATGACCCTCTGGCCTTCCGAGATCTACGTCTATTCGGCCATCCTGTTGCTGGCCTTGTGCAGCGTGTTGACGCGCGCCGGCTTCATGCTGTTTGGCGACTACATTCCTTTGCCCGATGGCGTGCGTCGCGCGTTGCGCTATGCGCCCGCCGCCGCGTTGACCGCCATCGTCGTGCCCGACCTGCTGCCCTGGAAGGCGGGCTTGGGCCCGGTGTTCGATTACAAATTGGTGGCCGGCCTGGTCGCCATCCTGGTTTTTTTGCGTACCCGCAGCGCCGTGTTGGTCATTGTGGCGGGCATGCTGGTGTTGTGGGGACTACGCTGGTTAGCCGGTTGATGTCCGGTCTTTAATCATGATTAGTCCATCTGGTGGACACTCCGAATCGCCGGGAAGCGGGCGCGCCCATTGCCCGGCGATGCTTCGTGCCCCCGCTTGAAACCACGGTTTGACCTTGTGGTAAGGCGCCTGCGCTAAAATCCAAGTTATCCACAGCAATCCGGGCCTGGTACTGCCCTCATAAGTATCGAATCCAGAATGCGCCCGCTGGCCTGCATGGCAGGGTGCCGATTGTCCGTGAAGCCGTATCGGCTTCGCGTCAATTTGCGTGCCGTCGCAACGCGACCACGTGTATTCAGATTGCCCCGATGCGTATGTAGTGCAGTGCATGTAGCACTCTCGTTTTGTTCTTTTTCACTGGTCCCGGTATCTGCCAAACCCTGATGACTGAATCCACTCAATCCGTAGCACCCACCGCCGACGCGCCCGCGCCGACGTTTGCCGATTTTGGACTGCACCCGTTGTTGCTGCAGTCCATCGCCGAAACCGGCTACACCATTCCGACGCCCATTCAGGCGCAAGCCATCCCTGTCGTGGTGGAAGGGCGCGACGTCATGGGCGCCGCCCAGACCGGCACCGGCAAAACCGCCGCGTTCACCGTACCGATCCTGCATCGCCTGATGCCGTTGGCCAATGCCAGCGCATCGCCCGCGCGGCACCCGGTGCGCGCACTGATCCTCACGCCCACGCGCGAGTTGGCGGACCAGGTGTTTGAAAGCGTCAAGCGCTACAGCAAGCAGACGCCGCTGCGTTCGGCCGTGGTGTTTGGCGGCGTGGACATCGGTCCGCAAAAAGAAGCGCTGCGTCGCGGTTGCGAAATCCTGGTGGCTACACCTGGCCGTCTGCTGGACCACGTTGAGCAAAAGAACGTGAACCTGAGCCAGGTCGGCATCCTGGTGCTGGACGAAGCGGACCGCATGCTGGACATGGGGTTCTTGCCGGATCTGGAACGCATCATCCGCCTGTTGCCCGCGCAGCGTCAGGGCCTGCTTTTTTCGGCCACCTTCAGCAACGAAATCCGCAAGCTGGGGCGTTCGTACCTGAACCAGCCGGTCGAGATCGAAGTCGCGGCGCGCAACGCCACCGCCACAAATATCACGCAGATCGCCTACAAGATGCCCAGCGACGCCAAGCGCGCCGCGGTCGTGCATCTGGTGAAGTCTCGCGGGCTGAAGCAGGTCATCGTTTTTTCGAATACCAAGATCGGCACGGCGCGCCTTGCCCGCGAACTTGAACGCGATGGCGTCAAGGCCGAATCGATCCACGGCGACAAAACGCAGGCGGACCGCATGAAGGCGCTGGAAGCCTTCAAGGCCGGCGACCTGGAAGTGCTTGTCGCCACCGACGTGGCCGCGCGCGGCCTGGACGTGGCCGGCGTGCCGTGCGTCATCAACTACGACTTGCCGTACAACGCTGAAGACTACGTTCACCGCATCGGCCGTACCGGCCGCGCGGGTGCCTCGGGCGAAGCCATCGCGCTGTTCACGCCCGACGAAGAACGGTTTTTGCTCGACATCGAAAAGCTGATCAAGCGCGAAGTGCCGCGCGGCACGCTCGACCTGCCGGCAGACGCCGTGGCGCGCAGCCACCGCCGCAGCGAAGAACGCTCCGGTTCGTCCTCGCGCGAAGGGCGTGAGGGGCGTGAAGGGCGCGAAGGCGGCCGTGACAGCCGTGGTGATCGCGGTAGCCGTTCGTCGGATCGTCGTTCGGGTTACACCTCCAGCGGCCCGCGTCAGCCGGTGGACGATTTCTTCCTGAAGCCTTACGAGCCTTCGCCCTCGGCCTCGTCCGTCGAAGAGCAAGCGCCCAAGAACGACAGCGGTTCGTCCGCGCCCAAGCGCCAAGTGGCGGTACTGCTGGGCGGTTCGCGCAAGAACTGATCGCCAGCCAGTACGCATGAAAAAACCCGCAACGCTCAAAGGCCTTGCGGGTTTTTTGTTGGCAGCGCGGCAATCAGGCTGCCAGCAGCTTGGGCAAGTCAGGTAATTCGGTGGCCACTGCCGGGCTGTCTGCGTTCACGCTTTCAAGCAGGCGTTCCAGATGCCCGATATGCGGCAGCATGGGGCCGTAGAACACAACGCGCGACCCAATCTGCACGAGCAGCGTGGGGAAGTTCTCGACGTCTATGTCGCCAAGCAATTCGGCGTGGTCTTCGATGTCGATCCAGGCAAAGACATGTTGCGGCAGCGCGTCGGCCAGCGCTTGCAGCTTGGGCTTGTACTGTTCGCAGGTGTCGCACCATGCCGCGCAGAAGCAGGCGACGAGCCAGGTGTCGGGGGGGGTGCCAAGACGCGCGCGCAGCGCGGCCAGGTCGTTGCCGGGTACGAGTAGAGACATGTGAGCAGATCGGGGCGTGTTTGACTATCATACCCGGGATGTCCACCCCCTTTTTTCCGCTCCCATGACCGTTTTACGCACTGATACCGCCACGCCCGGCAATGGCCGTTTCTCTGGCGCGGGTAACGGCGCCGTCAGCGTCGGCCAGGCGTTCAAGCGCGCCCTGGTGTCCCAATGCCACCCGACGATGCTGTTCGCGGTGCTGCTTCCCTTCCTGATTGCGCTGGTTGGCGCGTTCCTGTTGCTGTACCTCTTCTGGACGCCGTTGACGGACTGGCTGCGCGCCGAGGTATCGCACTGGGACATGGTCAACCGGGCCGACGAATGGATGATCGCCATGGGCCTGTTTTCGCTCAAGATCTATCTCATTCCTGTCATTGCCGCCGCCATCTTGTTGCCCGTGTCCGGCATCCTGGGCCTGGCGATTGCCGCGGTGTTCGTGATGCCGCTGGTGCTGCGCCACGTGGGGCAGCGCGAATACGCCAGCGTGACGCGGCGCGGCAAATTTTCAACGGCGGTCAGCGTGTGGAATGCCGTCTGGGTGTCGGCCGCATTCGCGGTCGGCTGGGTGCTGACGCTGCCCCTGTGGCTGGTGCCGCCCATGGCGATCATCCTGTCTATCTTCTGGTGGGCCTTCGCGTTCTCGCGCATGATGCGCGTGGATGCCATCGTTGAACATGCCAGCCCCGAAGAACGCAAGTTGATCCTGGATCGCAATAATCGTGGCTTCTGGACCATCGGCCTGATCTGTTCGCTCCTGAACCTCTTGCCGCCCGCCTGGATTATCCTGCCGGTGTTTTCGGCGCTGGTTTACGCCCACTACGGGCTGGACGCGCTCAAGCGCTTGCGCCAGGACAACGTCATCGACGTTTGATCGCAACTTTACTTACCTTCTGGAATTGGACATGGCCGCAGAATCCGCCGCCCGTCGCATTGGCCTCATCATCGTCGGGGATGAAATCCTCTCGGGCCGCCGTCAGGACAAGCATTTTTCGAAAGTCGTCGAGCTGCTCAGCGCGCGCGGCATGCAACTGGGCTGGGCCGAGTTCCTGCCCGATGACCGCGACACCCTGGTGGCAGCGTATCGGCGCAGCTTCGCCACGGGCGACGTGGTGTTTTCGTGTGGCGGCATCGGCGGCACGCCCGATGACCATACGCGTCAGGCCGCCGCCGCCGCCTTGGGCTTGCCGCTGGCCTTGCACCCGGAAGCCGAGCAGGCCATCGCCTTGCGTACCGCTGAAATGGCCGAGAAGGGGCAGGGCACGGCCGACATGAGCGCGCCCGAGAACCAGCAGCGCCTGCAGATGGGCATGTTCCCGGAAGGCTGCGAGATCGTGCCGAACCCGTACAACCGCATTCCGGGCTTTTTCATTCAGGATCACACCTTCGTGCCCGGCTTTCCCGTAATGGCCTGGCCGATGCTGGAATGGACGCTGGACACCCGCTATCGTGCGCTGCAGCATGTGCGAGTCCACGTCGAGCATTCGTTCCTGGTGTTCAGCATGCCGGAGTCACGCATCACCCCGGCCATGGTCAGCGTGGAAAGCCGATGGCCCGATGTGCGCGCGTTCAGCTTGCCCAGCGTGGGCGAAGCCGGCGGAACGCCCCATATTGAGCTGGGTGTGAAGGGCGAACCGGTCGGTGCCGCCGAGGCGCTTGAGTTCCTGCGTGCCGAGGTCCTGCGGTTGGGTGGAAAGCTGGCTCCGCCGGCCGCCGCATAGGAAACCTTGCAAAAAGCCATTGCAAAATGGCGTCGTAAATTTCACAATACGGGAAAGGACTGTTTGCTGCGTTGCCGCAAGACCGGGCTTTTTCGGTGTTGCGGCGCTAGCCCTATCTACCCCTATGCCCCGTCTTTCGACACCCCGTACTCCCTTGGACGCCGAGACCGAAGGCGCGTCCAGCCATCCCATCGCCATCCAGGTGATCGAGCGCGCCATGCGTCTGCTGGATGCCCTGGCCGCGCAGCAGGATCCCGTCACGCTGAAGGAACTGTCGGCCACCACGGGGCTGCATGCGTCCACCGCGCATCGCATTCTTAATGACCTGGTCGTGGGCCGCTACGTTGAGCGCGTCGACAACGGCCTGTACCAGTTGGGCATGCGGCTGCTGGAATTGGGGTCATTGGTGAAGGGCCGCCTGAATGTTCGCGAGGCCGCCATTTCGGCCATGCGTTCCCTGCACAAGCTGACCGGGCAGACAATCAACCTGTCGGTGCAGCAGGGGGATGAAATTGTCTATATCGACCGTGCCTGGAGCGAGCGCTCCGGCATGCAGGTGGTGCGCGCCATTGGTGGCCGCGCCCCCTTGCACCTGACGTCTACCGGCAAGCTGTTCCTGTCCACCGGCGACACGCGGCAGGTGCGCGCCTACGCGCTGCGCACGGGTCTTGCCGGCCATACGCGCAACAGCCTGACCGACCTGGACCGCCTGGAACGCGAATTGGCGCTGGTGCGGCGCCACGGCTATGCGCGGGACAACGAAGAGCTTGAGCTGGGCGTGCGTTGCATCGCCGCGGGTATTTTTGATGACACCGGCAAGCTGGTGGCCGGGCTGTCCATCTCGGCGCCCGCCGAACGCTTGCAGGACGATTGGATCAAGGCGCTGGTCGACACCGCGGCCAGTATTTCGGAAGCGCTGGGTTACGAACCCTCGGTTTCCACCGGCTTCAACGGTTTGGGTATGGCCGCGGAAGCCCTGCGTCCGTAGAGCCGGGCGCTTGCCCATGAGGAAAAGGAAAAGCCCCTTGCGGGGCTTTTCTTGCTCTTGCCCACCGCGTTATTGCGGTTCAAGCCCTGCTTTCTTGAACAGCTCGGCCCATTGCGGGACTTGCTGCTTGACCTTGGCGTCAAGCGCCTGCGGGTTCGCTTCCGCGGTCAGCACCGAAGCGCCAAGCTGCTTCATGCGTTCCTGGAACTTGGGGTCGGCCAGGCCGGCCTGCAGGCTCTTGACCAGCTTGTCCACCACCGGCTTGGGCGTGCCCTTCGGCACCCACATTCCGTGCCAGATACCCACTTCAAAGCCCTTGTAGCCGGATTCGTCCATGGTCGGCAGGTTGGGCAGCGTGGGCACACGCTTCAGGCTGGTCACGGCGTAGGCCTTGACCTTGCCGCCTTCGATCTGCTGCGTGGTGTTGGTGGTCTGGTCGCACATCAGGTCCACCTGCTTGCCCAGCAGGTCATTCATGGCCGGAGCGGTGCCCTTGTACGGAATCGTCAGCAACTGGACGCCCAGCGCTTCAACCAGCATGGTGCCGCACAGATGGCTGGCCGCGCCGATACCGGCGTTGGCAAGCGACACCTTGTCTTTGTTCTGTTTGACGTATTCGGCCAGTTCCTTGATGTTGTTGGGCGGGAAGTCCGAGCGCGCGACGATGGTCATGGGCACATCGACCACCAGACCCACGGGCTCGAAGCCCTTGAACGGGTCGTAGCCAGGGTTCTTGTACAGCGAGGGCGCGGTCGTGAAGCCGGCGTGCATCAGCAGGACGGAATAGCCGTCCGGCTGGGCGCGTGCAACCTGCGTCGTGCCGATGGTGCCACCGGCGCCACCCTTGTTTTCGACCACGACCGTCTGTCCCAGGCTTTGCCGCATGGCTTCCGCCAGGGAGCGGGCTACGTTGTCGGTGGGGCCACCCGCGGCGAACGGCACGACCATATTGATGGGGCGTTCCGGATATTCCGCTTGGGCGGCGCCGGCCGCGAACATGGCGCTGGCCGCGAGCAGGGCCGAAAGCGTGCGGGGAATTAGGGTCATGAAGTCTCCAATTGCAGGGTTTTGCTTGCTGCGATTTAGTTATTGACCGCTGATTTATGGTTTGTTTTTTCTGTCATCAGCGTGCAAGCAGTTTAGAAAAGAATTGATACGCCGTCATGTCCGGTATTTCCCGAATCATGGGAAAAACTTGTCCAGGATCAAAGACGTGCAAACGTCTGCACCGTTAAAGTGCAAATACTTGTTGCGTTGCACAAAAACCGCTTGACAACAATTTCTGCCAGTCTAGAATGTGAATTGTGCAGTGCATCAAACGGGCCGGCGGTAGCTTGTAGTACCAGTTTCCGCGCACGTTTTTATCTTTCGTCGCAGACAACCAATCCTTCTTGCCGGAAAGCGTCCGGCTACCTCTAAAGGAGCATTCTATGAGCGCAATTCCGCAACAAGTCCTGGACCGTCAAAAGGCCAGCATCAACACTTTCGTGGCTGCCCAGTCCGCCGTTTTCGCTGGCTTTGAAAAGCTGGTCGAACTGAATATGAAGGTCGTGCGCGCCACGCTGGACGAAGTCGCCCAGAAGTCGCAGCTAGCCTCTGAAGTCAAGGATCCGCAGGAAGCCGCCGCGTTTGCCTCGGGCCTGCTGCAGCCGGGCGCTGAAAAGGCCATGGCCTACACCAAGCACGTGTATGACATCGTTGCCGGTGTGCAAGGCAGCCTGGTCAAGCTGACCGAAGAGCAAATCGCTGAAAGCCAGCAGCAACTGAGCGAAGCCGTCGACCAACTGTCGAAGAACGCTCCGGCTGGTTCCGAAAGCGCCGTCGCCCTGATCAAGTCCTCGCTGGCCACCGCCACCAGCGCTTACGATTCCGTGACCAAGGCCGCCAAGCAGGCTGCTGAAGTTGCCGAGTCGAACCTGAATGCCGCCGCCAACGCGACCTTCAAGGCAGCAACGGATGCCGCCGATGCCGCCACCAAGGTTGCCAGCCGTAGCCGTCGCACCGCCTGAGTCTTGGCGCGCGATGCTGCGCAAATCGCAGTAATGTAGTACTGTTGAGTAACAGAGCAGAGCTGGAATTAGGGCCACCCACAGGGTGGCCCCTTTTTTTGCCTGGCGCGATGGCCGGGCGCAGTGGGGCGCACCCAAGGGTGCACTCGGCAAGCCCCAAGTGTGCACTTGGGAAGCACCCCGAGGGTGCATCTTTTTGATGGCTAGCGTTTTGCCGTCGCGCGTACGCACTCGCCCACGAGGGCAGGGCCGCGGTAGATCAAACCCGTGTACAACTGCACGGCGTCCGCGCCGGCAGCCATTTTTTCGCGCGCTTGCTGGCCCGACAGCACGCCGCCCACGCCAATGATTGCCAGGCTGTTGCCCAGCTGTTCCTTCAGGCGGCGTATCACTTTCAACGACAGTTCATGCACCGGCGCGCCCGACAGGCCGCCGGCTTCTTCGGCGTGCGCCTGACCCGCGACCGCGTCGCGCGACAGCGTGGTGTTGGTGGCGATGACGCCGTCGATGCCGTGGCGCGGCAAGGTATCGGCAATGGCGTCGATCTGTTCTTGCGTCAGGTCCGGGGCGATCTTCACCGCCATGGGCACGCGGCGCTGGTGCTGGTCTTCCAAGGCCCGGCGCTTGTCGGCCAACTGCGCCAGCAACGCCGACAGTTCATCGCCGCTTTGCAGCGCCCGCAGGTTCTTGGTGTTCGGCGACGAAATGTTCACCGTCACATAGTCCGCATGCGGGTACACCCCTTCCAGGCCGATCAGGTAATCGTCGGCGGCGCGCTCAATGGGCGTGTCCGCGTTCTTGCCGATGTTCAGGCCCAGGATGCCGCCCTGCTTGCGCCACTGGCTGCGTTGCACATTAGCCAGAAAGGCGGGCAGGCCCTGGTTATTGAAGCCCAGGCGGTTGATCAGCGCATTGGCGCGCGGCAACCGGAACATGCGCGGCTTGGGGTTGCCGGGCTGCGCGCGCGGGGTCACCGTGCCGACCTCGATAAAACCAAAGCCCAGGTTGCCCAGCGCATCGATATAGGCGCCGTTCTTGTCCAGCCCCGCCGCCAACCCGATCGGGTTTTCCAGTTGCATGCCCATCAGCGTGCATGGCGCCTTGGGCTGCGCATGCATCAGCTTGCGCGTGGCGCCGCATTCATACGCGCGTTGCAGGCCCGACAGCGTAACTTCGTGGGCGGTTTCCGCGTCCATGGCGAACAACGCCGGGCGGGCCAGGGGATAGGCGTGGAAGAGGATAGACATGGGGCGGAATTGTAGAGCGAATTTCGCCTGGCTTGCGCTAAACCCAGGCGGCTCCGGAATCAAGTCAAAGGGACGGATTGGCCTGAGCCTGCCATTCGCCATCGACCAGGAACTGCGCGGGATGGAAGCTGGACTTATAGGACATTTTGCGGCTCTCGGCGATCCAGTAGCCCAGATAGAGCCAGGGCAGGTTCAGCGTGCGGCACTGCTCGATCTGCCACAGGATGCTGTAGGTGCCCAGGCTGCCTTCGATGTCCGGATCATAGAAGGTGTAGACCGACGACAGCCCGTCATCCAGCACGTCGATGATCGACACCATCATCAGCACACCCTCGGGGTCACGGAATTCCACCAGGCGCGTGTTGACCCGGCTGGTCAGCAGGAATTGCGCGTACTGCGTGCGGCTGTCTTCGTCCATGCCGCCGCCCGGGTGCCGGCCCTGCTGATAGCGCGTGTAGAGCCGATAGTGTTCGGGCGACCAGGCCAGCTCGGCCACGAACGACTGCAGGGATTGATGGTCACGCCAGGCGCGTCGCTGGCTGCGGTTGGGCGCGAAACCCGCCGTGTCCACGCGCACGGGCACGCAGGCACGGCAATTGTCGCAATGGGGGCGGTAGGTGAACAGCCCGCTGCGGCGAAACCCTTGTTCGACCAACTGCGAATAGGTGCCCGCGTTGATCAGATGGCCCGGCGCGGCAACCTGCGACCGCGCCTGGCGACCCGGCAGGTAGCTGCAAGGGTAAGGAGCGGTTGCGTAGAACTGCAGCGTGGAGAAGGGGAGTTCTTTGAGCTGGCTCATGGAGTAGTGCGCATCGCGCGGTCCGTCCGCGATGGGATGGCTACATATTAACGCTTAAGTCGCCGTCGGATGGGGCGTCCGGCAGCAGGCGCGCGGCGCTGTCCAGGGTGCCCCGGGCCCAGGAAATCGGGGGCTGCGCCGTGGCATGGCGGACGTACTCGAGGAACTGCGTGCGCGGGATAGGGCGGGCGCCCAGGCTGGCCAGATGCTGTGTCTGCTGCTGGCAATCAATCCGTTCCACGCCTTGCGCCGCCAGATAGCGCACCAGGTAGGCCAGGGCGATCTTTGACGCGTTGGGCGCGCGGGTGAACATGGATTCGCCGAAGAACATGCGGCCCAGGCTGATGCCGTAAAGGCCGCCAGCCAGTTCGCCATCGATCCACGTTTCGATGCTATGCACATAGCCAGCCCGGTGCCAGTCCGCATACGCGTGCTGCATGGCGCTGGTGATCCAGGTGCCCGGCTGCCCCGCGCGTGGGGCAGCGCATCGCGCCATGACCTCGGAAAAGGCAGTGTCCACCCGCACCTGCACGCGCGGCTGCGCGTCCTGCTCCTGGCTGGCAATTTGCCGCAGTAGCTTGCGCAGTGAATGGGATGGCGAAAAGTCCTTGATCGCCAGCACCATGCGCGGGTCGGGGCTCCACCACAGCACGGGCTCACCTTCCGAATACCAGGGAAAGATGCCGTTGGAATAAGCCTGGATCAGGCGGTCGGTGGATAGGTCGGCGCCGGCCGCGAGCAGGCCGTCAGGTTCCGTCAGCGCATATTCCGCGGGCGGAAACGGAGTGTCGACGGCAAGCCAGGGCAGCTTCAACGGTGCGATTCTAGGGTGTAGTGATGGGGCACGAACGCGCCTTGCTTGCGGTCGTCAAAGTAATGGCGCAGCGTGGTCGCCACGGTGCGAAACGCCAGATCGTCCCAGGGGATGTCGGCTTCGTCGTACCAGCGGGCCTCCAGGCTTTCCGGGCCGGGATCCAGTTCGGGCCCCAGCGCCTGGGCCAGATAGAAAACGTGTACCTGATCGATCTGCGGCAGGTCGATCATGGTGTAGAGCTCGCCCAGTTGGATACGCGCGCCGGATTCCTCAAGCGTTTCGCGGGCCGCGCCTTGGGCCGTGCTTTCGCCCAGCTCCATGAAGCCAGCCGGCAGCGTCCAGGTGTTGTAGCGCGGTTCGATTGCGCGCCGGCACAGCAGCACGCGGTTTTCCCAGACGGGCACCGTGCCCACCACCAAACGCGGGTTCTGGTAGTGGATGGCGCCGCAGTGATCACAGATGTCGCGTTCACGGTTGTCGCCTTCCGGCACCCGGCGGTTGACGGGCGTGCCGCACTGGCTGCAAAAAAGCGAACGGCGGGGGGCGGGGAAGTATTCGATGGACGATTTGGCGGTCATGGGCTTGATTCTAACGGCTGCGGCGCGGACCGGCGCGTCCCCCGGGGGCAGCAGGGGTGGCGCCGCCGAACCGTTCTTCCAAGTGCTCGACGAACGACCTCACCTTGGGCGAGAGGAAGCGGCGATGCGGGTAGATGGCGTACATGGAAATCGGGGTGTGCGCGTAGTCGGCCAGCAAGGCCACCAGCCGGCCGGCGCGGATATCGTCGCCGACCAGGAATTCGGGTTGCAGAATAATGCCATGGCCGGCCAGCGACGCGGTGCGCAGCACGTCGCCGTTGTTGGCCCGTAACGCGGCGGTGATGCGCACCAGATGCGTGACCCCGTCTTTCTCGAAGTGCCATTCATTGCCGGTACTGGCATAGGCGTAGTGCAAGCAACGGTGCTGCTTCAGGTCTTCGGGCGTCTTTGGTGTGCCATGGCGCTTCAGGTAGGCGGGGGCGGCGCAAACCAGCAATTGCTGCGGGGCCAGGGGGCGTGCCACCAGCGACGAGTCTTGCAGCGGCCCGATCCGCACCGCCACGTCGTAGCCGTCTTCCACCAGGTCCACCACGCGGTCGTTCAGGTCCAGGTCGATGACTACGTCGGGATAGCGTTGCAGATATTCCGCAATGGCGGGCCCCAGATGCAGAATGCCGAACGACACCGGCGCACTGATCCGAAGGCGGCCGCTGGGGCGCTGGCCCTCGGCCTGCAATGACAGCTCCAGATCCGCCACTTCCGCCAGGATGGGGCGCACCCGCTCATAGAACGCGCGCCCGGCGTCCGTCATGCTGAGTTTGCGCGTGGTGCGGTTCAGCAGGCGCACCCCGTACTTTTGTTCCAGATAGGCAATCTGCCGCGTCACGACCGAGCGCGCCTGGCCCATCTTGTCGGCCGCGGCCGCGAAAGAGCCCAATTCAACGACCTTGGCGTAGGTCTGCATGGCGGTGTGTGTATCCAAGATTGTTTCCTAACGGGGAACAATAATTTGCAATTCTGCAGGTTTATCTTTGTTTTTGGAATCGCAAGAATAGCGCCCTTGGAAGGATCTCCCGTGTCGGGAGATTCCCAACCGCACAAGGAATTGCAATGATCGATACCCGTACCGCGCCTTACGCCGCGCTGCTGCTGCGCGTGGCGCTTGGCGTCATGTTCCTGGCCCACGGCCTGACCAAGCTGCTGGTGTTCACGCTGCCCGGCACCGCGCAGTTCTTCGCCAAGATCGGGTTCGCTGGTTGGCTGGCCTACCCCGTCACGTTCTTTGAAGTGGGTGCCGGCGTGCTGTTGATTTTGGGCATTGTGCCGCGCTGGGTGGCGGCGATCGCGGTGGTGCAGTTGTTCGTGGCGTCCACCGTGCACTTTGGCAATGGCTGGGGCTTCGGCAATGCCGGCGGCGGTTGGGAATATCCGATCTTCCTGACCGTTGCCGCCGCCGTGCTGGTGCTGCTGGGCGATGGCAAGTTCGCCCTGGTCAAGAGCGGGCGCGGCTGATAGCAACCCGCGCAGGCGAATCAGCCAGCCGGATTGGGATCGAACCCCAGGCGTCGCGCCACATCCTGCCGCGTAATCGCGCACAGTGGCGCGGCGGCGTAGACGCCAGGCCAGGAAACCGAGATCGTCGTGTCAGGTGCCAGGTCGGCCAAGGTCTCAAGCAGTGGGGCGCCATCCTCGGTACACAGTTTTTCCAGCACTGCGGGCAGGTCGCGGTCCAGCAGCAAGCCGGCGCCTGCTTGCGTGACCGCGTACAACTGGCCCGCGTCGTCCAGCCACCAGCTACTGATGGTGTCGACCGCCACATCCGTATGCGTCAGCAGGCGGCGGTTGTCGTCGCTCAGACGAAGCACGAACGGCGCGCCGTCCAGGCGCACGAAGACCCGCTGCGGCCCGTTCTGGAAATACCAGCGGCCGGCGTCGTCATGTTCATAGTTGCGGTTGATGAAGTCCAGGATCTGGGTATTGGTAATGGATTCGCCCGCGCCGCCTTGCCCGGCCTGGCCCTGCGGATGCAGGCGCCACCGGCCGCGTCCGTCCAGCGACAGCCAGCCAAACACCGCCGGCACGTTGGGCCAGCGGGCGAGTGCGTCCTTTACCGATTGATCCATGTTCAGGGCCTGATGATGATGGAAGGCGGCGTGATGACAATGGCGGGGGCCGCCATCGGTACGACGACCTGAGGCTGTGCATAGTACCCCTGCCGGTAATCATCGCGGCACTTGCGCTTTTCCTGGTATTCGCCGTTGCGCTTCCATTTGCGCTCGACCTTGCACGCGCCGTCCCAGTATTTTTCCTTGTACTCGCGTCCGTGACGATGGTGGTGGCGGTCGTCGTCGTCGGCCTGGGCAGCTATCGGTGCAAGCGATAGCAAGGCGGCGGTCGACAGGGCAAGCATGGGGGAACAGGCGCGGGAAATCAGAATGCGGTGCATGGCGTCGACGTGAGTGGAAAACGGCGTCACCTTAGCAATCATTCGATTGTCCGCGCGTAGGGATGCGTAACGAGTTGCGAGAGGCCGAGGGGGCGGGGCGCGCGATTTTCGCTGGACGAAAATTTGCTGCGACGCAACTTTACCGGGTCTGCGGGCTTGCCTATCTTGTGCCCATACTTAGCCAACGGGCCTTGCCGCTGCCATGCCATCCCAGGAAACGAGCCTAGTCTCTGCTACGAAAAAGGTCTGCCGCGTACTGGCCAGCCTGTCCAGCCGGCGCGTCCAGCGCCTGACGGATATTGCCCAGGCGGCGCAGCTGGATGTCTCCACGGCCCTGCGCATCCTGAAGGACCTGGAAGCCGAGGGTTTCGTGGAGCGAGACCCGGTCAGCAAGCACTACATGCTGGGACCGCAGATCTACGCCATGCACCACGCTATGGTCGATGGCCTGGATTTGCGCGGCTTGGCGCGCGCCTCGCTGATCCGTCTTGCCCGCAAGTTCGGCGACACCGTCATCCTGTCCATGCCCACCGGCTGGGAGTCCGTTTGCCTGGATCTGTGTTTCGGCGATTACCCGATACGCGCCAACTACCTGGATGTGGGCAGCCGGCGTCCGCTGGGCGTCGGCGCGGGCAGTCTGGCGCTGTTGGCCGCGTTGGATGAGAGCGAGGCGCATGCCGTGCTGCCGCCCGTGCGTCAGTGGCTGCGCGACCGCTACCCGAACTACCCGGCCCAAGTGATGGACCGGATGACGGCCCGCGCCCGCAAGGCCGGCCATTCGATGCTATTGGACGTGGTGGTGGACAAGATGGGTGGCCTGGGCGTGGCCGTGCGTGGTCCCAGCGGACGCGCCATTGCCGCGCTCAGCGTGGCGGCGCTTAGCGACCGCATCCGATCGCGTGAAACAGAACTGGCGCAGGCGCTCACTGCCGAGGCGCGCGCCATCGAACGCGCGTGGATGCCTCATGCTTGATCGCCGCCACGCCTACTTGCTTGCCGCCGTCACCACGCGATTCGGTCGCCATGAAGGGCGTTCGGCCTTGGACCTGATGGCCGAGGCCGCCAATGATGCGCTGGCGCAAGCCGGCGTGCCGCGCGGCGATATCGACGGCGTGCTGTGTGGCTACGCCACCACGTACCCGCATTTGATGCTGGCCACGCTACTCAGTGAAAAGCTGGGCCTGGACCCTCACTATGCCCATGGCATGCAGATGGGCGGCGCGACCGGCGCGGCCATGGTCATGCTGGCCCGCGAGCTGGTACGCTCGGGCCGTTGCCGCCGCCTGTTGGTAGTGGCCGGCGAGAACCGATTGACAGGGCAGCCGGTCGACGCCTCCATCCAGACCTTGGCGCAGGTCGGCGAAGCCGACACAGAAGTGCCCAATGGCGCCTCGGTGCCCGCCTATTACGCGCTGCTGGCGTCCCGCTACATGCACCTTACCGGCACGCGCCGCGAAGACCTGGCCGAGCTTGCCGTGCTGATGCGGCGCCACGCCGCCGGCCACGCCTGCTCGCACTTGGCGGAGCCCATCAGCGTGGAACAGGTGATGGCTTCGCGGCCCATCTCCACGCCGTTGCACCTGCTCGATTGCTGCCCAATCTCGGATGGCGCGGTGGCGCTGCTCATCAGCACGGACGATGGCCCGGTGCGCATCAGCGGCGCGGGCCAGGCGCATCGCCACCAGCACCTGTCGGCGCTGAACGACGTCGAAGACACCGGCGCCGCGCGCGCCTGGCAGCGCGCTCGCCTTGATGCCAGCATCGAACCCGGCCAGATCGATTACCTGGGCATCTACGATTCCTTCACCATCACGCTGGCCATGCTGCTTGAAGAGCTGGGCTACGCGCCGCGCGGTGGGGCCGCGCAACGGGTGCGGCGCGGAGATTTCAATGCTGCTGGGCCGCTGCCGCTCAATACGCATGGCGGACTGTTGTCCTTCGGGCATTCCGGCGTGGCCGGCGGCATGGCGCATGTTGCCGAGGCCTGGACCCAACTGGCGGGCCGTGGCGGGGCACGCCAGGCGGCCAGGCGCCGTTGTGCGTTGGTGCATGCCGACGGCGGTGTGCTGTCGGCCCACGTCAGCCTGGTGCTGCAAGCGGAGGACGCCCGATGAACACGCACGGCGCGTTGGAATTGCAGCGTTGCGACGATTGCGGTGCTTGGTGGGCCTTGCGCCCCTATGCCTGCGCGTCCTGCGGCGGCACGTCCTTGAAATGGCGTCACAGCGGCGGGGTGGGCGTGGTCCTGGCGCGCACCGACGTGCATCGCGCGCCCGACGAATTCTGGCGTCGGCATGTGCCTTACACGCTGGTTCTGGTGCGCCTTGAGGAGGGCGCGGTACTGATGGGCCATGCCGACACCGGCGTGGCCATTGGCCAGGAAGTCGTGGGCCGCGCGATGCGCATCGACGGCCGCGCATTGCTGGGTTTCGAGGCGCGCCGGCCGCCTTGATGCGCCGCCGGCATTTCCACACTCTGTAGAACAACACATCCGCAAGGAGGAGACAACATGCGCGCAATCGCAGCATGGCGCACGGCCCTGGCCGTGATTTCCCTGGCGGCGGCCACCGCCGCGGCCGCTCAGGACTGGCCTGACAAGTCCATCACCCTCGTGGTTCCCTATCCCCCGGGAGGCCCCACCGACATCGTGGCCCGCGTCGTGGCGCAGGGCCTGGGCGACGAGCTCAAGCAAACCATCATCGTCGACAATCGTTCCGGCGCCGGCGGCAACATCGGCGCCGACATGGTCGCCAAAAGCACTCCCGACGGCTATACGCTGCTGATGGCGACCACCGCCCACGCCATCAATATGTCGCTGTTCAAGAACTTGAACTACGACACGCGCAAGAGCTTCGCGCCGTTGTCCTTGTTGACCCAAGGGCCACTGGTTATCGTCGCCCGGCCGGACCTGCCCGCCTCCAATGTGCGCGAGCTGATCGCGCTGGCCAAGGCCACACCCGACAAGCTCAGCTTCGCCTCGTCCGGCAATGGGCAGTCCACCCACCTGGCGGCAGAGTTGTTCGACGCCATGGCCGGCGTGCGCATGGTGCATGTGCCGTACCGGGGCAGCGCGCCCGCACTGACCGACGTCATGGGCGGGCAGGCCGACGTCATGTTCGACACGATGCTGTCATCAATGCCCTATGTGAAGGGTGGAAAGCTCAAGGCGCTTGCCATCACCGGCGCGACACGCTCGGCTGCCGCGCCTGACGTGCCGACGGTGGCCGAGGCTGGGCTGCCGGGGTATGAAGCCACCGCCTGGAATGGCCTGCTGGCGCCGGTCGGCACGCCCGACGCGGTGGTGCAGCGGCTTAGCAGCGCGTTGCACAAAGTGTTGGAACGTCCCGATATCAAGCAAAAGTTTGCGGCGCAGGGCTTCGCCTCCGCCTGGATGACGCCCGCCGACACGGCCCGCTTTCTGGACGCCGAGATCGGCAAATGGGCAAGCGTCGTCAAGACTTCCGGGGCGACGGTCAACTGACCGCTCCGGCCACGCACCTATCCTAGCTAGGGGAGTTCCATGGCTTCTGTACTTACCGGTGAAGCAGGCCTTGCACGGCTGCTTCACCCGGCCTCTATCGCCATCGTCGGCGCGTCTGACAACCCGGACAAGATCGGCGGCCGACCCATACATTACATGCGGCGTCACGGCTATGCGGGCACGCTGTACCCGATCAATCCACAACGTGCCGAGGTCCAGGGCGAACGCGCCTGGCCCAGCCTGGCCGCGTTGCCCGTTGCGCCGGACCTTGCGATCGTGGCGGTGGCGGGAGAACAGGCCGTACAGGCCGTGGACCAATGCGCGGAATTGGGCGTGGCCGCCGCCATCGTCATTTCGGCGGGCTTTTCGGAAACCGGGCCGGCGGGTCGCGCGCTGCAAGATGCAATGACGGCACGGGCGCGCGCCGCCGGCCTGCGCATCGTGGGCCCGAATTCGCAAGGCCTGGCCAATTTCGGCAACGGCGCCATCGCCAGCTTCTCGACCATGTTCATGGAGGTGGAGCCGGAAGATGGGCCCGTGGCGGTCATCAGCCAAAGCGGCGGCATGTGCGCCATGGTGTACGGCCTGCTGCGCCAGCGCGGCATCGGCGTGCGGCATGTGCATGCCACCGGCAACGAGGCCGACGTCTCGGTCTCGGAACTGGCCTGCGCGACGCTACGCGACCCGGAAGTGGGCATCGTGCTGCTGTACCTTGAGTCGCTGCGTGAGGCTGGGCCGCTAGCCCAGGCCGCCGCGATGGCGCGGGCGCGTGGCGTGCCGTTGATCGTGGTCAAGGCAGGGCGGTCCGAGGCGGGCGCCCGCGCCGCGGCCTCGCATACCGGCGCCTTGGCCAACGAAGACCGGGCCGTGGATGCGTTCCTTGAGCATCACGGCATCCTCCGGGCGCGCGATCCGCAGGAGCTTGTGCGCTACGCCGAACTGGCCCTGCGCAGCCCGCTGCCGCAGGGCCCTCGGGTGGTAGTGGTCAGCAATTCAGGCGCCAGTTGCGTGCTGGCCTCGGATGCCGCCGCGGATCGGGGGCTGGACATCGCCCCCTTGAACATCGCCACCCAGCGGGCGCTGGCCGAACGCCTGCCCGGCTTTGCCACCACCGTAAATCCCGTGGACATCACCGCGGCACTGCTGTCGAACAACGGCCTGTTTGGCCAGGTGCTGCCGGTGATAGGCGCCGACCCGGCCGCCGACATGTTCCTGTTGGACATCCCGGTGGCGGGCCGTGGCTACGACGTGGACTCGTTCGCGGCCGATGCGGCGGACTTTGCCCGGTCGGCGTCCAAGCCGGTCACCGTGGTTGCCTGGCAGGAGAACGTTGCCAAGGTCTTCCGCGCGCGCGGCCTGCCGGTGTACGCCGACGAAATGCAGGCGATGGATGCCATGGCGGCGCTGTTTCGACTGCGCCGGCTGCGCGAGCGCAGCAGCCTCGCCGCGCCCGCCGCGCCGCAAGGCCAGATTGCGAGCTGCCTGGCGCCCGGCGTGGCTGGTGGTTTTTTGTCTGAGGCCGAGAGCCTGGCTTTACTGGCCCGGGCCGGACTGGCCGTTGTGGCGCATGCTGTCTGTCGCGACGCCGATGAGGCGGTGGCGGCATGGCGGCGTATGGGCGCGCCGGTGGCCCTGAAGGCTTGCTCGGCGCAATTGCCGCACAAGTCGGAACATGGCTTGGTGGCGCTGGGACTGAATGATGAAGCGGCGCTGCGGACAGCGCTGTCGCAACAGGCGCAAACCCTGGCCGGCCTGGGGGTGCGCGACGGCGTCTGGCTGGTGGCGCGAATGCAGCGCGGCCTGCACGAATGCGCGCTGGGCGCGCGGATGGATCCGGTGCTGGGACCCGTCGTCATGATCGGCAGTGGTGGCAAGTATGTCGAGGCGCTGCGCGACGTGGCGGTGCTGATGCCGCCGTTCGACACCGATCAGGTCATCGAAAAATTGCGTGGCCTGCGCATCGGCGCGCTGTTGCGGGGTGTGCGCGGCGATCCGCCCGCGGATATCCCGGCCTTGGCGGTGCAGGCCGTGGCGCTTGGCCGCTACGTGCTGTCCGCCGGATCTCGGCTGGCTTCGATCGATATCAACCCTGTGCTGGTTGGCGCCATGGGGCAGGGGGCGGTGGCGCTGGATGCGCTTGTCGAAATCAATGGAAGCAGCTTATCGGTGCCAGGCCTTGCAGCCTGACAACGGCACACCCCAAGCCCGATCCAAGGAGACCCTTATGCACAGATTCGTCCTTCTGGTCGCAGCGGCGCTAGCCCTGTCGACCACTCCTGCCATCCATGCCCAAGCCATCAGCGACTGGCCGACGCGGCCCATTACGCTAGTGGTGCCTTTTCCGGCTGGCGGCACCACCGATCTGCTGGCGCGGCTGGTCGCGCGCGAGGCAAGTGCCGGTCTGGGGCAGAGCATCGTGGTGGAAAATCGGCCGGGCGCCGGCGGCGGCATCGGCGCGGCCGCGGTGGCGCGGGCCAAGCCCGACGGCTACACGCTGTTGATGGGCACGGTCGGCACGCAGGCCAGCAACCAGTTCCTGTACGCCCAGCTTCCTTACGACGCCGCACGCGATTTTGCGCCGGTCACCTTGCTGGCCAACTCACCCAACGTGCTGCTGGTGAATCCCAAGGTCGGTGTGAACAGCGTGGCGCAACTGCTTGATCTCGCGCGCCGCAACCCGGGCAGCCTGAACTTCGCGTCCACCAGTCTGGGCGGATCTCCACACCTGTCGGGGGAACTCTTCAACAGCATGGCGCAAGTGGATGTCCGCCATGTGCCGTACAAGGGTTCGGCCCCTGCAATGACCGACTTGATCGGTGGCCAGGTGCAATTGATGTACGACAACTTGCCCTCGGCCATGGGTCAGATCAAGTCGGGCGCCGTGAAGGCCTTGGCCGTGACCACGGCGACGCGCGTGCCGATGCTGCCGGATGTACCCACGGTGGCGGAATCCGGGCTGCCCGGCTACGAGGTGAATGCCTGGTTCGGTCTGCTGGCGCCGGCAGGCACGCCCGCGCCGATCATCGCGCGCCTGCAAGCGGTCGTGGCCGACGCCATGCAGGACGCATCGTTGCGCGGACAGGTCGAGGCGCTGGGCGCGATTCCCGTCGCCAATACGCCGGAAGACTACGCCGCCATTATCCGCGCCGACACCGACAAATGGCGCACGGTCATACGCCAGGCCGGCATCCACGCGCAGTAAGCCGCGCGAACAGGAGGAAGACATGAAGAACAACGCGACAACACTGCGTATCGGCTCGGGTGCCGGTTGGTGGGGCGACCGCATCGACCCGGCGCGCTGGAACGCCGAGCGTGGCGAGCTGGATTTCCTGTGCTTCGAAACCATGGCCGAAGCGACGGTCTCGGCGGCCCAGGTGCGCAAGCGCCGCGACCCCGCGTTTCCTGGTTATGACACCTGGCTGGACGACCGCATGCGTGCCGTGCTGCCGCACTGCATGAAGCGTGGCACACGCATCATCTCCAACCAGGGGTGGATCAACCCGCGTGGCGCGGCCCAACGTATCGCCGAGCTGTGCGCCGAGGCGGGTTGGTCGCACGCTCGCGTCGCGGCGGTCAGCGCCACCGACCTTAGCGCCACCATCGCCGCCAGCGGCGCCACGATCATGGAAAGCGGCGCGCCCGTGGCCTCGATCGCGGACAGCCTGATCTCAGCGGAACCCTACGCGGGCGCTGCCGCCATCGTCCAGGCCCTGGACCAAGGCGCCGACATCGTCGTCACCGGCCGGGTGGCGGATCCGTCGCTTTTCCTGGCGCCGATGATGCATCACTTTGGATGGCGCGATGATGACTGGGACAGGTTGGGGCAGGGCAGCGGCATCGGTCATCTGTTGGAGTGCGGCGCGCAGGTCACCGGCGGCTACTTCAGTGATCCTGGCTACAAAGACGTGCCGCAGCCGTGGAACCTGGCCTTTCCTTATGCGGATGTGCAAGCCGATGGCACCGCCGATATCGGCAAGGTGGACGGCACAGGCGGCTGCATCGACCTGCGCACGGTGAAAGAACAGATGTTCTACGAAGTCCACGACCCGGCGCGCTACATCACGCCGGACGTGGTGGTGGATTTCACCGGCGCGAGCCTGGTGCAAACCGGCCCGGACCGCGTGCGGGTGAGCGGCATAGCGGGGCATCCGCGCACGTCGACGCTCAAGGTGTCGCTGGGATGTGCCGAGGGCTATATTGGCGAAGACATGTTCTTTTTCGCCGGACCGGGCTGTCTGGACAAGGCGCGCCTGGCGGAAACCATTCTGCGCGAACGCCTGCGCATTGTGGGCTTGCGCGCCGATGCACTGCGCATCGACTTCATCGGCGTCAACGCGGTGCATGGCGCCGCGTCATCGCCCTCCGCGTGCGAACCGGCCGAGGTGGCGGTGCGCATTGCCGCCCGCAGCGGCTCTCGGGCGGAAGCCGAGAAGATCGGGCGCGAGGTCGACGGCATGGCGGTATGCGGGTTGGCCTCCACCGGCAAACGCGTGCCGCACCAGGATCGGGTCCGTGAGGTCATCGGCCTGTGGTCGGCGCTGACACCGCGTGAATCCGTGCAATGCACCATCGATTTCGTTTGAAGGAGCCGACATGCGGGTCACCTTACGTCAAATTGCGCATACACGTTCCGGCGACAAGGGCAACACCTCGAACATTGCGGTGATTGCCTACGAGCCGGATTTCTATCCCCACATCAAGCAGGCGCTCAGCGCGCAGGCGCTGCGTGTCATCTACAACGAGCAAGCGGTGCTGGGCCCGATCACGCGCTACGAGGTCGATGGCCTGTGCGTGCTGAATTTCGTGCTGGAAGGCGCGCTGGGCGGCGGAGTCTCGCGCAGCCTGGCGCTCGACAACTACGGCAAGTCCCTGGCCAGCGCCGTGCTGCGTTTCGAGTTGGACGTGCCGGACGTTTTGTCGCCGCTGTTGCGCGGGCCGGGCAAGGGTCGGACGCCCGCCACCTTGGACCAAGGAGCCTAGCCGATGTTTGAAGACCTGAAATCCAAAACTGCGCTGGTGACCGGCGCCTACAGCGGGTTGGGGCGCCACTTCTCGCTACGCCTGGCCGACGCCGGCGTGCGCGTGGCGCTATGCGGACGCCGCACCGAACTGGGCGAGGATCTGGCGCGCGAAATCCGCGCGCAGGGCGGTCAGTCCTGCGTGGCGGGCATGGATGTCACGCGGCCCGACAGCGTGCAGGCAGCATTCGAGCAGGTGGAAAGCGAGCTGGGGCCGGTGGATATCGTCGTTAACAATGCCGGCGTTGCCATGACGCGCGCGGCGCTCGATATCTCGGAAGCGGACTGGACGGGACTGATCGACGTCAATCTCAACGGCGCCTGGCGTGTCGCCCAATGCGCGGCGCGCCACTTCCACGGCCGTGGCAGGTCGGGCGCCATTATCAATATCGCTTCCATCCTGGGCCAGCGCGTGGCCTCGCATGTTGCCGCCTACACCGCCGCCAAGGCTGGCCTGTTGCATCTGACCCGAGCGCTGGCGCTGGAATGGGCGCGCCATGGTATTCGCGTCAACGCGCTGGCTCCTGGCTACATCGGCACGGACCTGAACCGCGAGTTCTTTGCCACGGAGGCCGGGGCGGCGCTGATCAAGCGTATCCCGCAGCGCCGCCTGGGCCGCATGGAAGACCTGGACGGCCCCTTGTTGCTGCTGGCCTCCGACGCCTCCGCCTACATGACCGGCGCCGTCATCGACGTGGACGGCGGCCACCTGACAAGTTCTATCTGAACCGAATTTCCTTTATCCGGAGACTAGAACATGGATTTTTCCCTGCCCCCCGAACTGGAAGCCACCCGCTTGCGGGTACGCGCGTTCGTCGACCGTGAACTGATTCCGCTGGAAGCCGACCGCGGCAACTACGATGCCCACGAGAACATAGACGAGGCCTTGTTGGACCGCGTGCGCGCCAAGGCCCGCGAGGCAGGTCTGTGGGCCTTGCAGATGCCGCGCGAGCGGGGCGGCCAGGGGCTGCCCATGGTGGGCCTGGCCGCCTGCTACGAGGAAATGAACCGTTCGATTTTTGGGCCGGCGGCCTTCAATGCCGCCGCACCCGATGACGGCAATATGCGCGTGCTGGCGCAAGTGGCGCGGCCCGATCAGCAAGACCGCTGGCTGCAACCCATTATCGACGGCAAGGTGCGCTCGTCTTTCGTGATGACCGAGCCCAGCCCCGGCAGTGGCTCAGACCCGTCCATGATGCGCACCACCGCCACCCGCAAGGGCGATAAATGGGTCATCAACGGCCGCAAATGGTTCATCACCGGGGCCGGCGCGGCGCAACACTTCATCCTGATCGCGCGCACGTCGGACGATACGCGCGAAGGTCTTTCCGCGTTCCTGTTCGATGCCAGCCAGCCGGGTTGGCGCATTGAGCGCCGCATACCGATCATGGGCCCCGAGGAACACGGGGGGCATTGCGAACTGGAATTCGACGGGCTTGAGATCCCCGACGAGAACCGCCTGATGAATGTGGGCGACGGCCTGAAGCTGACGCAGATTCGGCTTGGTCCCGCGCGCCTTACGCATTGCATGCGGTGGCTGGGCCTGGCGCGGCGGGCCATGGAGGTGGCGGTCGACTACGTGGGCGAGCGCAGCAGCTTCGGGCAGAAGCTGGCCGACCGCGAGGGCGTCCAGTGGCTCTTGGGCGACGCCGCCATGCAGATCGAAATCGGCCGGCTGCTCACCATGCGCGCGGCTGTGAGGCTGGATCAGGGGGCATTTGCGCGCAAGGAAATCTCCATGGCCAAGATCGTCGTATCAGAGACCTTGCATAAGGTCGTTGACACTGCGTTGCAGCTCAATGGTGCCCGTGGCTATTCAAAGGACACGCCGCTGGAATGGATCTATCGCTACGCGCGCCAGGCTCGCTTGGTGGATGGCGCGTCGGAGGTACACAAGATGGTGCTGGCGCGCCACCTGATGGATGAGGGCGACGCATTCTGGTGCTGGGACGAAGCGGATGCTCCGCGCAAGGCGCTGGTATGAGCGCGTCCCCGCACTCGTCCCTGGCTGCCTCCGGCAACGCGCCCGATTGGCTGCCGGCACTGGCTGCCTACCTGTCCGAACATGGCTTGTGCGACGCGCAAAGCCTGAGCGTCCGCCCGTTGACGGGGGGGCAGTCCAACCCCACCTATTTGCTGGAGGACAAGGCCGGCGCGCGCGTGCTGCGCAAGCAGCCGCCCGGCACGCTGTTGCCGTCAGCCCACGCCATCGACCGCGAATACCGGGTCATGGCCGCGCTGGCGAGTACCGACGTGCCGGTTCCGCGCATGCTGCACTACTGCGCAGACGCTGACGTGTTGGGCACGCCGTTCTATCTGATGAGCTATGCGCGGGGCCGCGTCTTCATGGATCCGGCCCTGCCTGGCCTGGAACCCGCCGAACGCGGCGCCCTGTATGGCGAAACGGGCCGTGTGCTGGCGACGCTGCACGCCGTGGATCCCGCTGCCGTGGGCCTGTCGGACTATGGTCGGGCAGGGGATTTCTTCGCACGGCAGGTGGCCCGCTGGGCGCGGCAGTACCGCGACACCGAGACCGCTGTGATCCCCGCCATGGACGCACTGATCGACTGGCTGCCACGCCACCTTCCCACAGACGATCAGACCCGTCTGGTACACGGCGACTACCGAATCGACAACCTGGTGTTCGACCCCGTGGCGCCGCGTGCCATCGCCCTGCTGGATTGGGAGTTGTCCACGCTGGGTCACCCCATGGCGGACCTGGCGTACCACTGCATGTGCTGGCGGATCCCGCCGTCGTTGTGGCGAGGCATCGCGGGGCTGGATCTGGCAGCGCTGGGCATTCCCAGCGAGGCCGAGTTCGTCCGGTCGTACTGCCGCGCGCGTGGCATCCAGCCGCCGCCGAATTGGGATTTCTACCTTGCATATAGCTTCTTCCGCATCGCCGCCATCTTGCAAGGCGTCTACGCGCGCGCCTTGGGGGGCAACGCCGCCGCTATCGATGGGAAGGAGATGGGTGCCAGGGTGGCACCGCTGGCCGGACTCGGGTGGGACGCCGCCCAACGCGAGTCCGCGCGCTTGGCCAATTCCGTTTCCTAGGAGATTGCAATGACCGCCATCCCGTCCGACATGCCGCCCAGCCCCGCCAACCACGTCGCGCTGACGCCGCTGGGCTTTCTGCAATGGGCGGCCAGCGTGTATCCGGAACGCGCCGCCTTGCTGCACGGCGAGCGCAGCCAGAGTTGGGGCGAGACCTATGGGCGCTGCCGCCAGTTGGCGGCTGCCTTGCAAGACTGGGGGGTGCGCCGTGGGGATGTCGTCGCCATCCTGGCGCCGAATGTGCCGGCACTGTACGAGGCGCATTTTGGAATCCCGATGGCCGGCGGCGTACTGAACGCGCTGAACACACGGTTGGATGCGAGCACGCTTGCCTTCATCCTGGAGCATGGCGCCGCGAGGGTGTTGCTGTACGACAGCGAGTACGCGGATCTGGTGCGTGGCGTGCTGGCGCGCCTGCACGCGCCACCAAAGACGGTGCGTATCGAAGACGCCGAATATCGGGGCGCGCATGGCGACCTGGGCGATGCCGAGTACGAGTCCTGGTTGGCGGCGCAGTCCACCGATGCGTTGTGGGACTGGCCCCAGGACGAATGGCAGAGCCTGAGCCTGAACTACACCTCGGGCACGACCGGTGATCCCAAGGGCGTGGTCTACCACCACCGGGGCGCGTACCTCAATGCCACCGGCAACGTTCTGACCTGCGGCATGCCGCCGCACTCGGTGTATCTATGGACCCTGCCCATGTTCCATTGCAACGGCTGGTGCTTTCCCTGGACCATGGCGGCGTTGGCGGGCACGAACGTCTGTTTGCGCCGCGTCGAGCCCGAGGCGATCTTCCAGGCCATCGAGCGCAGTCGCGTGGGCTTCTTTTGCGCGGCCCCCGTGGTGCTGAACATGCTGATCAACGCGCCTGCCGCGCTGCGGCGTCGCGCCACGCATCCTGTCCAGGCCATGACCGGTGGCGCGGCTCCGCCCGCCGCCGTGATCGAAGCCATGGACCAACTGGGCATGGGAGTGACTCACCTGTACGGTCTGACTGAAACCTATGGGCCCTCCATCAGTTGTGCCTGGCACGAGGAATGGGACGCGCTGCCGCTGCAGGAGCGCGCCGCGCTGAAGGCCCGCATCGGCGTGCGCAAGGTCAACCTGGAGGCGGTGCAAGTGGTGGACGATGCCATGCGGCCGGTCCCTGCCGACGGCGCCACACTTGGCGAGATCGTGCTGCGAGGCAATACGCTCATGAAGGGATACCTGCGCAACCCGCATGCCACCGCCGAAGCGTTCGCCGGTGGCTGGTTCCATTCGGGCGACCTGGGTGTGGTGCATGCCGACGGCTATATCGAAATCAAGGACCGGGCCAAAGACATCATCATTTCTGGCGGCGAGAACATCTCCACCCTGGAAATCGAAAGCCTCCTGTATCGGCACCCCGACGTGCTGGAAGCCGCCGTGGTGGCCCGTCCGGATGCCGTGTGGGGCGAAACACCCTGCGCCTTCGTCACGCTGAAACCCGGGTCGGCATGCGGGGTGGAGGATCTGGTCCGGTATTGCCGCGAACACTTGGCGGGCTTCAAGACGCCGCGCACCGTGATCTTCGGCGACTTGCCGAAGACCGCAACGGGGAAAATCCAGAAGTTTGTCCTGCGAACCCGCGCCAGCCAGCTTGGCTGATCGTGACGATGGCTATCCAATGGCGGCTATTCGACCGTGGCTATCCCCACACCGCGCCAGAAAACAAAAAGGCCCGCATCGCTGCGAGCCTTAAAGATACTGGAGGCGCAAGCCGGAATCGAACCGACGTACACGGATTTGCAATCCGCTGCATGACCACTCTGCCATTGCGCCAGCACTTGCAAGAAAAAAGGAAGCGCGGTGTTGGCCGATGCTTCCTTCTTGTATTTGGAGCGGGAGACGAGTCTCGAACTCGCGACCTCAACCTTGGCAAGGTTGCGCTCTACCAACTGAGCTACTCCCGCGTTGTACTGCTTCTTCTGCTGCTACTGCTTCTTCCGCTGCTACTGCTTCTTCCGCTGCTACTGCTTCTTCCGCTGAAATTATGAAAATTTTCAGCAGGGGTTTGGTGAAATTCGAGAAGCTTTCCTCGAAGGCCGTGTTCACCAAAGACAGCGATTATACACAGAATTTCAGGCTTGTGTAGCGTTGCGGGTGGATCGGGGGGAAAAGGCTTTCGGATCCAGATCCGTGCCCAGGCCGGCCCCCAATCTGGCATCCAACCCCGCCTCCGATCCCGGCCCCGATCCCAGCCCCGATCCCGGCCCCAACGCCGGGCCACGCCGATCGTGGTCAAACGACTGCGGATTGCGCCGTTCCGAACTGGGCGCGGCCCCATACAGCGCCCGGTACGTCTTGCTGAAATGACATGCCGACTGAAAGCCGCAGGCGGACGTGATGCTGGTGATCGACATCGGCGTCTGGCGCAGCAGTGCGCGTGCGTGGCGCAACCTGAGGCTTAGATAGTGCTGCTTGGGCGTGGTGCCCAGGTGTTCGCGGAACAACCGCTGCAATTGACGCTGCGAAGCCCCCGACAGATGCGCCAGCTCATCCAGCGACAACGGCTCTTTCAGGTTGACCTCCATCAGCGCGATGACTTCGGCCAGCGCGGGATGCGCGGCGGGCATGCGCATCGACGCGGGCATGCGCTGCTTGTCCTTGTGGTCGCGCACATGTCCGATGGTGAACTGGTTGGCGATCAGGGCGACGATGCCGGCGCCGACGGATTCGCCCACCAGGTTCAACATCATGTCCAGCGGCGCGGTGCCGCCCGTGCAGGTGATGCGGTCGCGGTCGATCACGAACAGGTCTTGCGACAAGCGGCTCTTGGGGAACTCGCGTTGCAGCATCACCAGGTCTTCCCAATGCGACGCGCAGGTATAGCCGTCGAGCAGGCCGGCTCGCAGCAGCGTGTGGGTGCCCGTGCACAGACTACCCAGCGTCACATCGCGCGCGGCCAGGTGCTGCAGCCATTCCAATGTGGCGTGGTCGACGTCGGCGTTTGCGCGCGTGCCGCCGCAAACGAACACGGCGTCGGGCGGATCGGCATCGTTCGGCATGCTGGCTTGCACGGTCAGCCCGTTGCTGGCCACGACCGGCCCGGATGATGCGCTGACGATGGACCATCGGTAATAAGGCCGGCCCAGCAGATGGTTGGCCATGCGCAGCACTTCAATCGCGGTCATGAACGACAGCATGGTGAATTGCGGCAAGGGCAGGAAACCGAAGTGCCGAAGATGCTGGCGATCCGGGCTCGGCAAAGGGGCTGTCATGGCGATGCTCCTTGGGCGGATGTAGTCGCACTGGGATGCCGGCTCGGAGGATTCGGCATGGGACCGTTGCATCGTAGGCCAGCCTTGCGCCTGTGCCCTTAGGACGAATACGAAAATTCGCAGAACATTGCTGCAGGCGGCTTGCCGGCCGATGGCGATTGACGCTGTCGTAATCGGACAAGATCTGGTCCGGTTCAGATAACAGCGTCCAGGACGTTTGGGAAAGAATGCTCCACAGGGCCGGTTCATGCCGGATTTCCGAATGCCGTTGCTACCGAAGGCAGGGTCGTCATGTTCCAGTCCTCGTCGTCTTTTTTCTCCGCACCGCTGGCCAAGCGCGACCCGGTCGTGATGGCCATGCAGGAACGCGAACTGCGCCGCCAACAGACCCAGATCGAACTGATCGCATCTGAAAACCTGGTGTCCCGCGCCGTGATGGAAGCGCAGGGCTCGGTGTTGACCAACAAGTACGCCGAAGGCTATGTGGGGCGGCGCTTCTACGGCGGCTGTGAACACATGGACGAGGTGGAATCGCTGGCGCTGCTGCGCGTGCGCGAGCTGTTCCAGGCCGACTACGCCAACGTGCAGCCGCATTCGGGCGCCCAGGCCAACGGCGCGGTCATGCTGGCCTTGCTGGAACCCGGCGACACCGTGCTGGGCATGTCGCTGGATGCCGGTGGGCACCTGACCCACGGTGCGCGGCCCGCGATGTCTGGGCGATGGTTCAACGCCGTGCAGTACGGCGTGCGCCAATACGACAGCCTGATCGACTATGACGAAGTCCGGCGCCTGGCGCTGGCGCACCGTCCCAAGCTCATCATCGCGGGCTTTTCGGCCTACCCAAGGCAGCCGGACTTCGCCCGCTTTCGCCAGATTGCCGACGAAGCCGGGGCGCTGCTGATGGTGGACATGGCGCATATTGCCGGCCTGGTCGCGGCCGGCAAGCATCCAAGCCCGGTCCCGCATGCGCACGTCGTGACCTCGACCACGCACAAGACGTTGCGCGGTCCGCGAGGCGGCTTCATCCTGACCAACGATGGCGCGCTCGCCAGGAAGATCAATTCGGCGGTGTTTCCCGGGTTGCAGGGTGGCCCGCTGATGCACGTGGTGGCCGCCAAGACGGTGGCCTTCGGCGAAGCCCTGCAAACGGACTTCAAGCGCTATATCGACCGCGTCCTGACCAATGCGAAAACGCTGGGTCACGTGCTGATGGCGGGCGGCATCGACCTGGTTTCGGGCGGCACGGACAACCACCTTTTATTGCTGGACCTGCGTTCCAAGGGGCTCACTGGCGCCCATGTCGAGCGCGCCCTTGAGCAGGCGGGCATCACCTGCAACAAGAACGGCATCCCTTTCGATACGCAAAGCCCGTCAGTCACCTCCGGCATCCGCCTGGGCACGCCGGCCGCCACGTCGCGCGGCTTTGGCGAGGACGAATTTCGCGCCATCGGGGAAATGATCGTCCATGTGATCGACATGCTGGTCACCAGCCCTGACGAGCACGAAGCCACCGAGCGGCGTATCCGAAGCGAGGTCCAGGCGCTCTGTCAGCGCCATCCCATCTACTGAGCGGCACAATTCCAGGGGGAACGGCATGACGACGCTTCATCAGAAAAGTATGGTTATTGACGGCCTGATCATCTCGAAATGGGACCGGTCCGTGTTCGAAGACATGAAACGGGGCGGGTTGACGGCTGCCAACTGCACGGTGTCGGTCTGGGAGGGGTTTGAACAAACCGTCGCCAACATCGCCGCCATGAAAGCGCTGATTCGCGCCAATGATGACCTGGTGACGTTGGTGCGCACCACCGAAGATATCCGCCAAGCCAAGCGCGACGGCAAGACGGGCATCATCCTGGGCTTTCAGAACGGCCATGCATTCCAGGACAACCTGGGCGCGGTCGAAGCCTTTGCCGACATGGGTGTGCGCGTGGTCCAGCTTTGCTACAACACGCAGAACCTGATCGGCACGGGATGCTACGAACGCGACGGCGGCTTGTCCGGCTACGGCCGCGAAGTTGTCGCCGAGATGAACCGGGTTGGCATCATGGTGGACTTGTCCCACGTAGGCGCCACGACGTCCGAAGAGGCGATCCTGGCTTCTTCCAAACCCGTTTGCTATTCGCACTGCCTGCCGGCCGGGCTGAAAGAGCACCCGCGCAACAAGAGCGACGCGCAGTTGCGCTTTATTGCAGAGCGCGGCGGATTCATCGGCGTGACGATGTTTCCGCCCTTTCTCAAGCGCGGCGTGCAGGCCACCGTGGACGACTACGTCGAGGCCATCGGCTATGTCGTCGACCTGGTCGGCGAAGACGCGGTGGGTATCGGCACCGATTTCACGCAAGGGTATGGCCAGCCATTCTTCGATTGGCTGACGCACGACAAGGGCCGCCATCGCCGCTTGACGGACTTCGGCGCCATCCGCAACCCCGAGGGCATTCAGACCATCGGCGAATTTCCCAATCTGACCGCCGCGATGCAGCGCGCGGGCTGGAGCGAGATCCACATCCGGAAAATCCTGGGCGAGAACTGGCTGCGCGTGTTCGGCGAAGTCTGGCCCTCGGGCGTGCAGGCAGCTTAAGGAGCGGTCAAAATGAATCCCCAGGTTCCGATCAACGTCAATGAACAGACGGGCGTCTGGAGCACGGACGGCATGCCGATGCTGTATGTGCCGCGCCATTTCTTCATCAATAACCATGCGGCCATCGAGGCCGAGCTGGGGCACGAGGCCTACGCGCGCATTCTGTACGGCGCCGGGCATCGTTCGGCTTACCACTGGTGCGAGCAGGAAGCGCGCGAACATCGCCTGGCCGGCCTTGCCGTCTATGAGCACTATCTGACGCGGCTGTCGCAACGAGGCTGGGGCTTGTTCCGCTTGACCGATGCGGATCCCACCGCGATGACCGCGCGCATCGTGTTGCGCCATTCCGCCTTTGTGCTTGGCCAACCACAGGCGGGCGGCAAGTGTTGCCACATGTTCTCGGGATGGTTCGCGGGGGCCATGGACTGGCTTGCCGACCAGCACGGCGGCGCCACGCGCGCGCAGTGTGTGGAAAGTCAGTGCGCCGCGGAAGGGCACGCGCACTGCGAATTCACCGTCAGCCCTGTCGCCTGAGGCCGGCCATGCGTTATCCCCATCTGTTTGCGCCGTTGACGTTGAACCGGTTGGTGCTGCGCAACCGCATCGTCAGCACCGCGCACGCCGAGGTGCATGCAGAACCCGGCGGCCTGCCCGGTGACCGCTACATTGCCTACTACGAGGAAAAGGCGAAGGGCGGCCTGGGTCTTGCCATCTGCGGCGGGTCCAGCCCGGTGTCGCAAGACAGTCCGCAAGGCTGGTGGCGGTCAGTCAACCTGACCACCGACCGCGTCATCGAACCGCTGGCAAAACTCAGCGACGCCATGCATCGCCATGGCGCGAAGGTCATGATCCAGGCGACGCATATGGGAAGGCGCTCGGCCTGGCATGGCGAACACTGGCCGCATCTGCTGTCGCCGTCCGGCGTGCGCGAGCCTGTGCACCGGGGCAACGCCAAGACCATCGAAGTGGAAGAGATCGGGCGCATCATCGGCGACTTCGCCGCGGCCGCCAAGCGGGTGCAGCAGGCGGGCATGGACGGCATCGAGATATCAGCCGCGCACCAGCATCTGATCGACCAATTCTGGAGCCCCCGCACCAACTTCCGCAACGACGCCTATGGCGGCAGCTTGCGCAATCGTCTGCGCTTTGGGCTGGATGTGTTGCAAGCCGTCCGCGAAGCCGTGGGCGCGGATTTCTGCGTGGGCCTGCGCATGTGCGGCGATGAATTCCACGACGACGGCCTTGACCACGAAGCCTTGCGCGAGATTGCGCAAGCCATGGCCGAGACGGGGCTGATCGACTACCTGGGTGTGATCGGGTCGGGGGCGGACACGCACAATTCGCTGGCCAATTGCATGCCGCCGATGGCGCTTCCGCCCGAACCCTTTGCGTATCTGGCGGCGGGCATCAAGTCGGTGGTGCGAATACCGGTGATGCACGCGCAAAGCATTCGCGACGCGGTGCAGGCCGAGCGCCTGCTGGCCGCGGGCCACGCCGACCTGGTCGGCATGACGCGCGCCCACATTGCGGACCCGCACCTGGTCCTGAAAATACGTGACGACCGCGAAGACGAGATCAAGCAGTGCGTGGGCGCCAATTACTGCATCGATCGGCAGTACGACGGCCTGGACGTGCTGTGCATCCAGAACGCGGCGACCGCCCGCGAAGAGACCATGCCGCACGTGGTTCCGCGTTCGCGCGGGCCGCATCGAAAAATAGTGGTGGTGGGCGCCGGCCCGGCAGGCATGGAGGCCGCGCGCGTCTGTGCCGAACGCGGGCATGACGTGGTGCTGTTCGAGCGGGGCGCTGCCATCGGCGGCCAGATTCTGCTCGCGGCAAAAGCGCCCCAGCGCGAGCAGATGGACGGCATCGTGCGGTGGTTTGCGCTGGAACTCAAACGCCTGGGCGTGGACTGCCGGCTGGGTGCGCTGGCCACCGAGGACATGGTGTTGGCGCAGCGTCCCGATATCGTGGTGCTGGCCACGGGCGGCTTGAGCCACGTGCACGAACAGCCGGACTGGGGCGTTGCACGCGGGCTGGCCGTCAGCTCCTGGGACATCCTGTCGGGCGCGGTCGAGCCCGCTCGCAATGTATTGGTCTATGACGGCGTCAGCACGCACGCCGGGGCAGGCGTGGCCGACTTTCTGGCCAGCCGCGGCGCGCAGGTAGAGATCGTGACGCCCGACCCCAAGGTGGCCGACGACGTGGGTGGCACCACTTTCCCGATCTTCTATCGCCGCCTGTATGCGCGGCAGGTTGTGTTCACCCCCAACCATTGGCTGCTGCGTGTCAGCGCCGAGGGTGACAAGAAAGTCGCGCTACTGCGCAACGAATACACCGAAGAGCGCGAAGAACGCCTGGTGGATCAGGTGGTCATCGAAAACGGCATCACGCCCAACGACGCGCTGTACGGCATGCTCAAGCGCAAGTCCGCCAACATGGGGCAGACCGACGTGCATGCGCTGTACGCGGCCGACCCGCAACCCGCGCTTGGCCAGCCCTTGGGCGATGGCCGATTCCTGCTTTTTCGCGTGGGCGATTGCGTGTCGATGCACAACATCCACGCGGCCATCTACGACGCATTGCGGCTTTGCAAGGACTTCTGATCATGCAACCGTTCGCCACCGTCATTACCGTGCTGTTCTGGCTGTCTCTGCTGGGTCTGGGCGTGGGTGGCTTGCGTCGGGCCGCGCTATGGCGCGTAGGCCGTGCCGCACCGGTGCGCTGGCGCGACCTGCTGGCCGTGCCCAAGCGGTATTTCGTCGACCTGCATCGCGTGGTGGCGCGCGACCCTTATATCGCCCGCACGCACGTGGCTACGGCCGGCGCCGCCGTGGCCGCCATGGCGCTGGTGGCGGTGAACTACGGCTTGGCGTTGTACGTTCCGGCCTTGGACCATGCCATCGCCGTGGCGGCGCTGGTGATGCTGGGCGGCCTGCTGTTCGTCTGGCATCGGCGTCGCAAGCCGCCAGCGCGCTTGTCGCGCGGGGTGTGGAACCGTCTGCCCTGGATGCTCGGCGCCTTCGCGTTGGGCCTGCTCTTGCTTGGTGGGGTGTCGACGCCGTTGCTATCGGGCGCGGCGGGCGTTGCCACGGTGGCGCTGCTGGCGCTGGGTGCGTGGGAACTGACGGTGGGCGCGGCCCGTGGGGGGCCGATGAAGCACGCGCTGGCAGGCCTGCTGCATCTGGCTTTTCATCCCCGGCCAGAACGATTCGGCCGCGCGTCGCCCGGCCAGAAGGCGGCCTTGCGCCCGCTGCCGCTGCTTGCCGACCCGGCATCCGCGCCCTTGGGCGTGGGCAAGCCGGCGGCCTTCGCCTGGAACCAACTGCTGAGCTTTGATGCCTGCGTGCAGTGTGGCAAATGCGAAGCCGCCTGCCCCGCGTATGCGGCGGGCCAGCCCTTGAATCCCAAGAAGCTGATCCAGGACATGGTGGTGGGCATGGCAGGGGGATCAGATGCCGCTTACGCCGGCAGCCCCATGCCGGGCATGCCCGTGGGCGAGCGCAAGGGCGGGGCTCATAGCGCCATCGTGCCGGGGCTGCTCGCCGCCGAGTCGCTGTGGGCCTGCACCACCTGCCGTGCCTGCGTGCACGAATGCCCAATGCTGATTGAGCACGTCGACGCTGTCATCGACATGCGCCGCCAGCAGACGCTTGAACACGGCGCGGTGCCGGGCACGGCGCCCGCGGTGCTGGCCAATTTGCGCGAAACCGGCTCGGCTGGGGGCTATGACCTTGGCGCTCGCTACCACTGGGCGGTGGACTTGAATGTGCCGGAGGCCCAGCCCGGAAAACCCGTGGACGTGTTGCTGATTGCCGGAGAGGGCGCATTCGGCTTGCGCTACCAGCGCAGCCTGAGGGCGCTGGTCAAGGCGATGCGGGCGGGCGGGGTGGACTTTGCCGTGCTGGGGGCTTGCGAGACCGACACCGGCGACGTCGCCCGACGTCTGGGTGATGAAGCCACGTTCCAATTGCTGGCCACCCGACTCATACGCACCTTGTCGCACCTGACGTTCAAGCGCATCGTCACGGCCGACCCGCACATCCTGCACAGCCTGCGCAATGAATATCCCGCGCTGGGCGGCCATTACCACGTACTGCACCACACCAGCCTGCTGGCGCAATTGGCGGGCACGGGCCGCTTGCGGCTGAAGCCGGCCGACAACCCCGCGCCCCTGACCTATCACGACCCCTGTTATCTGGGCCGCTACAACGGCGAGACCGAGGCGCCGCGTGAGCTCTTGCGCCACTTGGGCCTGACGCTCAACGAAATGACACGTCACGGCTTGAATGGGCGCTGCTGCGGCGGTGGTGGCGGGGCCGCGTTGACGGATATTCCGGGCGAACGGCGCATTCCCGACATCCGCATCCAGGACGCTCGCGACGTGGGCGCACACCGGGTGGTGGTCGCCTGCCCAAACTGCACGGCCATGCTGGAAGGCGTGGTCGGGCCAAGGCCGGACGTGCGCGATATCGCGGAACTGGTGGCCGACGCCTTGGAGGCATGATGCATCGCATACGCAGAGTCGATCCGCGCAGGCCCCACACCGTAGCGGAAGGGGGAATCCGGCGCATCGTGCTGGGCGAAGGCAGCCCTTCATCGGGCCCGGACTTGCAGGAAAGGACCGCGCAAAAGCCCTTGCGTGCCGCCGAGGCACGGCGCTGCATGCTCGCCGTGGCGCACAGCGACCGTGGCCAACTGGACCCGCACGCGCGTCAGGCCGTGGCCGCCGCCGCCCTGCTTGCCGAGCAAGACACCTTCGTGCATTTGCTGGTTTTCGGCGAATTCGACGGCGATGCCGGGGCACTGGGCGCGGACCGCCTCACCGTCATCACCGCGCCGCCCGCCTATGCGCCTGATGCCGAACTGGCCATCTTGATGACGCTGATCGAGCGTGATCGCCCGCTGCATGTCTTCCTGCCTGACAACGGCCTGCCCGACGGCGACCTGGGCCGGCGCCTGGCGGCAGCCACGGGCGATACGGCGGCGGCCCATGTGCTGGAACTGAGCGCCGATAGCGTGGCCAGCCCCTATCTGCGGGCGGGCCTGCGCCGGGCGCGCCAGGCCTTGCCGCGCATCGTGCTGCTGGCGCCGGACGCCATCGATGACCGTCTGCCCTTCGTCGGGCAGGGCGAGAGCGCGCGCGTCATGCCGCTGCCGATGAACTCGGCCTACCGCGATCAGGGCACCCGCACGCTACCCGCAACGGAAGTGGGCCTGGAAGAGGCCGACCTGATCGTGTCGGCGGGCAATGGCGTGCGCGACTTGTCCGGCTTCCAGGCCTTGGCCGACGCATTGGGCGCAGCGGTGGGCGCCAGCCGGGTCGCTGTTGACGACGGGCGCTTCTCTCGTGGCCAGCAGATCGGCGCCACGGGCAAGACGGTCAGCGCCAGCGCATACCTGGCATTCGGCATCTCGGGCGCGGTGCAGCATCTGCAAGGCATCAAAGACTGCCGCCACGTCATCGCGGTCAACCTGGACGCCAGCGCGCCGCTGGTCCGGCGCGCCGATCTAAGCATCATCGACGACACCAAACGGGTGGCCGAGGCGCTGTTGACCGAAGTCAGGCAGGCGCGTGCCGCCCGTCGCAACCCCGAGGCCAGCCATGACTAAGCCGCGCATCGTGGTGCTGGTCTCGGTGGGCGAACACCCCGTCAGCGGGGTGGCGCGCTCAAGCCGCAATGATGCGCTTGCACTGGCATTGGCGCGGATGCTCGCGGACGGTGACGTGGATGTGGTCCACGCGGGCGACCCCGCCGCCCCGGCGCTGCGCGACTATCTGGCACTGGGCGCGGCCGTGATCGAGGCGATTGACGTTGCCCCTGGCCGCGACGTGCTGCAAGCCCTGGCCGAGCACGTGCGCGACTACGACCTGGTGCTGTGCGGCACGCGGGCGGAAAGCGGCGCGGGCAGTGGCCTGCTGCCTTATCTGCTGGCGCAGGCGCTGCATAGGCCGCTGTTGCCCGCCGTCTTGTCGGCGGATATAGACGCGGGCAGCGTCGTCACGCAGCAATGGCTGCCCAAAGGAAAACGGCGTGAAGTCGCCGCCACGCTGCCGGCGGTGCTGGCCGTGCATCCCCTGGCCGCGCTGGACGTGCGCCACGTTTATGCACGGCAGCGCGCCGGCCAGATTGTGGCGCGCGAGCCCAGGGCGGTGGCCGCCCCGCTCGCCGCGCTGCGGATCGAAGCGGCTTACGGGCGCCCGCGCAAGCTGGCTGCGCGCGAATCGCGGTCGGGCCACGCTCGGCTGTTGGCCGCCATCACGATGGAAAGCCGAGGCGGGGCCGTCATCACCGACGGCAGCCCTCTTGAGAAGGCGCAGGCGGTCATCGCCTATCTGCGCACCCACAGCCTGATCGATTACTGAGGTGGATCAATGAGCTTCATCAAGCAGATTCCCGTGGTTCGCCAGCCTGTAGACGACTCGGTCCGCGCGATGATCGCCCGGCGCCGCCAGGGCTACAGCCTTGAGGCCGATTTCTACCTGAGTCCAGCCATCTTCGATGTGGACATGGAAGAGATATTCGGGCGCCACTGGATATTCGTGGCCGTCGAACCAGACATTCCTGAACCCGGCGACTATCTGGCGGTGGAGGTGGGACGGCAGTCCGTTGTGCTGGTTCGCGACGACGACGGGCACGTGCGTGCGTACCACAACGTATGCCGGCATCGGGGCGCGCGCCTTTGCGTGCAGCCGCAGGGTTCGGTTGGCAACCTGGTGTGTTCCTACCATCAATGGACCTACACACTGAACGGCAAGCTGGCCTACGCCGAGCACATGGGCGACGGGTTCGACAAGAGCCTCTACAGCCTGAAGCCCGTGCGGGTCGAGAGCCTGAGCGGCCTGATCTTCATCTGCCTGGATCCGAACGCACCGGACGACTTCGCGGTGATGCGAGAGCAGGTCGAACCCTACCTGCGGCCGCACCAGATACGCGACTGCAAGGTTGCCGCGCAGATCGACATCATTGAAGACTGCAACTGGAAGCTCACCATGGAGAACAACCGCGAGTGCTATCACTGCGCAGTGAACCATCCCGAGCTGACCGTGTCGCTGTTCGAATTCGGCTTTGGCTATCAGCCATCGCCAGCGAACGCCGAGCAAATGGAACACTTCGACCGGATATCGGCAGAGCGTTGCCAGGAATGGGAGGCCGCCGGCCTGCCCTCGGCCGAGCTTGAAGCGCTGGACAGCTGTGTGACGGGCTACCGCGTACGGCGGCTGCCGCTGGACCTTGCCGGGGAATCCCAGACCCTGGACGGCAACGCGGCGTCGAAGAAGTTGTTGGGTGGGTTGTCGCGGCGCGACCTGGGTGGCTTGTCGCTATGGACGCAGCCCAACGCCTGGTTTCATTTTATGAGCGACCACGTCGTGGCGTTCTCGGCGCTGCCGCTGGGGCCTGAAAAGACGCTGGTGCGCACCCGTTGGCTGGTACACAAGGACGCGGTTGAAAACGTGGACTACCACGTCGACAACCTGACCGCCGTGTGGCGCGCCACCAATGCGCAAGACCGCGCGCTGGTCGAGCTTTCGCAGCAAGGAGTGCGCAGCCCGGCGTATCAGCCCGGGCCTTATTCGCCTTACACCGAGAGCCTGGTGGACAAGTTCTGCAATTGGTATGTTGGCCGCCTGGCGGCACGCTACCTGGATTAAGAGGCCGCCATGCCGCACGCGCTTTTACGCATCCATCAGCCTGGCTTCTGGCAGCGGCTGCCTTCGCCGTGGGACAGCAACGTCGAGGAAACCCTGCTGTGCTGCCAGGTGCGGCAAGAGACGGCCGATGTAAAGAGCTTCTACTTCCGCTCGCGCGCCGGGCATGCGTTTCAGTTTTCGCCCGGACAATTCCTGACGCTGGAGCTGGACATCGACGGTGAACCGTTCAACCGCTGCTACACGATTTCGTCTCCGCCGACTCGGCCGCACACCTTGTCGATCACGGTCAAGCGGGTGCCGGGGGGAAAGGTGTCGAACTGGCTGCATGACTGCCTGGAAGTGGGGGATGTGTTGCGGGTGCTGGGTCCGGCGGGCGAATTTTCGTCGGCCCTGCATCCCGCCCCGCGATATCTTTTCCTGTCGGCCGGCTCCGGTATCACGCCCCTGATGTCCATGGTGCGCACCCACCGCGATCTCTGCGATGACCGCGATACCGTGTTCGTGCATAGCGCCCGCACGCCTGACGACATTATTTTCAGCCGCGAGCTGGCCTTGCTGTCGGCAAGCCAGCGCCACTTCCGCGCGCACTTCGTCTGCGAATCGCTGGGCCAGCATGCAGGATGGCACGGGCTGACCGGGCGCCTGAGCCGGCCGCTGCTGGAACTGATGGCGCCTGATTTCCTGCGGCGCGAGATCTTCGTTTGCGGGCCCGCGCCCTACATGCTGTCGGTGCGCCGCATGCTGGAGTCGGCCGGCTTCGACATGGCGCGGCATCACGAAGAGAGTTTCTCGTTTGAAACGCTGTCCAAGCCCGCCGAGGCCGTCGCTGCAACCGACATGGCGTTGGCAAGCCCGGCCGAACCCGCCTTCAGCATCCACTTCCAGAAAAGCCAGCGCACCATACAATGCGCGGCCGGTCAGCCCTTGCTGGACGCCGCGCGTGACGCGGGCCTGCGGCTGGCGGCGTCTTGTACGCAGGGCCTGTGCGGCACGTGCAAGGTGCGCTTGCTGGATGGGCGGGTGGATATGCGGCACCAGGGCGGAATCCGCCAGCGCGAGATCGATCAAGGCATGGTGTTGCTGTGCTGTAGCCGTCCGCTAAGCAATTTGCTCATCGATAAATGATGGGGATCAAGATTCAATGACTACGCACCGAGCTTTCGCGCGCCTTTCCGCTGAGTCCTGGCCTGGGTTTCAGCCTGGGTCTCAGCTTCTATCTCAGCCCGTGTTTCAGCGCGTGCCTCAACCCACGCCCGAGTCCGCCTGGCACACGGCCGGCGCGCCGCCATTGCATTTCGGATTCCTGCTGTTGCCGAATTTCTCAATGATTGCGTTTTCCGGCGCGGTGGAAGTGCTGCGCATGGCCAACCACCTCAGTCGGCGCGAGCTATATCGCTGGTCTGTCATGACGCTGGATGGCGCGGAAGTCGAGGCCAGCAACCACTTGCCGATCGGACCGCTGGCTCCGTCCGGAAGGGAAGACGGCTGGGACGCGGTATTCGTCTGCGGCGGCATACAGGTGCAGGACCACGTCAGCGAGCCCGTCGTCAGGCTGCTTCACGGACTGGCCCGGCAAGGCGTGGCGCTGGGCGGCATCTGTACAGGCAGCTATGCGCTGGTCAAGGCCGGCCTGATGACGGGCTATCGCTGCGCCATGCACTGGGAAAACCTGTACGCCGTACGCGAGGAATTCCCTTCCGTTGAACTGACCGACGAACTGTTCGCGATCGACCGCGATCGCCTCACCAGTTCTGGCGGCACGGCACCCATCGACCTGATGCTGGGCATTACGGCGGAGCGCTTCGGGATGGCGCTGGCCGACGGCGTGTCAGAGCAGTTCGGCCTGGATCGGATCCGGGCCTCCACCGAGCCGCAGCACATTCCCATGGTCGCCAGGGTGGGGTTCAACCGCGAAGAACTGGTCAACGTGGCCCAACTGATGGAAGCGCATATCGAAGACCCGCTGACGTTCAAGCAGATTGCCGGCCAGATCGGCCTGTCACAGCGGCAGTTGCAGCGCATGTTCAAGTACTACCTGGGGATGTCGCCCATGCGCTACTACCTGTGGTTGCGGCTGCTGCGCGCCCGCGAACTATTGCTGCAGACGCGCATGACCATCATGGGCGTGACGGTAGCCTGCGGCTTTCAGTCGCCTTGCCATTTCAGCAAGGCGTACCGCGCGCGTTTTGGCCGTTCGCCCAGCATCGAGCGGCGCTTCATTCGGGGCTAGGGCGGGGACATCAGGCGGGCAGCATGGCGTGCGGGTCAATCACGAATTTCTTTGGTGCGCCCGCGTCGAAAGCCGCGTAGCCATCGGGCGCGGCGTCCAGCGTGATGACCTGAACTCCCACCACCTGCGCGATATTGATGCGGTCCCACAGAATGGCTTGCATCAGCGCGCGGTTGTATTTCAGCACCGGTGTCTGGCCGGTGTGAAAACTATGCGCCTTGGCCCAGCCCAGTCCGAAGCGTACCGACAGGCTGCCGCGACGGGCGGCGGGGTCCTGGGCGCCCGGGTCGTCCGTGACGTACAAGCCGGGGATGCCGATGCGGCCGGCAACCCGGGTCACGTCCATCAAGGCATTCAACACGGCGGCGGGTGCTTCCGACTGCGACCCGGTAGCGCCGTGTCCGCGCGCTTCGAAGCCCACGGCGTCGATGGCGCAATCCACTTCCGGCGTGCCTAGCAGCGCCGCAATCTGTTCGCCCAGCGTGGCGTCCAGGGACAGGTCGGCCGTTTCGAAGCCGACCTTGCGAGCATGTTCAAGCCGCAAGGCGTTCATGTCGCCCACGATGACCACGGCGGCCCCCAGCAGGCGGGCGGAGGCGGCGGCCGCCATGCCCACCGGACCCGCGCCGGCCACATAGACGGTGCTGCCGGGGCCGACGCCCGCGCTGACCGCGCCGTGGAATCCCGTCGGCAGGATGTCCGACAGACAGGTCAGGTCGCGGATCTTCGCCATGGCCTGGTCTCGATCCGGGAAGCGCAGCAGGTTGAAGTCGGCATACGGCACCATGACGTACTCGGCCTGGCCGCCTATCCAGTCGCCCATGTCCACGTAGCCGTACGCGCCGCCCGCGCGCGCGGGGTTCACGGTCAGGCAGACGCCGGTGTCTTGCTCCTTGCAGGTGCGGCAGCGGCCGCAGGCCACGTTGAACGGTACGGAAACCAGATCGCCCGCCTTCAGCGTTTCAACGTCGCGGCCCACCTCGATGACTTCGCCGGTGATCTCGTGCCCCAATACCAGGCCCTTTTGCGCCGTGGTGCGTCCACGCACCATGTGCTGGTCGGACCCGCAGATATTCGTGGACACCACTTTCAGGATCACGCCGTGCTCGATCTTGCGGCCACGTGGGTCCACCAGTTTTGGAAAGCTGATCGACTGCACTTCGACTCGCCCGTCGCCCACATACACCACGCCTCTGTTCGCTGCCATGTCTGCGTCTCCCTGCCGGCCGGGCCGGATGGATGCGGGCCCGTGCCCGCCTATGGCCGATTTTGGCAAGCCGTATAGCAGGCAACGCAGCCCGGCGCGACACGAACAAGCGGGTACGCGACAGGCGGGTACGTGACAGGCGCCCGGGCCACCCGGCCATTGGCGGGATCAGGCAAGTTCCCGTCCGACGGGGGAAGGAGCGGCGCGCGACTTCGGAGAAGAATGGGACCCTGCCTAGGAGCCATGATGAGCCGCTATTCCCTGTTCAGCCTGATCCGCAATGGGTTGTCGAACCATGATCGCTGGCCCCGCGCCTGGCGCAGTCCGGAGCCCCGGCGTGCCTACGACATCGTGGTCGTGGGCGGCGGCGGCCATGGACTGGCCACCGCGTATTACCTGGCCAAGGAGCACGGGCTGAAAAATATCGCCGTGCTGGAAAAGGGATGGGTGGGCGGGGGTAACACCGCCCGCAACACCACCATCGTGCGCTCCAACTACCTGTGGGATGAATCGTCCCAGTTGTATGAAAAATCGATGCAGCTATGGGAAGGGCTGTCGCAGGCCTTGAACTACAACGTCATGTTCAGCCAGCGCGGCGTCATGAACCTGGCGCACAACCTGCAAGACGTGCGCGACACCCAACGCCGCATCACCGCCAACCGCTACAACGGCATTGATGGCGAATGGCTGACGCCCGCGCAGGTCAAGGAAATCGTGCCGGCCATCAACCTGGACTGCCGCTACCCCGTACTGGGCGCCTCATTTCAACGCCGAGCCGGTGTGGCGCGCCATGACGCGGTGGCGTGGGGCTATGCGCGCGCGGCGGATCGGCTGGGCGTCGACATCATTGAAAACTGCCCGGTTACCGGCATTCGACGCGAAAACGGCGAAGTGCGTGGCGTGGAGACGGGCCGTGGGTATATCCAGGCCGCCAAGGTCGCCGTGGTGGCGGCCGGCCATTCCAGCGTGATCGCGGACATGGCGGGCATTCGGTTGCCGTTGGAAAGCCACCCGCTGCAAGCCTTGGTGTCCGAACCGCTCAAGCCGGTGCTGGACACGGTGGTGATGTCCAACGCCGTGCACGCCTACATCAGCCAGTCGGACAAGGGCGATCTGGTCATCGGCGCGGGCATCGACCAGTACGTCGGCTATGGGCAGCGCGGCAGTTTCCACCTGATAGAAAGCACACTGCAGGCCATCGTCGAGATGTTCCCCGCGTTCAGCCGGGTGCGCATGAACCGCCAGTGGGGCGGCATCGTGGACGTGTCGCCCGACGCCTGCCCCATTATTTCAACGACGCCCGTCAAGGGGCTGTACTTCAACTGCGGTTGGGGCACTGGCGGCTTCAAGGCCACGCCGGGGTCCGGGTGGGTGTTTGCCTACACGGTCGCCAACAATGCGCCGCACCGGCTCAATGCGCCTTTTTCCCTGGCCCGCTTCCAAACCGGCCATCTGATCGATGAGCACGGCGCCGCCGCCGTCGCGCACTGATTGCGGAGCTTGATCATGCTGATGCTGACTTGTCCCTATTGCGGCCCGCGCGCCGAAACCGAATTCACCTGCGGCGGCGAAGCCGATATCGTCCGCCCCACAAATTGCGACACGCTTACGGATGCCCAATGGGCGGACTACGCCTTCATGCGCAAGAACGTGCGCGGTCGGGCGCGCGAGCAGTGGCAGCATGCGCATGGATGCCGGCGCTGGTTCCTGGCCGAACGCGACACCATCAGCCACGAGTTCCATGCGTTCCACACGTTCGAGCACGCGGCCGGAGATCGCAAATGACGCAGCCCAATCGGATTGCACGCGGCGTCAGCATCGACCCCGCGTCTTCCATCGAGTTCACCTTCAATGGCCGTACGTACTTCGGGTGTCAGGGCGATACCCTGGCCTCGGCGCTGCTGGCCAATGGCGAACACTTCGTGGCGCGCAGCTGGAAGTACCACCGGCCGCGCGGCATCATGACGGCGGGCGTCGAAGAGCCGAACGCGCTGGTGCAGTTGGAAGAAGACGGTCACACCGTGCCCAACCCGTGCGCCACCACGATCGAACTCTACGAAGGCTTGCGCGCTAGCAGCGTCAATGCGGCGCCCGACCTGGAGCGCGACCGCATGGCGGTGTTCCAGCGGCTGGGCCGCTTCATCCCGGCGGGCTTCTACTACAAGACCTTCATGTGGCCCCGGCGTTGGTGGCCCCACTACGAACGACTGATCCGCAAAGCGGGTGGCCTGGGTCGCGCGCCCCGGCAACCCGACCCCGACCACTACGACAAGCGCTACGCTCATTGCGACGTCTTGGTGGTGGGCGCCGGGCCGGCTGGCCTGGCCGCGGCGATGGCGGCGGCAATGGCGGGTGCCCGCGTGATGCTGGTCGACAACCAGGCGGAACTTGGAGGCAGCCTGCTCTCCAATCCGGCATTGATCAATGGCGCGGCCAACCTGGACTGGATCCGCCAGACACAGGCAGAGCTGCAAGCCATGAAGGAAGTGCGCATCCTGACGCGCAGCACCGCGTTCGGCTATCACGACCAGAATCTGGTGACGGTGTGCGAACAAGTGACCGACCATCTACCCCTGTCGCAGCGTCGGGGCGTGCGCCAACGGCTATGGAAAGTGCGCGCCAGGCAAGTCGTGCTGGCGACCGGTGCGCACGAGCGGCCGCTGTTGTTCGGCAATAACGACCTGCCGGGCATCATGCTGGCGTCGGCGGTGTCGACGTATGTGCGCCGCTACGCGGTGCTGCCGGGACGGCGGGTGGTGCTCTATACGAACAACGACGGCGCCTACCGCACCGCGCTTGATCTGCGCGAGCAAGGCGCGAACGTCACCGTGATTGATCCGAGACCGCCGGGGCGGGGCGCGCTGCCCGATGCGGTGCGCAGCGCGGGCATCGAGGTTCGCAATGAATCGGTGGTGCTGCAGGCCCGCGGTGGGCGGCAGGTGTCCGGCGTGGTGTTGGCGTCGTATACCGCCGGCCGGGCTGGCCCGCCGAATGCCAAGCTACCCTGCGATCTGGTAGCGGTGTCGGGCGGCTGGAATCCGGCCTTGCATTTGCATGCGCAGTCGGGCGGTCAGACGCGCTGGGACGATGCCCGGGCCTGCTTTGTTCCCGAGGGTTCACGGCAGGCGCAGGTTAGCGCGGGCGCGGCCAATGGGGATTTTTCGCTGGCGCAGGCGCTACATGGCGGCGCCATGGCGGGCGAGCTCGCGGCAACACGGGCAGGGCTGAACGGCGCAAGCCCGTTATCGTGGCGCACCACTGATATCGCCGAAGATCCACTGCTGCCGATCTGGCAGGTAGCAAACCGGCAGCGTCCCGGAAGCGGCGCCAAGCAGTTCGTTGATTACCAGAACGACGTGACCGTGGCCGACATCCACCTGGCGGTGCGCGAGGGCTATCACTCAGTCGAACACGTGAAGCGCTATACCGCCATGGGATTCGGTACTGACCAAGGCAAGCTGGGCAACATCAATGGCGCCGCCGTGCTGGCCGACGCGCTGGGCCAGACCATCGCGCAGACCGGCACCACGACCTACCGCCCCAACTACACCCCCGTCACCTTCGGCGCGCTGGCGGGCCGCGAACTGGGCGACTTTTTCGACCCCATCCGCAAGACCTGCATACACGAATGGCACGTGTCCCAAGGGGCGGCGTTCGAAGATGTGGGCAACTGGAAGCGGCCTTGGTATTTTCCGCTGGCGGGCGAAAGCATGCAGGCCGCCGTCGCCCGAGAATGCCTGGCCGTGCGCAATGGCGTCGGCATGCTGGATGCCTCCACCCTGGGCAAGATCGACGTGCAAGGCCCGGATGCCGCAACCTTGCTGAACTGGGTCTACACCAATCTCTGGAGCAAGCTGGAAGTCGGCAAGGGGCGCTACGGACTGATGCTGGATGAAAACGGCATGGTGTTCGACGACGGCGTCACCATGCGCCTGGGCGAACATCACTACTTGATGAGCACCACCACCGGCGGCGCGGCGCGCGTGCTGACCTGGATGGAACGTTGGCTGCAAACGGAATGGCCGCATCTGGATGTGCACCTGACCAGCGTCACCGACCATTTCGCCACTTTCGCGGTGGCGGGACCGCGGTCGCGCGAGGTGCTGCGCGCGGTCTGCCCCGACATTGATTTTTCCAACGCGGCGTTTCCCTTCATGACCTTCCGCGAGGGCACGGTAGCGGGTGCCGGCTGGTCCACCCCGGCGCGCATCATGCGCATCAGCTTTTCGGGGGAGCTGTCCTACGAGGTCAACGTGCCCGCCAATCTGGGCCAGCATGTGTGGAAGGCGTTGATGGAAGCCGGCCACGAATATGGCATCACGCCCTACGGGACGGAAGCCATGCACGTCCTGCGCGCGGAAAAGGGTTACATCATCGTGGGCCAGGACACGGACGGGTCCGTGACGCCACAGGACCTGGGCATGGGCGGCATGGTCGCCAAGTCCAAGGACTGCCTGGGTAAACGCTCGCTCTTGCGCGAACACACGGCCAGCGACAAGCGCAAACAGTTTGTGGGCCTGCTGTCGCGGGACCCGGCCATTGTGCTGCCGGAAGGCAGCCAGATCATGAACCGGGCGAGTCGCGCGCCGATAGCGCCGATCATGCCGATGGTCGGCCACATCACATCCAGCTATATGAGCCCCACCTTGAACCGTTCGATCGCGCTTGGCCTGGTGCAGGACGGTCTGCAACGCATGGGGCAGCAGGTCGAGGTGGCGTTGCCTGGCGGCGGCTTCCTGCCGGCCACGATCGGCAGCCCGGTGTTCTACGACCCCGAAGGAGCACGCCAGCATGTGGACTGAAACCTATCTGGAATCGCCCCTGAAGGGCCTGGAGCCCGTTCACCGGACTGCCGAGACGCCAGACTCCGAGCGCTTACGCATCAGTGAGCGGCCATTCCTGGACCTGGCCGTGCTGCGCGGCAACGCGCGGTCGCCAGACTTCGCGAAGGCGCTTGAACGCGCGTTGGGCACGGCACCACCCCTGGCCCCCAACACAGTGGAGCATGGCCACCGACACCTGTTGGCCTGGATGGGGCCGGATGAATGGTGGCTGCAATCGCTGGCACCCGCGCGCCCCGCGCTTGAGCAAACGTTGCGCCCGGTGCTGCAAGGCTTGTCCGCCTGCGTGGTGGATGTCAGTAGCGGGTACACGGTGCTGGAACTGTCGGGCGAGCACGCGCGCGACGTGCTGGCAAAAGGCTGCCCGCTGGATCTGCATCCACGCGTCTTCGGCCCCGGCCAATGCGCGCAAAGCCACTATTTCAAGGCCGGCGTCATGGTGCGTGCGCTTGATGAGGGTGACATCGAAGTGGTGGTGCGCCGCAGCTTCGCGGACTATGTCGGACGCATGCTGTTGGAGGCGGGGCGGGAATACCTGCCAGCGACGCAACGCAACGAGCGCGCATGAAAAAAGGACCCGCAGGTCCATTCTTCAAAATTCGGTGGCGCGATGATACTGATTTGACGCTGTCAAGCGTGGTTTCAATTGGAGCGTGCTTATTTCTGATGCCATTTTTCTAACGCTTGCGCTGGCGATAGGATTTCAAATTTCCAATCAGAGGGTGGAGTTTCCAATAAATCCTTGTCGCCGCTCACGAGCCATTCCGCGCTGCCGTGCAAGGCGGTATGGATAAACATATCGTCATCGGGGTCGCGGCAGTACGTTGGCCGGGGCGCCGCAGGCAAATCGATCCATTGAGCCGCTGCGGCGAAGTCATGTAAAAGCAGACGTCGGCGATCCATGTCCAGATAACGGTCAAATTTTGGGCGCCACAGCCTGGTTTCCAGTTCCTCGACCGTTTCCCGTGAAAATACCAGCGTAGCGTGCTGCAGAAGACAATCCACAATCTGGGCTGGCGCAGATCGGGGAGACAGCGCTGCACTTATCAGGACGTTGGTATCGACGACAGCGCGTTCAATCGTCATCGGCCAGGAGCTGTTTCAGCTTCTCGTCCGTCAAGCCCTGGGCCGATGCCTCTTCGGCGGTTTGCTTCAGGGTGCGTCGCAGCCGATCTGCATAGAATGCGCGCATTGCCTGGTAGTCCTCCGCAGAAACCATCACGCCTACGACACGGTTACGTCGAGTGACCTGGATCGGCTCTCGTTGAACCCGGTCTATCAGCTCGCCGAATCGAGTTTTTGCCTCATTGGCAGTAAAGGTTCGCATTTCGACTCCTCATACAGTCCGTGGAGGCTAGGTTACTCTAGTCGTTCGATTCATTCAATTGGGTTGAATCGAACGATTCGATGCGTTTGGCAGCCCTCTCCGGCGAAATCTCAATACGTATAGGGGGAGTTTCGGTTTGCAGCGGGACGGGCGATATTGGGCGCGGCCGGGGTGGCACTGGCTTTGCGGCAAAGCATGTCCATTCGACGCGCGCGTTTCGAAAATGGACGCCAATAAAAATTGAGGGGTGTGGCCCCAGCCAAGCAGCAGCCGGTGGTGCAAAAAATAAAAAAGGCCAAAACAAAGTTTTGGCCTTTTTTAACATCCACGGAATCTATTGATCTCCATGGACAAAAATCCTGGAGCGGGAGACGAGTCTCGAACTCGCGACCTCAACCTTGGCAAGGTTGCGCTCTACCAACTGAGCTACTCCCGCAGTTTTTTTCTTGCAGTACTTCAGCGCTTGCCGTACCGGTTTCAACACCGTTTTTTTGCAAGCGAGGCGGAAGTATACCTAATTTTTTGAAAAATGCACGCCGGCCGTTTGCGTGCGTGCAGGCGCACGTGCGCGCTTGGGTTCAGTCGTGCGCGGTTCGGCAAGCCGGCGCGTCGGGCGGCGCCAGGCCATGCGCGCCAGCGTGTCGTCCCGGAAGATGTAATGGTGGCCAAGCGCCGCAACGATGTGCAAGGCCAGCAGGCCGTACAGCGCCCAGGTAAGCATGTTGTGAAGCCATACCGTGGTGGCGACCAGGGCGGGGTCGGCCGAGACCAGGCGGGGGAACTCCAGGCTGGTGAAGGGCACGGGCACGGCAAGGCCCTTGGCGTTGACGATGACCCAGCCCACCAGACACGACGCGAAGATGAACGCGTAGATGCACAGATGCACCGCGTGGGCGCAGGCATCCTGCATGCAGAAGCCGTCGCCCACGGCACGGCGGCGCGTGATGCGCACCACCGTCCGCACCAGCGTGACCACAAGCAGGGCCATGCCGCAACCAATGTGCACGATCATCACCGAGCGCATGGATACGCCCGTCTGCGCCGTCAGCAGATGGCGCAATTCACCGGCAAGCACCAGGATGCTCATCAAACTGACGCTTAGCCAATGCAGGGCGATCTGCGCTTTCGTGTAGGCCGGGGTGGCCTGTGCAGCCAGGGCGGCGTGGGGGGATTGCATGGTCTTCCTTCTAGCGGGGCCAGCCTGCTCCCGCTTGCCGCGGGGCCTGGCTCAAGAGGCAAGATTGAAGCGCCGCCCCTGTTGCCGCGCCATCTTCCTCAACACTTCTTAAAGCCCTCCCAGCCCCCTCCGGCTAGCGATTGAGGCTCTCTTTAGAAACGTTGTTGGCCTATCGCCCGCATGGAAATATGCCGGCCTGCGTAGAGATTTTTCCGCCTTTGAAGCGTCCGGTCACGCCGGCGCTCGGACCCGCATCGTTCCTCACGATGCTCGCCTCTGCCCGCACTTCACTCCAGATTGCCGCAGCGCGGTGATCGCTCAATCAGAAAAAGTGGACTCATGAAGACTCTTAACTTCCGACGCCGTCTTGGCCTGCAACAGGGCTTTACCTTGCTGGAATTGCTGGTCGTGCTGTTGATCATCGCGTTGCTGGCGGGCTATGTCGGCCCCAAGCTGTTCTCTCAGGTTGATCGCGCCAAGGTGCGCGCCACGCAGGCGCAAATGAAGACGCTGGGCGACGCCCTGACGCAATACCGCCTGGACGTGGGCAGCTATCCCACCACCGAGCAGGGCCTGGAATCCTTGGTGAAGGCGCCCCAGGGCGCGCCCAACTGGCATGGCCCTTACCTGGCCAAGGATGTGCCCGCTGATGCATGGGGCCGCCCTTATGTCTTGAATGTGCCCGGGCGCAGCACGGATGCTGAAGTCGTTTCTTTCGGCGAGGAAGGCCGGGCGGGAGGCAGCGGTGAGCTGGTTTATGGCCTCTAAGTCGGCGGCGGCCGTGCTCGTCGGGATGACGTTGTCCACCGCCGCCGCCGCCAGTTGCTGGCAGCAATCAGGCGATCGCCATGGCGTGGACCCGCTGCTGCTGTATTCGATCGCGAAGGTGGAGTCGTCCCTGAACCCTCGCGCCATCAACAACAACACCAACGGCACCCAGGACGTCGGGCTGATGCAGATCAACAGCATCCATCTGCCCGGCCTGGCCAAGCGCGGCATCACACGCCAGCGCTTACTGGACGAACCCTGTCTGTCCATCGACGTGGGCGCCGAAATCCTGGCGGGCTTCGTCAAGCGCTACGGCTACACCTGGCGCGCGGTCGGGGCGTACAACGCCGGCGGCGCGGCCAATCGCGAAGCGGCACGCAAGCGCTACGTGAGCCGCGTGTGGCAACACTATCTGCAACTGAGCCAGGCGCGCGACGCTCGCTATCGCCAGTCGCAACACGCGGAGCGTTGACATGAATGAATTCCGGATCCGCTTGCTCAAGCAAGGAACGCTGCGCGTGCACACCGTGCGCGCCTCCAGCGAAAACGAGGCACGCGCGCAGTTGAGCGATGCCGACGGCATGGTTCTGGACATTCAACGTTCGGCCGTGCGCCGTGGCATCAAGTCGCGCGGCAAGAAGGCCTTTTCGCTTGGGCTGCTGCTGCAAGAATTGTCCACGTTGCTGGACGCCGGACTGGCCTTGATCGAAGCGCTTGAGGCGCTGAGCGACAAGGCCGGTAAGGGCAATAAGGCGTTGCAGGCATCGCTGGGCCAACTGCTGCGCTCGCTGTATCAGGGCCAGCCGCTGTCCAAGGCGATGGAGGCTCAACCCTTGGTGTATCCGGCGCTGCTGGTGGCAACCGTGGCGTCGGCCGAAGGCAGCGGGCAATTGCCGGTGGTGCTCAGGCGCTATCAGTACTACGAAACGCGGATCGAAAACATCCGCAAGAAAGTGGTGGGCGCGCTGGTGTACCCGCTGGTGGTGATTGCGGTGGGCTTTGGAATCTTGCTGTTCATGCTGTTCTTTGTCGTGCCGCGCTTTGCGGTCGTATTCGAAAGCATGCGCACCTTGCCGGCCACCGCCGAGGCCATGTTGTGGTGGGCGCGCCTGGTGCAGTCCGACGGTCATTTGCTGGGCGCGGGCATCGGTGCAAGTCTGCTTGCCGCCGCGTTGGCGCTGCGCACGCAGACGGTGAAGGCGGCGTTGATGAATCTGTTCTGGCGGCTGCCCAAGCTGCGCGACGTGGGCAACTTGTTCGTGCTGGCGCGCTTTTATCGCACGGTCGGCTTGTTGATTGAAGGCGGCACCCCCGCGTTGCAGGCCTTTGAACTGGCCGACCGCATCTTGCCGCCCGCCTATGGCGAACGCCTGGACCTGGCGCTGCAGGAATTGCGGGCCGGACGCAGCGTGTCGGAGACCTTGGCGCGCCATGGCTTGACGACGGCGGTGGCCGAACGGTTGCTGCGCGTGGGCGAGCAAAGCGGGGACTTGGGCGGCATGTGCGAACGCATCGCGCAGTTTCACGATGGCACGCTGGATCACGCCATCGAAGTATTTGGAAAGGTGTTCGAGCCGCTGCTGATGCTGGTTGTCGGCGGGCTGGTGGGCACCATCGTCATCTTGCTGTACATGCCCATCTTCGAGATGGCCGGGAGTCTTGGATGAACGTAATGCACGAATTCGAAATCAGTCAGGAGGATGGCGCAATGGAAAGCACGACCGTGGCCGACGAGGCATGGTGGCTGTGGCGCGAGCGCGCGGCGGAACTGAGCCTGTCCCTGGCCGACTATCTGGACGAGGAATTGGCGCGCCGCCCGCAACTGCTGCCGGTGCTGGCGCAGGCCTTGGGTATGGAGCCCTTGACCGCCGAGCAATGCCGCCAGGCCGCGCCGCGCTTTGACGTCTTGCCGCTGGCGGACGCCATGGCGTGCCGCGTCGCGCCCTTGCAGGTGGATGGCGAATTCCTGCTGGCCATGGCCGCGCCGTTCTCGCGCGATGCGCGCCTGAAGCTGCAAGCCATGCTGTCCGCCCATGCGCTGCGCTTTGCCGTGTGCCCCACCGGCGTGGTGGATGCCTGGTTGAAGCAGGCCGAGGCCACCGAGCGCGTGCTGGACGGCGTGTCCGTGGACATGGCGGACGACTCGCTTGCCAAGGCGGTCGAATCGATTTCCCTGGCCTCGCTGGCCAAGGACGAAAGCCCGGTGATCCGCCTGGTGAACATGACGCTCTACGACGGCCTGCAAAGCCGCGCCAGCGACATCCATCTGGAGTCTGACGAGGAAGGGCTGTTGATCCGCTATCGCATCGACGGCGTGATGCTGCGCATCCGCAAGGTGCCGGGGCAGGTCACCGCGAACCAGGTGATGTCGCGTCTGAAAGTGCTGTCCAGCCTGGACATCGCCGAAAAGCGCGTGCCGCAGGACGGCCGCTTCAAGGTAGTGCTGCAAGGGCGGGAAGTGGATTTCCGCGTGTCCATCATGCCGGGCAACCATGGCGAGAACGCCGTCTTGCGTCTGCTGGACCGCTCGCAGCGTGGCGACAAGCTGAACCTGGATACCTTGGGCTTCCCGGCGGAAACGGCGCGCCGTATCCGTGTGCTGGCGCAGTTGCCCTATGGGCTGACGCTGATCACCGGCCCCACGGGCAGCGGCAAGTCCACCACCTTGTATGGCGCCTTGTCCGAACTGAACAGCGGCGACGAAAAGCTGATCACCATCGAAGACCCGGTGGAATACGAGATGAGCGGCATCCTGCAGATTCCGGTGAACGAGAAAAAGGGCCTGACCTTCGCGCGCGGCCTGCGCTCCATCCTGCGCCATGATCCGGACACCATCCTGGTTGGCGAAATCCGCGATGCCGAAACGGCGGCCATTGCCGTGCAGTCGGCGTTGACCGGCCACCGCGTGCTGTCGTCGGTACACGCCAACGATGCGTTCAGCGTGATTGACCGTTTTCTGTACATGGATGTGGAACCCGCCACGTTCCTGGAATCGCTCAACGGCGTGGTGTCGCAGCGGCTGGTGCGGCGCTTGTGCCCGCATTGCGCGCCGCCGGGCGAGGCACGTGCCGGCCCGGGTTGCGAAGCCTGCCGCCACACGGGATTCCTGGGCCGCATTGCGCTGGCCGAGGTCTTGCGCCTGGATAGCCGCATGAAGACCGCGCTGCTGGATCGCTCGCCCGAGCGTCGGCAAGAGGCGCTGGCGCAGTGCGCCGATTATCAATCGATGCGCGATGCGGCCCACGAGGCCGTCGCGCACGGACTGACGACTTATCAGGAGGTTTGCCGTGCGGTCGCTATGGAATGAACAAGCCGTTCTGATCGATGCTGAACATGTCAGCCTGTTGTCGCCGACGAAGGCGGTGGACGATCGTCTGAAGTGTGGCCACGGCGGTGAACCGGCCGAGGCCGTGGCCGCCTTGCTTGCCACTTGCACGCGGCTGCGCCCGTGGTGGCGCAACCGCGTGCATGTCTGGCTGGGCTATCCGTGGGTGCATACGCTGCTGCTGCCGTGGCAGCCGGGCCTGCCTGGCGGCGATACGCACTGGCGCGGCTACGCCCAGGCGCTGCTGCGCGAGCGCGGCATCACCGTGCAGACGCGCGTGCGGTTGGGGCCGGCGCGCCATGGGCATGCGCGGCTGGCCGTCGCGGCGGACGCACTGATGCTGGATGCGCTGGAAGGCAAGTTGCGGGAACAGAAGTGGACGCTGGCAGCCTGCCGCGACCTGTTGTCCGCAAGCTTGCAACGTTATCACCGCCCCGCGCGCACCGAAGGCGCGTGCCTGGTGCTGGCGGAGGCCAGCGCGGTGACGTGCCTGTGGCCATCGGCGCAGGGGTGGGACGACATGATCACCTTGCAGCGCTCGCCCGGCCAGTCGCACGCCTCGGCGGTTGCCGGCGCGCAGGCGCTGTGCAACCAGCCCATCGTGCCGGAATGCAACTGGACGTCAATCTTGGCGCCGGCGGATCTTTCCTTGCCGCCGCAAGCGCGCTGGCTGGGCTTTCCGCACGCCATGTTGGGAGCGCGATCATGCCCGGTCTGAAGATGAGCAAGCTAGATTTCACCAAGCGCGGCGCCACGCAACCCTGGGCCGCCATCATCGTGCTGTTGTTGCTGTGCGTGGCCCTGTTGAGCGCGTGGCGGGAATGGGACGTGTGGGCGTTGCGAGTGGAAGTCACCCGCTCCGAGAGCCAGTTGGTCGAGCGTCGCATGCAGCACGAACGCGAGCAGCGCCGTGCCCTGGCGCAGTCGCCGGAAGAAAAGAGGGTTGATGCAATGCTGTCCGCGCAAAGCGCCGAGGACCGGCTGCGGCCCGTCCTGCTTCGCGCCATCGAACACGCCTGGAGCCCGCGCCTGGCTGTGATGAACCTGAAGGTCGAGGGGGCTGGCAAGTCCGTCCAGCTTGAATTGATGACGGTGGACCTGACTGAAGTATTCGCCTTCGCGGCTCGCTTGAACGCCGAATCAGGCATGCGCGCCACGGTAGTTCGCCACGGCATCAAGTCGGGTGATCCCAACCTGGCCACGATGTCTACCGTGCAGGTGGAGCTGCGATGAAATCCTTTACTGAAATTCGTCGTCGCCTGGCCGCGCTGCGCCAGCGCGAGGCCGGTTCGCCTTTGCGGTGGCATTGGCAGTGCTGGGCCGAGCGGCTCGGGCGGGGCGGGCTCCTGGCGCTGGTGGCCTTGTGGGTCTTGATCGTGCATTTCGTTGTGGTGTTGTGGCCGGAGAAGGGTGAGCTGCGACTGCGTGCCCTGGAACTGCATGCCGAGATCCATGCCTGCACCCCGCACGTCGCGCCGTCCGGCAATGACATGGACGAACTGCGCGTGCAACTGCGCCTGGACCCGGATGAACGCAAGCTGGCCGTGATGGAGCAGTTGGTGCGATCGGGCTTGTTGCTGGTCGACATCCAGTATCAGGGCGAAGACACCATCCAGGGTCGGTTGCGCCGCACGTCGGTGGACATCACCGCCGTGGGTTCCTACCAGGACCTGAGCGCGGGCTTGCGCAAGCTGACCGACGAGCCGCTGCTGCGCCTGGAGTCGCTGTCGCTGGACCGGCAACGGCCGGAGAACATGCTGGTGAACGTAAAGATGCGCTTGAGCATGTTGGGGGTGGTGTGATGAAGCGATGGATGACCGCAGTGTTTGTCGCCCTGGCGCCCGGCGCCGCCGTGCTGGCCGAGCCGGCACGCGAAGTGGATCTGTTTCCGTCGCAAAGCTGGGCCTCGTTGTTGGATCGCGGCAATGCGCAGGCGCAGGGCGACGCCGCCGACGCCGCCACGGCGCAGGCCGAGGTCCCGGCGCTTGACCTTGCCCTGCCGACCATGCCCGAGGGTAACGGCGCGGCCAGCATGCCGGCGTTCATGGCCATTGGCGAATGGTCTGACACCGGCCGCCGCATCGTGGTGCTGGCGCATCAAGAGCAAACCTATTTGCTGTGCCAACGCTGCGACATCGCCGGTGCGGTGTGGCCCGGCGGCATGGTGGCGTCGCAGTACCGGTTCAAGGCGCTGGAACCGCAGCGCGTGGTGCTGCTGGATGCGCAGGGTCGGGAACTGCATGTGGACCTGGCGCCGCTGGCGCAATGAGCAAGACGCTCATCGAAACGAACAATTATTTTGGGAATGGCAAGAATCATGATTGCAAAACCTGTTGTATTGGCCGCGTTCCTCAGCCTGTTGCTGGGTGGATGCGCGGCCCCGGAATCCCTGAAACGCGCGCTGGGCGGCGAGCCTGCATCGACCGCTGACCGCCTGGCCGCCGGCCGCGCAAAGCTGGACAAGAACCCCAACGATATCGAGGCGGGCAAGGATGTGGCGCGTGACGGCGTCGCGCTGTCGCGCGAGATCCTGCAGCGGGTACGCGTCAAGATGGAGGCGGGCGATGACGAAGCCGCCCTGCAAGACGTGCTGGAGTTGTTGACGATCACCCCCGGCAATATGCGTGCCCAACAGCTCAAGACGCAGTTGGAGCAGCGTGTGCACCTGAACGCCGAGCTGGCCGAAGCGGTCAGGCTGCAGTTCGACCACCCGCGCGAGGCGCTCTACAAGGTCAACCGCATCTTGCAGGAGCAGCCGGGGTTTCCGTCGGCCGAAGCGCTGCGCACGCAACTGCAGCGCCGCGACGTGGGCCGTCAGTCGGTCAAGCCGCGCCTGGCGGATGCGCTGCGCAAGCCCGTTACGCTGAACTTCAAGGCGCAGCCCATCGTGCAGATCCTGGACACGATTTCCCTGGCGGCGGGCGTGGACTTCGTGCTGGACCCGGACGTGCAGACCAGCATGCCGGCCAGCATCATGGCCCGACAGACCACGGCGGAAGACGCCATCAACCTGCTGTTGCGCACCAATCAGTTGGAAAAGAAGGTGCTGGATGCCCACACCTTGCTGATCTACCCGTCGCGTCCGGACAAAGACAAGGAATACCGCGAGCTGATGGTGCGGGTGTTCTACCTGAACCATGCGGATGCCACGCACGTGCTGGCGGCGTTGCGGCAGATCAGCGCGCCCAAGAACGTGCATCTGGACGAACGCGCCAATGCCGTGCTGGTGCGCGACACGCCGGAAGTCATGGCGGTGGTGGAGCGCGTGGTGGCGGCGCTGGACATCGCGCAGTCCGAAGTGACGATGGACGTGCAGGTGCTGGAAGTCAACGCCAGCGACGAGCTTGAAATCGGGGTGGACTACCCCAGCGACTTGCGCTTTTCCGTGCTGCCGCAAGGCGAAAACGGCAGGATCACGGTGGGTGACCTGTTGGGGCTGAACCAGGGCAAGATCGGCGTGACCAGCCGCAATGATCTGTCGGCGGCGCTGAACCTGCTGCAAAAGCGTGGCAAGACCAAGGTGTTGGCGAACCCGAAGATCCGCGTGCGCAACATGGAAAAGGCCAGCATCAAGATCGGTGAAAAGGTGCCGGTCGTGACGACGACCAACGCCAATGGCGTGGTGACGGAATCCGTGAACTACCAGGACGTGGGCCTGATCCTGCAGGTGGAACCGCGCATCAGCCTGAGCAATGAAGTCAGCGTGAAGGTCAGTATGGAAGTCAGCAACCTGAAGGGCGAGGTCAAGACGGCGGGCGGCGGCATCGTCTACCCGATGAGCACGCGCAACGCGGAAACCGTGATGACGGCACGTGACGGTGAAACCCAGGTGCTGGCGGGGCTGGTCAACCAGCAGCAGACGCGCAGCAGCAGCGGTGTGCCCGGACTGAGCGTGATGGGCTGGCTGGGCAGCCTGTTCGGTGGCCAGAAGAAGACGGACCAGAACACCGAGATCGTGCTGCTTCTGACGCCGCATATCGAACGCTCGATGGCATTGCCGTCGGCGGCCGACAGCTACTTTCCGTCGGGCACGGAAGCGCGGGTCACCGTGATGCCGATGACCACTCAGGCGCCCGCCGCCGCGCCGGAAGCACCGGCTGCGGCGGGTGATGCCCCGGCGCTGGATGCGGCGCTGACCAAGCCGCCTTTCTAAGGACGGGTCATGCGCAAGCAATCGGGTTTCACGCTGATCGAGATGATGGCGGCCATGACCTTGCTGGCCCTGCTGTTGAGCGTCGCGCTGCCGTTCTCATCGCTGGTCAAGCAGCGCGCGCTGGAGCGCGAGCTACGCCAGAACCTGCACACCATGCGCGACGCGATCGACGCCTACTATCAGGCCAGCCGCGAAGGCAAGGTTGACAAGCCGCTGGACCGCAGCGGCTACCCCCCCGACCTGGAAGCCCTGGTCAAGGGCGTGCAGAACAAGACGGACCCTAATGGCGGCATGTTGTATTTCCTGCGCCGCCTGCCGGCCGACCCCATGTGCGAGAACTGCGAAAACCGCGCGGCGGCCGATACCTGGGACACCCGAAGCTATGACAGTTCGGCCGACTCATTCTCATCGGGCCGTGATGTGTTCGATGTGCGTTCAAAAAGTCAACGTAGAGGTCTCAATGGCGTTCCGTACAAAGATTGGTAAGCGCGGCTGCGCCGGCTTTACGCTGATTGAACTGATGGCGGTCATGGCCATCATCGGTGCGCTGATGTCGCTGGTAGCGCCGTCGTTTTTCAAAAGCAACGATCGCGCGCGTGAAACGGTGCTGCGTCACAACCTGCAATCGATTCGTCACGCTATCGACGATTACCGCGCCGACCATGGCAACAATCCCGATTCGCTGGATGTGCTTGTCGCCGACAAATACCTGCGCGAGCTTCCCATGGACCCGGTGACAGGCAAGCGCGACAGCTGGTTGCCGCAGAACGGGGATGCGCCGGGCGTGAACGATGTAATCAGCGGCGCGACCGGCAGGGGGCTGGATGGGTTGGACTATGCGCGGTGGTGATCGCGGTGCGTTGTCGCGCCGTCAGGCGGGCTTCGGCTATCTGATGGTGCTGATGCTGGTAATGGCGGTGGCCACGGGGCTGACCGCGGTGGTGCAGCCATGGTCGATGCAAAAGCTGCGCGACCAGGAGGCCGAGCTGCTTTTCGTCGGTCAGCAATATCAACGAGCGTTGGCTTCGTATTACCTGTCCGGCACCGCGCCGGCCTATCCCAAAACCATGGAGGCCTTGCTCAAGGACGACCGCGTGTCGTTCACGCGTCGCCATTTGCGCCGTCTTTATGCCGACCCGATTACCGGCGGCACCGAGTGGGGCATCGTGAAATCACCAGATGGGGGAATCATGGGGGTATATAGCCTGTCGGAACGAAAGCCGATCAAACAGGACGGGTTTGCCGCGGAGCTGGGGGATATGTCGGGAAAATCCAGTTATCAGGATTGGAAGTTTGTCTTCATGGGGATTAATTAAAGCCTGCTTGGCAATTTCTAAAAGCTGGTTAAAGGCGCGCCAGGAATTTGTTGATAATCACCGGATTATCTTTGGTCTTTCACAAAGAAATAGCCCCATATTAAGGACTTATTTTCATATCTTGACATTTGGCTTTCCAGTTTTGGCTTTGAGAAATTTCTTATTGTTGTGTCTATCCCAGCATGAAATCATTCTGTCGGGGTATCAATGTGATTGCCGTAATAATAAAAGTCTTCGGGAATTGCGCTTACATAAGATCGGACTCAATGCTTGTCGCCATCCTTGAAGATTCGCCCACTCAAGTCGAGTGGGTCACCAAACTGCTGCAAAGCCACGGCCACCAGGCGTTCTCCCGCCGCGACGGCGATGGCTTCATCGCGCTGTTGCAACAACAGAAGGTTGACGTTGTGCTGCTGGACTGGGAAGTGCCTGGCGCATCGGGCCTGGCCGTCTTGAAGTGGGCGCGATGCAACCTGGCGCCTTCCATGCCCATCTTGATGCTGACGCAGCGCGACGACGAAGAGAGCATCGTGCAGGCCTTGAACATGGGCGCCGACGACTACCTGCAAAAGCCGGTTCGCGAACGCGAATTGCTGGCCCGCATGAGCGCCCAGTTGCGCAAGTCGCAACGCGGCGAAGCCTCCGCGTTGCAGTTCCAGGTTGGCCATTTCGCCTTCAACCTTGAAGCCAAGACGCTGACGGTGGATGGACGCCCCGTGACCTTGCCCACGCGGGAATTCGATCTGGCCACGATGTTGTTTCGCAGCCCCGGCCGCATCATCACCAAGGACGCCTTGTGCCAGCAGATCTGGGGCACCGTTGACCGTAAATACGACGCGAGCCTGGCGACGTACGTCAGCAACCTGCGTTCGGCGCTGGGTTTGCGCTCACGCAACGGCTATGTAATCGCCACTGTGTACAACTACGGCTACCGCCTCGAACGCATGTATTGAGCCAGCGGGCGTTCGCCCCGGCTTGCCTTGTGCCACGCCATATCGGCAACTTTGCCGGAACATTGCGGCACACCCAATCCCTTCCAATCGCTGTCCGCGCCTTCCGGGCGCCGCCGGTCCGACCGCGCGTTGCACGCGCCGCCGACAACTTCCGAGCCTGACGATGAAATTCCTGATTTGGCCTTATGCGCGCCTGGGCGCCAGAAAAAACGATGCGCTGCTGTTCTGCAATCTGGGCATCATCTTGCTTTGCTTCGCCGTGCCCAGCGATGGGCGGCCACTGACCGCCGCGGCGCCCGGCGTGCTGGCTGACTTTGGAATCCTGGCGGCCCTGGCCTTGTTCAGCGTGATCGCCGGCCAATCAAAAATGCGCTTTCGCGCCTTGGCCTGGCTGATCGGCTTCTGGCTGTTGGCCGCCTTTGTTGTGATTTCGGCGCGTCGCTGGACGCCGGTGGTGGCGCCGTTAGTGGGTCTTGCCTTGGCGTACATCTGCGTCGTCCGCTGGCGCATGGCGACCCGCAACGCTCGCCGCGAACGTGTCTTGTCCGACGGCGCGGTATCGACGGAGCCGCTTGCCATGCGGAACGCCAAAGCGAATTGCGCCCGTGATAACGAAGTGATGCTGCAGATGATGCATGACCTGCGCAGTCCGCTGTCGACGATCCTGGTGATGGTGGACAAGCAAAGCGCGGAAAGCAACGATCCCAAGCAGGAAGCCTTTGCGGAATCGGTGCGGGAGCTGGCTCAGTACAGCTTGACCGTCGCCCAGGACTTCATGCATCTGTCTCGCGCTGAACGCCTGGACAAGGCCAATTTCCTGCCGGTTTCGCTGTTGGACATCGGCCAGGAAGCGGCCGACCAAGCCATGCTGTTGGCCGAACAAAAAGGCATCGACGTGCGAGTCCGCGAATGCGGCGAGAAGCTGTGGGTGTCGGGCGACTATTGCATGTTGCAGCGCGCCGTGATGAACCTTTTGGATAACGCGATCAAGTATTCGAAGGCTGATACGCGGATTACGTTGTGCCTGAAGCGCCAAGGCGATATGGCGCGCATCAGCGTGATTGACGAGGGCATCGGCATTGCCGAGTCCGTCATGCCGCAACTCTGCCAGGCGTTTTTTCAGGTGGATCCGGGTAGTCGTGATGGGGTGGGAATGGGCTTGGCGCTGGTCGCAACGGTTGTCGACGCCCATGGTGGAAAGCTGTCGGTCGATTCCCGCCCAAACGAAGGAAGCGAGTTTTCACTCACGTTTCCGGTGATGGTGATGCCATGCGTCGAAACCGAACACCGAGAGCCTCGCTCTGCATTTCGAACCGGCCTTAAAGCCGCCTCATGAACAAGCGCCCTTGCGGCGCTTTTTTTTTCTCGTGCGCGCCGCAATCTGCTTTTCATCGCGTATTGCGGCAACGATGCAACACCTGCTTTTAATAGTGTGTTGAGAAAGGTTTTGCCGTTTTTGAGCGCCGGGAATAATGGCTTCGCTTTCACGAGAACCGTGCGATTTCCGGTTCACGGGGATGCGAAAAACAATCCATTAAACGAAGGATATTTGATGACTAAAACCACTTTGCGCGGTACCGCCGCCAAGCTTGCCTTGCCGGTCGCGGCGCTGACGCAGGCTGTGCTGATGGCGATGGCGCCCACCACGGTTTCGGCTCACGGCTCCGTGATCGATCCCCCCAGCCGTGAATACGGTTGCAACACGCACGACACGCCGTGGAACAACCCCAAGCATTCGGGTTGCGGCAAGATCGCCAACCTGGCGGGAAGCTGGCAGTCCAACGCCATCCTTGGCGTCAAGAGCAACCACAAAGACCACATCCGCGACGGCCTGCTTTGCGCCGGCGGCAAGGAAAGCTGGAAGGAACTGGACGGCAACTACGAGTGGCCCACCACGGTCATCACGCCGGACGCCAACGGCAAGGCTCAGTTCAAGTACATGCAGACCGCTGCCCACGTCAGCACGTACTTCAAGACCTACATCAGCAAGGACAGCTACGATCCCAAGCGCGGCCTGCGTTGGGACGATCTGGAACTGATCGGCGACACCGGCTTCCTGCCGCGTCCGGCCAACAACTCGATCACCCCGCTGGACGTCAAGATCCCCGCCCACTTCACCGGCAAGCGCGTGATCTACAGCGTGTGGCAACGTGACCCCAGCGACAACGCTGAAGGTTTCTACGCTTGCTCGAACGTTGAAGTGATGCCTGCCAACGTGCAATGGCAAGCCAGCGGCGTGCTGCAAGGCGGCCAAGTGGAAGCCGGTTCGAAGATGACCCTGCGCGTGTTCGACCTGAGCCGCTCGGGCGACCTGGAAAGCCATTCGATCATCGTCAAGGCCGGTGAAGAAAAGGCTGCTCAGTGGATGTACGCACTGGCCAAGGAAGTGAACAACAAGTCGTCCGTCATCAAGGTCGGCAAGATGCAGGCCAACGGCCAAGTCCTGCCGCAGCAAAGCGACTCCGACAACCAGGTCTATGGCCTGAACAAGAAGGTGGGCTTCGCGATTGACCAGAAGGCTGCCGAGCCGGTGGATCCGCCGCCCGTCGTCATCAACGCACCCACGGCGCAACTGACTGGCCCGGCAACGGCCAATGCTGGCGAGCGCGTTTCGCTGTCGGCCAAGGGTTCGAACAACGGTGGCGGCACCTTGAAGTTCCAGTGGACCGCTCCGGCTGGCATCACCGCTTCGGCGCTGAACCAGGCCGACCTGAGCTTCACCGCTCCGGCCCTGACGCAAGACAAGTCCTACTCGTTCACCGTCAAGGTCACGAACGAAAAGGGTTCGTCGAGCAAGACGCATTCCGTGCTGGTCAAGAAGCAAGCCCAAACCGGCGGCGGCACTGACGGTGGCAACACCGGCGGCACCGGCGGCGACAACGGTGGCAACGATGGCGGCAACGGCGGCCAGACCGGCCAGTACCCGGCCTACAAGGAAGGCACCACGTACGCAGCCGGCGACAAGGTCACCAACGGTGGCAAGGTCTACGAGTGCAAGATCTGGCCCGTGACCGCATGGTGCAGCGCCTCGCCGTTGCACTACGCACCCGGCAAGGGCCTGGCTTGGCAGCAAGCTTGGGACCTGGTGAAGTAATTCCCTTCACTGTTCTCAGTCTGAACTGAAACTGCTTGAAAATCCGCAGTAAATAACGCGGAAAAAATGAAGTTCCTGGTCCCTCGTGCGAAAGCGCGGGGGATTTTTTTTGCCGCCAGATTATTTTCTTGATGAGTGTGGGGAAAGTGCTTTAAGGAATCGTTTATCAACTTTGATTATCAATGAGCTTCCGGCCGAGAATGAATTCACCTTGTCCTGCGTGCTGCATGGAAGGTGATTTATTCAACCTCACTCTGAAGTGTTTATAAAAAATGGCGAAATTCAAATTAACTCTGGTGGGCGGCCTGGTACTGGCGGTCGTATCCGGTTCGGTCCTGGCTCACGGCACCATGTCGCATCCAAAGGCGCGCATCCTGCATTGCTACGCGGGCAGTCAGAGCGAAGGTTGCGCCGCATTCAAGGCGCAGGGCGGCAGCGTGTACGACTGGCGTGAAGTCTGGCAAAAGCCGGGCGGCGAAAAGACTGTTGCCACCACGCCGGGCGATCGCCTGTGCGACGGCGGCACCAAGGCATCGCATCGTGGCCTGAACGCGCTGGCCCAATGGCCCATCACCACGCTCAAGCCGGACGCCAATGGCAATGTCACCCTGAAGTGGAACCACACCGTGGCCCACCGCACGAAGTCGCTGCAATTCTTCATTACGAAGATGCCGTACGACTCGACCAAGCCGCTGCAATTTTCCGACTTTGAAAAGTTCTGCGAACAGCGCGACTTCACGCCGGCCGCTGCGGGCGAAGGCCGTGAACAGGAATACAGCTGCACGCTGCCCGCGGGCAAGACGGGCCGCCACCTGATCATGAGCGTCTGGAACACCAATCACGTGGGCGATGGCGTCACCTCGGGCGAGTCCTATCGCGCTTGCGGCGACGTGAACATCGAAGGCGTCAGCAACGTCATCAAGCCGTCGGATATCGGCGCGCTGTACTCGATTGGCGAAACCAAGGTGGGTGAAACGCTGGTCTGGCGTCTGGCCGACCCCAAGCGCAACGGCGAATACCTGGAACAACTGCGCGTGCCGCTGGACGAGAACGCCGTGCAAGGCGAGCGCTGGACGCAAGTGCTGGGCAATGCCGTCAACGGCTCGTCCAAGCGCGTGCGTGTCGGCCAACTGGGCGCCGATGGCAAGACCGTGACGCCGATCGTGGGCGTGGACAAGTCGCACGTCTATTCGATGGACGGCAACAAGTACCACTTCGTGGTCACCAAGGAAGCGGCGGATATCAAGCCGGATCCCGTGGTCATCCCGCCGGCGTCGAGCATCACCGGCCCGGTCAATGTGCAAGCGGGCCAGAAGGTGACGTTGTCGGGCTCGGCCTCGACGGGTACCGATCTGAAGTTCTCGTGGACCGTGCCGGCCGGCATCAGCGCCGCGGTGAAGGATCAGCCCACGCTGAGCTTCGTGGCGCCGGCGCTGACGAAGGACCAGCAGTACTCGTTCACGCTGACGACCCGCAACGACAAGGGCACGTCGGATGCCTCGCACGTGGTGACGGTGAAGGGCAAGCCGGTCGTTGATGAAGGCGGCAATGGTGGCACCGGCGGTAACGGTGGCACCGGCGATACGCCGCCCGCCTACAAGGCCGGCACCGCCTACAAGGCGCATGAGCGCGTGACGAACCTGGGCAAGGTCTACGAGTGCAAGCCGTGGCCCTACACCAACTGGTGCGGCCAGTCGCCGTTCCACTACGAGCCCGGCAAGGGCGGCTACTGGACCCAGGCCTGGAACCTGATCAAGTAAGTCGTCGTTATTGAGGCGGGCCAAGGCGGTAGACGTCTTGGCCCGCGCTGGACGCCAGCCCCCTCTCAGTGATGGGAGGTGGGCTTTCTTTTTGTGTTGTTGGATCCGCCGTCAAGGCGGATCACTGAATAGCCATGAAAAACAAAATACAGTTATCGATGCTCGCGCTGATGCTCGGCACGGCATTCACGGCCCCGGGGCATGCGGCGTCAGCCGGTGAACCCAGGCCCATCTACGTTCGGCTGAAGGCGGAAGCGCCCAATCCGGTCCAGCGTGTTGCGCCGACGCCCGAAGTGGCCAGCGCAATGGACGCGCTGACTCGCCTGGCCAATGGCATGGAGCCCTTGGTGCCGCTGTCGCCCATGATGCGCAACCACGAGGATATCGCCGCGCTGGAGCGCCATAACCTCACGCGCTACTACAAGATTTCGGCCGAGATGATGCGCGGCCGCGACGCGGAGCTGCTGGTCAAGCAGTTGCTGGAAAATCCGCTGGTGGAAAGCGCGCAGATCGAACCCGTGCCGATGTCGATGGGCGAAGGCCTGGAGGCCGATCCCGTCATGGCGGTCACGCGCACCGGGCCGGGCACGCCCGACTACACCAAGTGCGACGGCGCGCTTGCGCCCACGTGCCAAAACTACATGCAGGGCCCCAAGCCCGGCTATTGGGTGCTGGGCGGCATCAATGCCTTCGAGGCGCAGCGCCAGACCGGCCACTATGGTGCCAACGTGCGGTTGATCTCGAACGAGATCAGTCACTGGGACTTCGACCACGTAGACCTGCCCAAGCCCTTCCTGCATCACGGCCAGTATGTGGAAAAGCCTGATTCGCACGACACGATGTCGGCCGGCATCATGTTCGGGCAGGACAACGGCTATGGCGTGACCGGCATCGTGCCGCAAGCGCAGGCCGGCTACACCAAGTACAGCGTCAGCGGCATGATCGACCTGCGCAACGTGCTTCAGGCTGGCGACGTGGTGCAGATTGGCGTGCACTACAAGTTCAGCAATGGCTGCGGGCCGACCACGGCCTGCTGGCTGCCCGTCGAGCATGTTGACGCGGTCTACGACGCCATTTCGTATCTGACGAAGGAGAAGGGCGTGCACGTGGTCTTGGCGGCGGCCAATGGCTCGGCCAACCTGGACGATCCGTATTTCCGTGGCCGCTATGACCGCACCAAGCGCGATTCGGGCGCCATCTATGTGGGCGCGGCTGATCCGATCCTGGGCAGGACCGCGTGGTTCTCGGAATACGGTAGCCGCGTGGACGTGTTCAGTTGGGGTGGGCGCGTCACCACCACGGACTGGAAGGAGGGTCAGCACAACCTGTACACGACCAGCTATAACGGTACGTCGTCCGCCAACCCCATCATCGCGGGTAGCGTGGCGTGGCTGCAGAGCCTGGCGCGTGAGCGCGGTCTGGGCAATATTCCCCCCAAGGTCATGCGTCAGATTCTGGTGGACAGCGGCAACCCCGTGCCCTTCGTCGAACCGGCTCGCCCCATCGGCGTGCAACCCGATCTGGTTCGCGCGGCGGAACTGCTGGGTGGCGCCAGCATCGGCGGCCAGGCACCGCAAGCGCACGTCTCTGGTTCCGCGCAAGCGAATGCGGGTGACAAGGTGATGCTGTCGGCCGCTGACTCGACCGGCAAGGAGCTGAGCTATGCGTGGAGCAGTCAGCCCGCGCTGAAGTTTGTCGAACAAGGCGTCAATGCCAGCTTCATCGCGCCGGATAACGCGAAGGACGTTGCCTACCGCATTACGCTGAAAGTGACCGACTCGCAAGGGCGCAGCGCCACTACGCACCACGGCGTGCTGGTCAAGGCAAAGGCGGCCGGTGTGTGTGCCAGTGTGCCGGCCTGGGATGCGCGCAAGGTCTACAACGTGCCGAACGAGGCGGTGTCATACAACGGCAAGGTGTATCACCAGAACTACTGGAACGTGGATGCCGCGCCGGACAAGAACTCGGCACAGTACGGCAAGCCGTGGAAAATGCCCGAAGCCTGCGACCTGGAGCCGGCACCCGTGCCGCTTCCGGTTGCGCGTATCAGCGGCCCGACCGAAGTCAAGGCGTCGCAAGCGGCCACGTTGTCAGCCACTGGTTCCACGGGCCAGGGGCTGAAGTATGTGTGGACGAGCATGGATGGCATCGCTTTGCAAGGCAATGGCGCAACCGTCACGTTCTATGGCCCGCCGCTGGGCGAGGACCGTAACCTGACGTTCAAGCTTGCCGTGACCGACGATCGGGGCCGTACCGCAACCGCCAGCCACGTGGTCAAGGTCAAGGCCAAGGAGGTGGTGCCCGAAGTGATTGCGCCGCAAGCCAAGCTGAGCGGCCCTGCCACGGTCAAGAGCGGCGAGCGCGTCGTCTTGTCGGGCAAGGCGTCCACCGGTACGGACCTGCGCTACCGCTGGACCGTGCCCGCGGGCATTTCCGCCGGTGCGTTGGACCAGGCGGACATCAGTTTCGTCGCACCGTCCACCGCGAAGGACACGCCTTACCGCTTTACGTTGACGGTCAGCAACTCGCGCGGCGAAGTCCAGGCCAGCCATACCGTGACGGTGTTGGCGAAGCCTGCCGTGGGTGGATATCCGCAGTACAAGGCGGGCACGATCTACAAAGCGGGCGACAAGGTCGTGAACGTGGGCAAGACGTTTGAATGCAAGATTTTCCCGTACAGCGGCTGGTGCAGCCAGTCGCCGTCGCACTATGCACCCGGTACGGGTTCGCATTGGCGCGATGCGTGGATTCAGCGTTAAGCGTTAAGCGTCGCGCGATGGCTGCGTGATGCGGTGCCCCCGCCGGTTTTCCGGTGGGGGCTTTTTTTTGGCGAGTCGCTCTCTTGGGCTTCAGGCGTACATGTCCGCCACCACGCGATAGGTGTGTGCTTGCCCCTGCTTGTCGACCTGGCACAGCATGACGTCGTGCTGCGGACCCGCCAGCGTGGCGACGCTGGCCAGCTCGGCCGGCAGGCCGCTCAGGTCAAAGCCGATGGCCGCGTCGGGGCCGGCTGCGCGGCGGATACCGGCCAGCAGATGGTGCAGGCGGGCGTGATGCTGATGCATGTCTTGCACGTCTGGCAACGAATGGCCTTGCAGGAGGACCCCGGCGGCGGCGCATGGCGCTTCAAGCGCGGCCAGCTCGTCGGCGTGCCGATACAGGGCATGGAATGTGCGTGGCTGGCAGCAACCGCGGGCGGCGCAAAAAGAAGACAGCGCGCGGCCGCCCGATGCCAGCCCGATCAGTTGCGAGGGTGGGGCGGGTGCGGCGCTTAGCCGATACCGCGGCCGCCGCTTCAGGTGGTGCACCGCCATCGCCGACGAGGCGATCGTCAAAGATAAACCCGCCAGCAACGGAACCAGCCAGATCAACAGGCTGGGGTGGTCCGTGAACGGATGCTGATACTTTTCAACGGTGGTGGGGTAGAAATAGCGCAGCAAAGGCTTGAACATCAGCCCTTCGTTGAGCGCATCGGTAACCCAGCTGATCAGCACGATGGAACTGACGGTGTAGCAGGCGGTTTTCAAGCGGTGTAGCAACACCGCGGGGGTCAATGTCATGGCCAAGCCTCCGGGGCGCGGCGGACGCGACGACGCGGCGTCCGCGATGCAACCCAAGAGCAAAACATCCGGATCAGCGAGAAGCAATCAGAGCAATCTGGTATTGGCAGCGGAAATGGAAAAAGGGCCGGACAACTAGTGTCGGGCCCTTCTTAGGTGACTGCAGTGATCAAGAACACGGGTTGCTTGAACGCTGCAAATCTGAATTTGGAGCGGGAAACGAGTCATGCACTAGAGCGCTAAGTCTCTGTTTCCCAATCACTTTCTCCACTGTGGTGATCAGCGAAGAACTCAATTATAGCCTTGTTTTTCGCCCTCGGCAACAAAGTTCATCCAACCACTTCCACCAGCGTCCAAGGATGATCCATCCACCCGTCGTTACGCCTGATGCGTCCAGCTGCTGAGCGGGTTCGCTATCGAACTCCAACTTGCGACGATCATGACTTGCGCTCGCTCCGCAGGCAGCGCGGGGTGGTGTCGCGTGGACTACCTGGCACCTGGACGGCTGTAGGACACAACCGCCGGCATCGGAACACCGCAAGTACTCATCTTTACATCGCTGCGGCTAACTTCGCCGGAGCGCAACGCGGCGCCAGTGTAGTGGCAGCCAGCCTCAACGAAGGCGTGCAGCAATCCGGTTCATCTGCTCGATCTCCGCGCGCTGGCCATCGGAAATCGCTTGGCATAGGTTGACGAGTTCCGGATCTGAGAGCTGCGCCTCGCGGCACATGAGGATCGCTCCCGAATGGTGCGGGACCATAGACGCGATGAACTGTCGATCGCCGATTCCGGTTTGAGCACGGGTAGCGGCAAAAGAACCGAGTGTGAGAACGGCAAACAAGCCGTACAGCACGAGATTGAGCCGCCGGTTTGGAAACATGCCGGGCATTGTCGCTAGCATGAAGATGCCCATTGGCGCCCACATAGTGACCGCCATGTAGAGCATGTTGAGATTGTTTCTGAAGTCCCTGGCGCCGTCGATCATGCTGAACATTACGAAGTACATGACGACGAGGCCCAACACCATGTTCACCCAGAACTTGGCGTATGGTCGGCCGTGCTTACCCATCTGACCGGATGTGTGATGTTGATGTTCATGGGAATGTTCAGCCATCTCCGTCTCCTATGTGCTGGGGCAACCTGGCAGGGTCACTGGTACTGCGGCAGATACTTTGTCGATATATCAGCATGTGGAGCGATGCATCACTAACCGCTGATTTCCAGTCCCCAACTGGACGTAGGGGCGTCGAACGCTTCAACTCGCTGGTCTTGAACCGTCTGGATATCAGACCATACCAAATCGGTCTTGATGGGCTTTGCGCCACCTATGACGCTGGTACCGTGAGCGCCAATATCGAGCTTGCGTCCTCATCGCTCGATGGGCCGGCAACTGATCGATTCTTGCATATCAAGCAAGACAAGGCCACCTGCGGCGGACGCCAATGGCCTCCTCCGCCTTCGCTTAGGGCATCGCCTCAAGCGTCCGTCGCAGGCCATAACGACACAACAGCCCTTGGGCAAGAAAGGAGCCGGTGATGTAGCGCACCCGAAAGGAGACGAAGACATGCACAAGGACATTTCAACATCAAAGGTGTTCTATCGTCCCATCGAGGCGGCCATCCGATGGGCTGGGTTGCTGCGGTATCTCCCGATGATCCTGGCCACGATCGCGTCACCGCGTGTCCTGCCTCGGTCGCTGAACTGCCCTCGATGGAATGAGTGCCGGCTGCACTCGGAACGTATCTATGACGGCATCCTCAACGGAGAGCTGCCCTACGGCAAGAACGGGATCACGCTCAATGATCCGAACCTGCTCAATTCTCTGGATCTGACTGTTCGCCATGTCGATCTAAAACGCTGGATGCGCACCCACTATCCCGAGCACCGGCCAGGATTTCTGTTCAGCCGTGGCGAACGCATGGCGCATCCTTTCATCACCATGGAAACAGGACAGGCGATCCTCGTGGAGCGGCTGGCCCTTCAGGCCGCGCTTGAACAAGCCCGACGTGAGATGCGAGAACTGCAGGAGCAGCACGACACGCTACTCAAGCAATCCTCGGTGCTGTTGGCATCCAAGCAATGCGAGATCAGCGAACGGGCGGAAACGACCTATCTCAACATCATTGGAGGGATGTTGACGCTGATGCTGAGCCAGTCGCCTTCAGGCGTGCCCTATTCCAGCTTCAAAACGCAGGAGGCCCTTGTCTCTGCATTGGTCGCCCACTACGGCGGCACCATGGGCATCACTGAGCGCACCTTAAACGGAAAGTTCGCCAACGCTAAGAGGTACGTTCGTAGCGCAAGCGCATGAGGTTATCCAGCTTGTATGTGCAATCGCGGAGATTGCATTTGCAATGTCTTTCCGCAGCCAGGTCTATTGAATAGAGGTCACGCCAACAAACGCCACCGAGCGTTCAGGAGTGACCGCCATGTCGCAGACCCCTGTACTCCCGCCGAACGAGCGCCGCATCCTGCGGCTCGATGAAGTCGAAGCGAAGTCCGGCTTCAAACGCGCCCACATCTACAACCTGATGAAGAAGCGCCAGTTCCCTCAGGCGCTGCGCCTGGGCGTGCGCGCTGTCGGCTGGGATTCGATCGAAATCGACCAGTGGATCGCCGAGCGCCTCAACCACCGGACCTGACCCGCTCTCCCGCGGACTTCCCATTCCCAGCCGGAGAGCGCCATGCAGGTCGTGTCCATCATTTCAACGAAGGGCGGCGTCGGCAAGACCACGACGGCCGCCAACCTGGGCGGGCTCGCCGCGGACGCGGGCCTGCGCGTGCTGCTGCTCGATCTCGACGTGCAGCCCACCTTGTCCTCCTACTACGAACTGACCCAGCGCGCGCCGGGCGGCATCTATGAGCTGTTGGCCTTCAACGAGCGCGACCTTGGCCAGCTCGTGTCCCGCACGATCATCGCGGGCCTGGACCTGGTGCTGTCCGACGACCACCGGGGCGAGCTGAACACGTTGTTGCTGCATGCGCCGGATGGCCGCCTGCGGTTGCGGCATCTGCTGCCAGCACTTGCTCCCCTCTACGACCTGGTGCTGATCGACACCCAGGGCGCGCGTTCCGTGCTGCTGGAGATGGCGGTGCTCGCCTCCGATCTCGCGCTGTCGCCCGTCACGCCGGAGATCCTCGCGGCACGCGAGCTGCGGCGCGGCACCATGCAGTTGCTCGAAGACATTGCGCCGTACCGGCACCTGGGCATCGAACCGCCGCCGCTGCACTTGCTCATCAACCGCGTCCACCCGGTGTCCGCCAACGCACGGCTGATCCAGCAGGCCTTGCGCGACCTGTTCCAGGACAGCGCCGGCATCCGCGTGCTCGCCACCGACGTGCCGGCCATAGAAGCGTATCCACGTGCCGCAACGCGCGGCCTGCCGGTGCATCGGGTCGAGCACCGCCAGCCGCCCGGCAGAGTCGCCCCTGCCGCGCTCGACACGATGCGCGCGCTCGCCAGCGAGTTGTTCCCGCAATGGCAGGACCGACTGGCTCAAGTATCCGGCCGCCCGCAGCGACCTCTTGATCCTGGGAGGCCCCATGGCGAACGCACATGAGCTGGCCCGCGGCCACAAGCGGCTGCGCGCCCTGATCGAGTTCGCGGTCGGTGAGGGCTGGCACGTCAAGCGCACGCCGGGCGGGCACCTCAAGTTCACCAAGGCCGGCTGCGCGGCGATCTACACGAGTTCGACAGCGAGTGACCACCGGGCCGAATTGAACGCCCGTGCGCAGATCCGCCGCGCCGAGCGAGAGGCCCGCATGGCGCCGGCCGGCGGTCGTGGGGACTGCGAGGGGTGCGGCCATGGCTGACATGACCTCGCAGGACATGGCAGGCAAGCTGCTCGCGGCCGGCTTCGAGCGCAGCGGCCCAGCGGCTACGGCCTTGAGCGACCCGATCGCGGACACGCCCATGGTCGTGACGCTGGACCAGTTGCGGCCCTACGACCATGACCCGCGCATGAAGCGCAACCCGGCTTACGAGGAAATCAAGGCATCCATCCGCGAGCGCGGCCTGGACGCGGCGCCGGCCATCACGCGCAGGCCCGGCGAGGACCACTACATCATCCGCAACGGCGGCAACACGCGACTGGCGATCCTGCGCGAACTCTGGTCGGAGACCAAGGAAGAACGCTTCTTCCGCATATCGTGCCTGTTCCGACCATGGCCGGAGCGCGGTGAAATCGTCGCGCTGACCGGGCATCTTGCCGAGAACGAACTGCGCGGCGGCCTCACGTTCATCGAGCGCGCGCTCGGCGTCGAGAAAGCACGGGAGTTCTACGAGCAGGAGAGCGGCGCCGCCCTGAGCCAGTCGGAACTGGCCCGCCGCCTGGCGGCCGATGGCTTCCCCGTCCAGCGGTCGCACATCACCCGCATGGCCGACGCGGTGCGCTACCTGCTGCCCGCCATTCCCACTGTGCTCTATGGCGGCCTGGGGCGCCACCAGGTCGAGCGGCTGTCGGTCATGCGCACGGCCTGCAAACGCACCTGGGAGCACTACGCCAAGGACCGTTCGCTGCCGCTGGACTTCGACAGTTTCTTTCAGGAGGTGCTGGCGCAGTTCGACACGCAGGGCGACGAGTTCGCGCCGCAGCGCGTGCAAGACGAGCTGATCGGCCAGATGTCCGAGCTGCTGGGCATCGGCTACGACGTGCTGGCGCTGGACCTGACCGAATCGGAAAGCCGCCACCGGGCGCTGGTCAGTGACCCGACGCCACCTGCGGCGCAGCCGGCGTTGCCTTCGCCCACCGCCGGCACGCCGACTCCGCCGGGCGCAGCATCGTCCATCGCCACGCCTGCAGCGGCGGCCGGTCCTCCACCCGCCAGCCCTCCGGCGTCCGAGCCCACCTTGCGCCACGACGACACGGCGGTTGGCGAAGCGGCCACGGGAAGCCAGCCGGCCGCACCGGGCGATCTGCTTCGCGAGCACATCGTCTCGCCAGCACCGACGACAGAACGGCTCCAATCGATCCAGCGCATGGTCGCCGACCAGTTGGGCGATGCGCTGCCGCCCGACTTCTCGGCGAGCGTGCTGCAGTCCATCCCGGTGCAAGCCGGCGGACTCTATCCGATCTCCGACGTCTGGTACATCGACGCCGGCCTGGACACGCCCGATCGGCTGCGCATCCACATCGCGCAGTTCGCGCGCGAGATCGCCGGGGAGGCAGGCCTGGACGAGTGCATCGAGGATCGCGCCGATGGCATCGGGTTTGCGTGCCGCGCCCGCGGCCAAGCCCCGTCGCCGCTCGGCCGCGCGGTGCTGACGCTGCTCACTTCCCTGACGGGTCAGCCCGTCGCCGAAGCGGGCCTGGACGGCGCGCAGCTCGCCGCCGACCTGCCGACCCTGTTGCACGGCCAGAGCCAAGGCCATGGCAGCGGCGCAAGGCGCTTGAGCGACACGGCGTTGGTCAAGCTCTTTCGGCTGCTGCGCCTCGCCCGGCGTCTGCTGGACCTGGAAGCCGGCACCACGGCGCCCGGGACGTGAGCGAGGGAGGCCGCATGTCCACATCGCATCCGCTCAACCAGGCCGTGATTGCCCAGGCGCTGTATGACCTTCGCAACGGCCAACTGCGCCGCTGCAAGGCCATGGGCTTCGGCGAGGCCGAGCTGGATGCGCTCAAGCACCCCGCGCTGATCAGCGTGCTGGCCAACGCCAGCGTCTCGTGGTGCTCGGTCACGGTCAACCGCGAAGTGCTGCAGCGCCTGCTCAACCAGGCACAGGACGTGGAGAAGGAAATCGCCACGGTCGATCGCATGCTGCGGCTGGGGGCCAGCACGGAGATGGTCAGCCGCTTCTATGGCCTGACCCATCAGGAAGTCGCCCTGCGGCGGGAGATCCTCGGCCTGCCCAAGCGCAAGGGGCGCCACCCCGTCCTGGACGAGACCCAGGACACCGAACTGTGGCGGCAATGGAAAGCCGTGACCAGCAGCAGGAACGTCGATCTGGAGGACGAGACCTCGATTCTCGATGCGGCCATGGACCTGGCCGAGGGCATGTCGCTGCCGCTCTCGGTGGTCTGGGCCGCGATCAGGAACTGGGTCGATCAGGGATTGGGCTAGGCCATGGCCGTGGACGACACCGCCCCACGAGCCCAGCGCCCTGGCCCCATCGCACTCGCCGACCTGTTCGACGCTGCGCTGAAGGACCTCGCGCCCAAGTCCAGCTCTGGCGCTCCCGCGTCCCTGCCTGCTCCAACGCCCACGCCTCCTACGTCCGGCGACGCCTTCCTGTTCAGTGGCAATCGGCACGAGAGCGTGCCGCGGCGGCTGTTCCTCGACCGCCGCCTGACACCGCTGGAGCGCAACGCCTGGCAGGTGTTCCGATTGATGCTCAACGACGATGGCGTCACGGCATTTCCCACCTATGAGCAGTTGCGCCCCTGGCTGGCGTCGATGCCCTGCGCAGGCCAGGCCTCCCATGAGACCGTGGCGCGGGCGCTGACGCTGCTGCGCCTGACGCGCTGGCTGAGCCTCGTGCGACGACGGCGCGACCCCAAGACCGGTCGCATCCTCGGCAACCTCTACGTCCTGCACGACGAACCGCTGACGCCGTTCGAGGCGATGCAACTCGACGCCGACTACCTGGCCCTGGTCAGCCAGTCGCTGGGGCATTCGGCCAAGGCCGTCCAGGTGGTGGGACTCAACACCCTCCAGGAGATCGCGGACGACCCGATGCTGTCCGGACGCACCTTGCCGTCGCGGCTGCAAGTGCTCGCCGAGCGCCTGGCCGACCAGGGCATCACCGCCTCCGAAAGTTATCCACAGGAGGATGCGGTCCACGATTCCGAAGAAGGGCCCGCGAGCCTTCTTCGGAATGGCGATCGCCCATCTTCGGAATCCGAAGCAGGGCCGAAACCCGCGCCAGACGGCGCTCTTCGGAATTCGAAGCAGGACCGTACAGTACGTAGTAGTCGTATTGATGAAGTACGTACTACCGCGCAGGCGCGTGCGCTGGGCGACCTGCAATGGCCCAAGCGCTTCGCGGAACTGAAGGCGGAACAGCAGGCCGGAGCCAAGATGGCGTTGCAGCAGGTGGACGCTGCCCTGCGGCAGGCCGTGCTGGACGAATGGGCCGCACGGTGCGGCAAGCATGGCATCCGCAACCCCGCCGGTTATCTGTTCGGCATCATCCAGCGCGCCATGCGCGGCGAGTTCAATGCCTGGGCCAAGCAGACCGGCCCGGCACCGCCAACACCATCGGCGGCGCGAGCGCCACCAACCGAGCCGCCGCGCAACGTCGTGCCGCCCGAGGTGGCCCGGCAGCACATCGAGCGCCTGCGCGATCTGCTGCGCAAATCCTGAGCACAGGGCTTGTCAAAGCCGTGAAGTAGATCTCCATGGCGGTCGGCAGAAACGGTCCCCTGGGGACGGCTGTGCGGTGAAGCGCCGGGCGACGGCGCGACATGCTGCGCAAAACCTGAGTAGAGCGCATGCAAGACCATGAAGCAGACCTCCATGGCGCTCAACGGAACGGTCCCCTGGGGACGGCTGCGCGGCGAAGGATCGTGTCGAACGGCAGCGCGACGTGCGGTGCAGCACGCATACCGTCAACAACCGAGGACGGGAACGCCGATGTGAGTGCCCATCTGCGGAGCGGTCCCCAGGGGACCGTTGCGCGCTGCGCCGCCAGCGCGCACAGAACCGGGGGTCGGCTCATTTCGGTTTGTTGACTGACTGCCTTCCGCTGCATGCGGATGCTGGCGGCTCCCTGTCCACCAGCGAGCGATCACCATGGCAACCAGCAACGAACCATTGCAACTCAACCTCGGCTCCCTGCGCAGCGCGATGTCGCTGACGCTGCACACCCACCACGCCTCGCGCATCTGGCATGGCCGCGCCGCCGCCGAGGGGCGACCCGGCATCGTCGGCCTGAACGGCTACATCGCCGTGATGAACAAGATGAAGCGCGGCTCGGAGCAGGACGACCCGTACAGCGACTGGTGGATGTTGCGCATCGAGGAAAAGCTCGACCAGACCAGGACCACGTTGCAATCGCTGCGCGAGCAGGTTGACCAGGCACTGGCCGGCGTGCCTGCGGCGTTGAGCCTGGGTGAGAACCTCAACGTGCAGCCGGTGAAGCTCCCCTTGTTCGTGAACGCGCAGCTCGGCTTTGCCGCCGTCTATCTGCTGGCCGACTACGACGACATCGCCCGCAAGCTGATCCTCGCCCACCACACCGCGCTGATCGATCGCTCGACGTTGGAGCGCTGGCTCAACGAAGGTGCCCACGCGCTGCGCAGCCTGTTCAGCCTGGCCCAGCAATACCGCTACTCGGGCTGCACCCGCGACGACTTCGCGGCCAAGAACGCCGCAGCTCGGGCAGCATTGGAGAAGTTCGGCGAACTGCCGCAGGACGTGCTCGAAGGCATGCGCCGCTCGAAGTTTGCGCCGCCCGTCGTGCGCCGTGGTCTGCAACAGCGTGGTGATAGCGCTGCCGCAGCCGCATCTCCCACCGACGAAGGCGCTGCCGCCGATTCGGCCGAGGCCAAGTCCACAGCCGCCGGCGAGGACGAACCGGCATGAGCGACCCGAACCGCGAACCGCGCTACTTCCGTCGTCTGGAACAGCCAGCCTTCATGCGGCTGGAACACGCGGCCTCTCTAAAAGGCCTTTTAAAGCCTTTTAAAGGTAAAGGGGACTTCGAGGCCTGGGCCAGCCAGTGCTTCGCCATGCGCGACGAGTTGATTGCCCTGGCGCAGCGACAGGTGCTGCCACAGGCGTGCGGGCATCCCTTCCACCTGCTTCCCGTCGAGCTGGCCCAGCAGACCACTGGCGCAGGCACGACCTTTCTTCGCTGGCGCAAGCACGATCGATCGGCCATGGGCGTGGCGTTGTGGCAGGAGCTGATGGCGAGCCCCAGCACGCCGGTCAACCTGCTGCACGACCTGCACGAGATCGAACTGCAGCGCGTCATGCTGAACATGCAGATCAGCCTGCTGCACACCCTGGGCAGGCAAGCACAGGAATGCGCCAGCAAGGCCGCGCAGGCGGACAACACCTACCTGCGCCGGCTCGCGTCCGTTCCTGCCGCAGTGCGCGATCGGTGATTGCGCCTGCCATCCGAGCACGCGCCCGAGCCCAACGAGGCACGGGTATTTCAACCACCACGGAGATTCCAACATGAGCACACAATTCATCGGCGAGGGCAACATCGGATCGCCTCCCGAGTACCGCGAATTCCCCAATGGCAACGACGATCCTCGCCGGTTGCTCCGGCTGAACGTGTACTTCGACAACCCCGTCCCCACCAAGGGCGGCGAGTTCGAGGACCGCGGCGGCTTCTGGGCGCCGGTGGAACTCTGGCACCACGACGCCGACCGCTGGCAGCAGCTCTACCAGAAGGGCATGCGGGTGCTGGTCGTCGGCCGCATGGAGCGCGACCCCTGGACGGACAACGAAGATCAGCCGCGTGAGACTTGGCAGGTCAACGCGCGCAGTGTCGGCATCCTGCCGTACCGCATCGAGTCTGTGGCCCTCAGCCCGAAGCCACAGGAGGCAGAGCCGAAGCCCCAGGCCACCCAGGAATCGACGGCGCCGAAAGAGACCAAGCGCAGGAAGTGATCGGGCATGGAGGGCGGCTGCCGCAGTGCTTCGCCGCCCTCCATGCGCTGCGAATTATCCCCAGGGGATAGCTCCACCAACGTCCACCGAGTTCCACGCGCGCTCCCGGAAATCGCGGCTCTCGGCCCGCACACTTCCGGCCACGCACCTTCCCCGCACTCGCCATTTCATCGGCGTGAAAGCGGTCGCTGCCGCATGCGGCTTGTTTGCTGCTGCCAGGGGCTGCGCTCGGCATCCTCGATCCCAGCAACTCCATGAACAACAGGAATCGGGATGGACGGATATGCGGCTGTTCTTGTGCGAGAAGCCCTCCCAGGGCAAAGACATTGGCCGGATTCTCGGCGCCACGCAGCGCGGTGAAGGCTGCCTCAACGGTTCCGGCGTCACGGTCACCTGGTGCATCGGCCATCTCGTGGAGGCGGCGCCGCCCGAGGCCTACGACGAGCAGCTCAAACGATGGTCCGTTGAGCAGTTGCCCATCATTCCCCAGCACTGGCGGGTCGAGGTCAAACCGAAGACCGCCACGCAATTCAAGGTCGTCAAGGCGCTCTTGGCGAAGGCGACTCACCTGGTTATCGCCACCGATGCCGACCGCGAGGGCGAATTGATCGCCCGCGAGATCGTGGAGCTTTGCGGCTACCGCGGCCCCATCGAACGCCTGTGGCTGTCGGCGCTCAACGATGCGTCCATTCGGGCGGCACTGGGCAAGCTGCGGCCTTCGGCCGAGACGCTTTCGATGTACCACTCGGCGCTGGCGCGCTCCCGTGCGGATTGGCTCGTGGGCATGAACCTGAGCCGGCTGTTCACGGTGCTGGGGCGACAGGCGGGTTACGACGGCGTGCTGTCGGTCGGCCGCGTACAGACCCCGACGCTCAAGCTCGTTGTGGACCGCGACCGCGAGATCGCGCGCTTCGTGTCCGTACCATACTGGGCCATCGCCGTGTCCCTGTTCGCAGGCGGTTCGACTTTCGCCGCGCAATGGGTTCCACCCGATGCGTGCACCGACGACGCAGGCCGCTGCCTGCGGCAGCCGGTCGCACAGCAGACCATGCAGCAGATCCGCGCTGCGGGCAGTGCCCACGTCGTGTCGGTGGAGACTGAGCGTGTCCGCGAAGGCCCGCCGCTGCCGTTCGACCTGGGCACCTTGCAGGAAGTGTGTTCCAAGCAGCTTGGGCTGGACGTGCAGGAAACCTTGGAGATTGCCCAAGCCCTGTACGAGACGCACAAGGCCACGACGTACCCCCGCTCGGACTCCGGCTACCTGCCCGAGAGCATGTTTGCCGAAGTGCCCACCGTTCTCGACAGCCTGCTCAAGACCGATCCCTCGCTGCGCTCGATCATGGGCCAGCTCGACCGCTCGCAGCGCTCGCGCGCCTGGAACGATGGCAAGGTCACGGCGCACCACGGCATCATCCCGACGCTCGAACCGGCGAAGCTCTCCGCCATGAGCGAGAAGGAACTGGCCGTGTACAGGCTCATCCGGTCGCATTACTTGGCGCAGTTCCTCCCTCACCACGAGTTCGACCGCACTGTGGCCAAGTTTTCGTGCGGGGGGCAGAACCTGGCGGCCACGGGCAAGCAGGTTGTCATCCCGGGTTGGCGCCAGGTGCTCGCCGAGCCGCAGGCCGAAGACGGTGATGGCGAGGGCGATACTGCGGTCCGCGCCCAGGTGCTGCCCGCGCTGCCGAAACTGTATGAGGGCCTGGCATGCCAGGTGGCCGACGTCGATCTCAAGGCACTCAAGACGCTGCCGCCCAAACCGTACACGCAAGGCGAGTTGGTCAAGTCCATGAAAGGCGTCGCCAAGCTGGTGTCCGATCCCCGCCTGAAGCAGAAGCTCAAGGATACGGTTGGCATCGGCACCGAAGCGACGCGGGCCAACATCATCGGCGGCCTGATCGCTCGCGGCTACCTCGTGAAGAAGGGGCGCGCCATCCGCGCCTCGGATGCGGCTTTCACTTTGATCGATGCCGTGCCTGCGGCGATTGCCGACCCTGGCACCACCGCCGTCTGGGAACAGGCGCTCGACATGATCGAGGCCGGACAGCTCACCCTGGACGTGTTCATCGGCAAGCAGGCCGCGTGGATTTCGCAGTTGATTGCGCAGTACGGCAGCGCCTCCCTGTCCATCAAGGTTCCCCAAGGGCCGGCATGCCCGCAGTGCGGCGCACCCACGCGCCAGCGCAGCGGCAAGAGCGGCCCGTTCTGGTCGTGCAGCCGCTACCCGGACTGCAAAGGCACGCTGCCAGTCGAATCCGGCAGCTCCAAGCGCGGCGCCTCGCGCCCGCGCCGTAGCGGCCGCAAAGGCTCCTGACCGCCCCCGTTCCCCGTGAGCCGTGCCCGCCTTCGGCGGCGTGGCCCCTGTCCCGCACTCCGCCGCATGCCCTGCGGGACGCCCAGCGCGCAACGCCTTCTTGATCCGTGTGCGCGTCCCGCCCAGCCGTCCCCGGCCGCGGGACCTGAAGGTAGCTTCTCTGCGAGCCGCACCACGCGCGTTCTGTTGATCTGCGTTTCTTCCGCCCTCTGCGAAGGGTCTCCCGGTGGCTTGCCAGGCTGCACGAGCCACCGGGAGACCCTTCGTGGTCAGCGGTAATCGGTGCCGGTGCCCGCCGGTGCAAAAACGGGCTCCCTTTGTGCGCGGATGTGCGCCAGACGATGCCGGCCCCAGCCACGACATGGGCCGGGTGTGATTGCTTGATGAGCAGACGGTTCTAGCGACGACCGGGCCTGCCAATCAGCCCACGGGTGGTTCCTCTTTTCTCCCGAGCCGAAGGCCGTTGGGCCTTCGGCGCCATTCTCCTGCCCATCAACGTCCCGGCCCGGCCATTGGCCTGGGCCACACGAACAGGAGAGACGACATGCACCCTCAACCTTGCGCACCGCTGCTGTACGGCAGACGGAGGTCGAGAACGGCATGCCCGCCTATCGCGCGGCCATCGCCAATGGTACGCTCGGCTGCAGCCGAGGCCGTAGCCCAAAGGCTGGACTACCTCTTTTGCAGAGGTAAACCTCGGGATGAACTGGGCGAAAACATGCCTTATGTGCCCGCCTTACGGCGAGCTGTTTCCGATGCTTCGCGCAGGATTTCCCGCCCCCCATTCGCTGCGATTGCGGCCACGATGACGCCCAGCACCAGATCCGGGATGTTCGACCCGAACCCCATCACCAGCACCCCGGACAGCACAATCGCACCATTGACGATGGAGTCGTTGCTGGTAAAGATCGCTGACGCCTTGAAGTTCACATCTTCCCCGCGATGGCGGCGCAGTAGTCTGAGGCACACTAGGTTCAAAGCCGCGTTCAGCGCGGCCATGGCCATCATGGCTGGGCCGACAGGCTCTTCCCCTCCAGCGAAGCGGCGTAGGACTTCCAACAGCAGCAGCGCGGCCAGGCCGATTAGCAAGAAACCCGACAAGCGGGCCGCGCCCACCTTGACCGTTGCCGCACGACCGACGGCATACAGGCTAACCGCATAGACCGACGCATCGGCGAGGTTGTCCAACCCGGCGCCCATCAGCGCCGTAGAGCCAGCCCAGATGCCAAGGGCAATGCCGGCGGCGGACTGCGTCAGGTTGATCAGCAACACAGTCAGAAGAATCTTTCGGTCCTTCGCATCGCTCGCATCTAGGCGGCCCAACTCGTCGTTTTCGTGATTTCTGTGGTTTTCAGCCATGCATTGTTCCTTCCAAATCGATGGATGCTGAAGCCTGTAGCGGCTGGAGAGTCAAGGCGCAGATGCAACGAACTTGCCACAGGGTCTTCCCGGACGCCCTTGACTCTACCGTAGCTAGAAGGTTTTCCAATCCAGTCAGAGCTTTAGGACAGAACAGATGAGCACCAATGCGCCCCCTTCATTGCGACTGTCATCCGGTATGGCTGCTATCCACTGATCCGTGGCGCCACTGCGGTTGTGCTCTTCGGCGAGCTCGCGACCGGCCGGCCGTCTTTTCCGACGGAGCTACTCACAGTGATCGTCGCGCTCGCTTGTGCCGCCTTGCTAGAGGGCGGGCGGCCTTTCCACTCCCCGTTGAGCCAGTAGCGGCGTTCCAAGCTGTGGTTGGCCGTCGGCGCATGGCTCGGCTTCTTGGTCGTGCATCTGGCCTTCCAGCACTCCAATCTGGGATACCGGGTCGGGCCGTTGGGATTGTTGATCGGGGTGGCTGAAGCCCATCGCTGGCATCACAAGCGTGAGCACGAAGACGCCCAAGTCAACTACGGCGATTTCTGGATGCCCGGGGGCCACTTGTTCAGCGCTTTCCGGTCGCAAAAGCACACGCTGGGCGCCAAAGAGTGACACTCAAGAAAGATGGACTTTCCAATGGACTACGGCCCGCAGCTTGTCTATCCCTTCCGGAGCCGGCCAGCAGCGGCAAACGCTTGCGCTGCTGGCTATACGATCTTGCCCACGTCGCATTCTTGCGCGAGTCGGGCCTTGCGGCTTCTTGCGAAGCGATCGCGAGTTGCGTGGCGTGCCCATGAGTCGGGCCGCGTCGTGGCGCACTGCTACCTTGGCCTGCACCTGCACCTGCGCAGCCACGCCGCGATGCTCGGTCTGGCCTGGAGAACCCGTAAGGTGGCGGAGATTGCGGCGCGCAGGTCGTCCGGCTCGCGCTGGCTCCTGTGGGCCACGCCCTCGGTCGCACGCCGTCTCAAAACGTCAGAATCGCGCGCTTTCGCATGATGGAGCGCGGCACGTGGCTCTCAGAACTGGACCCGATCACTTCCAGCACCGATGACACGCTCGAGCTTCAGGCGGGCTCGGCCAAGCTGTTGAGAATGCCGCACTCGCGCGAGGTTCGGGCGCTATCGCAGGAGCGTCGCAGATCCATTAACTCGCGCTCCAAGGCGCGCAATTCCTTCATCTTGGTCCGCACTTGCGCGATATGAGCGTCGACCAGCGCGTTCACCTCGCCGCAGCCCAACTCTGGCCGATCCCGTAAGTTCAGCAGTTGACGGATCTCATCCAGCGTCATGTCCTTCGCCCGGCAGCGGCGGATGAACAGCAAGCGCTGCAAATGGACTTCGTCATAGAGCCTGAAGTTGCCCTCGCTACGTGCAGGCTCGGGCAGCAAGCCTTCTGACTCGTAAAAGCGCACGGTCTGCACCAAGCAATCTGCCTTCTTGCCCAGTTCACCGATCCGCATCATGGTTGCTTCCTATAAAAAACTTGACTCTATATCTACTAGAGGTTTTCTAATGATGGCATCCGGGGAAAACCTTGTCAATGAAGAGCGATCTATGAACAAAGAACCTTCCAGCCCATGCGCCTGCTCCGGCGGCAATGGCCAACAGACGGCGTGCGCCAGTGAGCAGGCCAGCACTGAAACCACCGTTTTCCACGTGAGCAACATGGATTGCCGCAATGAGGAAGCACTGGTGCGGCGAACGCTGGAGGGCATGCCCGGTGTCGAGCGGCTCCTGTTCGATCTTCCGCAGCGTTTGTTGACCATTTCGCACCGCGAAGTCTCGGCCGATGCCTTGGAGCAAGCGCTGAATTCGGTGGGCATGAAGGCTCAGGCTGTCCGAGACGCCGCCGTGTCGACCACCTACCGCATCGAGAACATGGACTGCCCGAGCGAGGAGAAACTCATCCGCTCGCACCTCGGGGCAGTCGAGGGAATTCAGGACCTCGACTTCGACCTCGCTGAGCGCACCCTGTCGGTGAAACACCTCGCTCAGGCACGCGCGCAGATGGAGCAGGTCCTGGCCTCGATCGGCATGCGCGCCAAGGAGCAGACCTTCGGCCACACGGGGCCGATCGAAGCCGCGGCTGTGATCCCATCCTCGGCCCTGCAGCAGCAACCAACCGCTGCCGTTTCCGCGCCGCCGATCGGCGAGCGGGTGACGTACCGGATCGAGAACATGGATTGCCCGACGGAAGAAGCGCTGATCCGCGACCGGCTGGGCAAGCTGCCGGGTGTGACCGCGCTCGACTTCAATCTGATGCAGCGTGTGCTGGGAGTCCAGCACACGCTGGCGACCTCAGCGCCGATCGAGAAGGCGCTTGCTTCCATTGGAATGCAGGCTGCGCGGCAGGACATGCAGACAGCCACCACGGTACTTCGCATCGCGAAGATGGACTGTCCGACCGAGGAAAGTCTGATCCGCGGCAAGCTGCAAGGCATGCCGGGCGTGCAGGGAATGGATTTCAACCTGATGCAGCGCACGCTCACGGTTCGGCACACACCCGACGCGATCAAGCCGGCAGTCGAAGCCATCGAATCGCTGGGCATGGAAGCCGAGGTCCAGAGGACTGATGAGCCGCGCGATGCCCCGGTGGCCGCGCACAAGACCAATTGGTGGCCGATGGCGGTTTCGGGCGTTGCGGCGGTGGCCGCCGAAGGCGTGTACTGGGTCAACGACGGCAATCATTGGGCCGTGATCGTGCTGGCACTGGTTTCGATCTTCACCGGCGGCCTCAGCACCTACAAGAAGGGCTGGATCGCGCTGAAGAACCTCAACCTGAACATGAACGCCCTGATGGCCATCGCGGTCACCGGCGGCATGGCGATCGGCCACTGGCCGGAGGCCGCCATGGTCATGTTCCTGTTCGCGTTGGCGGAAGTGATCGAGGCGAAGTCGCTGGACCGCGCCCGCAACGCCATTCGGGGGCTGATGGACTTGGCGCCCGAGACCGCGACCGTGCGGCAGGCCGATGGCTCATGGACAGAGCTGCCGGCCAAGGAGGTCGCAAAGGGCGCGGTGGTCCGCGTGCGTCCTGGCGAGCGCATCGCACTGGACGGCCTGATCACCTCGGGTCGATCGGCCATCAACCAGGCGCCCATCACCGGCGAGAGCCTGCCCGTCGAGAAGGCCGAAGGTGACCAGGTCTTCGCCGGAACCATCAATGAGACCGGCTCTTTCGAATACAAGGTGACCGCAGGCGCCAGCGACTCGACGCTCGCGCGCATCATCCATGCCGTGGAGTCCGCGCAGGGCAGCCGTGCGCCCACGCAGCGCTTCGTCGACCAGTTCGCCCGCGTCTACACGCCGGCGGTGTTCGCGGTGTCCGTGCTGGTTGCCGTCGTGCCGCCGCTCGCCTTCGGCGGCGCATGGTTTGACTGGGTCTACAAGGCCCTGGTACTGCTGGTGATCGCCTGCCCCTGCGCTCTGGTCATCTCCACGCCGGTCACCATCGTCAGCGGCTTGGCCGCTGCCGCCCGACGCGGCATCCTGATCAAGGGTGGCGTCTACCTGGAGGGCGGGCGCAAGCTCAAGGCGTTGGCCCTGGACAAGACCGGCACACTCACACATGGCAAGCCCGAGCAGACCGACTTCGTGCCGCTGATCGGCGAGGCGCAGGAAGTTGCCGCCTGGGCCGCAAGCCTCGCGGCACGCTCGGACCATCCTGTGTCTCAGGCCATCGCCCGCAAGGCGAACCGTGACGGCATCGCGCTGCACGAGGTCGACGACTTCGCGGCGCTGCCTGGCCGCGGCGTGCGCGGCCGCGTCGCCGGGCGCATGTTGCACATGGGCAACCACAGGCTCGCCCAGGAGCTGGGCCTGAGCGAAGCGACGCTCCAGGCTCGGCTGGAGACCCTGGAGCGCCAAGGCAAGACAGCGATCCTGCTGATGGACGATGCGACCGTGCTCGGCATTTTTGCAGTGGCCGACACCGTGAAGGAAACCAGCCGTGAGGCGGTGGCCGACCTGCAGGCGCTGGGTGTGCGCACGCTGATGCTGACGGGGGACAACCAGCACACGGCCGCGGCCATCGCTGCCCAGGTCGGAATCTCTGAAGCCCGTGGTGACCAACTGCCCGAAGACAAGCTCAAGACCATCGAAAGCCTGGTCGGCGGCGAGGGCCAGGTGGGCATGGTGGGCGACGGCATCAACGATTCGCCCGCGCTCGCCCGTGCCGACATCGGCTTCGCCATGGGCGCGGCCGGCACCGACACCGCGATCGAAACAGCCGACGTCGCCCTGATGGACGACGACCTGCGCAAGATCCCCGCCTTCATCCGGCTGTCGCGTAGCACTGCGGCGATCCTCACGCAGAACATCGTTCTGGCCCTTGGCATCAAGGCGGTGTTCCTTGCGTTGACGTTCACAGGGCATGCCACCATGTGGATGGCTGTGTTCGCTGACATGGGGGCAAGTCTTTTGGTTGTCGTCAATGGGCTGCGCCTCCTGAAGTTCAAGGCGGCATGAACAATGGATGAACCATCTCTTCGCAAGACGCAGTGGTACTCACTCGCGATCGTTATATTCGCCGGCGATCAGGCAGCTAAGAGCTACATTGACGCGACAACTCCCTTGGGTTGGTCGCACGAGGTGGCGTCATTCTTCAACCTAGTTCACGCTCTCAATCCCGGCGCGGCGTTCAGCTTCCTTGCTGGCGCGGGCGGCTGGCAGCGGTGGTTTTTTCTGGCGATCGCGTTCGCAATATCGGCATGGCTCGCATGGCTGCTCTCCCGGCCGCTGCGCAAAACGGAAGGCCTTTCGTACAGCCTCATTCTGGGCGGCGCATTGGGCAACGCGTTCGACCGCGCCACGCGCGGGCACGTTATCGACTACATCGACTTTCACCTGCACGGCTGGCACTGGCCCGCCTTCAACATCGCTGACATGGCCATCGTGGGCGGGGCGATCGCGCTGGTGGCCCAGTCGTTCATGAGCGTGGAGAACCCGGCCGCCACAAAGGAGTCCCAGTGACATTGGGACGATCCGGAAATTCGCAATGCACACGGTGCAGGACACCAATCTGAAGAGAACGGCCCCCAGCATGAGCGGCCGCGGCTTGGCCCTCATGCTAGCGCCCACCGCCGCTTTTGCTGCAACGCCCTGTTGCGATGGCGGCGATTGCTGCAACGACGTCGCAATGCCTTGCTGTGAATAAACAGCACGCAAGCCAGTTGACCTGGCAATTATGAAAGTCCATCACGGCGATGCTGGCCTTTTTCGTTCCAATGAGCCGTCACGGAGAGGTGATGATGAAGCTATGCCGGGATCCTGCAAGCTTTAGGACGGTCTTCTTTACCGCATAGCGATATGCTGATGTCACCCGTTCGCCTCGCCTGGCAAGTACAAGTAGTTCGTCGCGGTTTTCTGGCCGTGTCCGCCCGCTTCGCTGGCCCTTTTGCCCCAAACAAGCGCAATCATGCCTGCGTTACCACCAAAGTTCGCCCCCGCCAGTTGCTGTTCCTAAAGGACATCAAGCTCAACGCCATCGCCGACCGGCCAGCGTATTTCGCATCGCTGCGTGCCCGTCGGGGCCAGCCCATCGTCATCCTCGCAGAGCTGGGACCGGACGAGGCATTCGCCCTGTGGAAGCAGCATGTACTGGGCGACAGGCCTCGCTGACCCAGTTTCGCCTCATCCTCCTGACAGCCCCGCACTTATTGCGGGGCTTTCTTTTTTCCGCGTTCGCCAATCGGGGCTGTTGCAAATGCCGATTTCCGGCTGACGCGGCTCGCCTCGCGCATGAAGCTGCCCGCATGTGTCGCTGATTCGTCAGCACCATGCCAGCAGCCAGAGTTTCCAGGCTGCCGCGGATTCTTTCCGCGCTACCCGCCAGTCCGCCATCGCATCGAGTCTGCGGACGCGCGTCACCCGTGACGCCGATGCTTTTTTCTCAACCGCGTGCGGGAGCTGCCATCCCGTGAGGGACGAGGCCCCGCTTTTTCCAAGGAGCCCGTCCATGTCCCAGCAAGCCTCTTTCGGCCAGTTGGCCTTGATCCATTGCGGCAAGTTCCTGCCGCTCGAAATCCTGCATAGCGCCGCCGGCCACTACATCGGCACGCGCGATACAGAAGGTCCCGTTTCGCGGGAATCCTGCCAGTACTTCCGCAGCTATGCCGCGGCTCAACGTGCCCTCGAAAGAGGCGGCTGGTCCCAGCTCGCCACACCCTGATCCAACTGGAGGAACCACGTCATGAACCAGCTTTTGCCCCAGGAAGTCGTCGATCAGATCATGCGGGAAGAGCAGCATTTCGCCGCCGCGCCCCAAGCCTTCTTCGAGGTCTGGAAGCGCGGCGTCGAGATCGCAGGCCCGCAATGGTTTGGCGACGGCACGCGCGAAGGCCTGAACCAGGCAAAGAGCAAGTGGGATCTGCGTCCCGACATGCTGCGTGCCAACGACGCACTCGGCGTCCTGAGCAGCGGGGAACGCATGTTCCTGTCCGCCATGTTCAGCTTCTACAACGCGCGCGAGGGCGGTGCCATGCTCAAGCGCTGCCACTTCCAAGGACTGTCGGACTTCGATGGTCTCGATCTGCAACGTCGCCAGGTGATCGCCGACCTGCTGCTGAACTACAGCGGTTGGTGAGCCGGTCCCTGGCACACCTTCATCACTGCGTTCACGGGACCCCATGAGGGACATGCGCCTCGTTCGAGGCCATGTCCCTCGCGTTTTCTCCCCGCCCAGCGCCATCCGGCATCAGGCGGTTTCCCCTGCGGATGCCATCGTCCGCAAGGGCTGGCTCCGTTCATTCATCGAAAGGAGCCTTCATGGCCAACAACTACTACGAAGCCACCGGCGTTCTCGTGCTCGACCGTGTGACGCCCGTCATCCAGGCGCTGTTCGGCGCCTTCGCGCTGGACGAGAGCCACCCCGGCAACGGGCAGGCCTACATCGCCCAGATCGCCGAGACCACCAATCCGCAATGGCCGGACGTGCTCGATGGCCTGGAAGACCTGGCCACGCAACTCGGTATTCCGATGCCGGACGACGAAGGGCTGTCGATCCCGCCGCTGCTCGAACTGCTCGCCGTGCACTTCCGTGCCGATGAGGACGAAGAGCTGGGGAACTTGATCGACCGTCATTCGTTCGAGGACACCGCCGATCTCGACGCATTGTTTCTGATCGCCACCCGGTTCGATGACGGGCACCACCTGACCGCCATCCAGTTCGAGGGCTGCTGGTACTGCAGCAAGCCGCGGCTGTTCGAGTTCGGCGGCAACGGCTGCTACCTGAGCCGCGAGGTCCGCTTCATCAGCTCCTCCTCCCAGGCCCTCCAGCTCGGCGACCAATTGCGCAAGACCATTGTGGCCGCCGACATCGAAGAGGCTTCGGCCCTGATCGCGCTGGAGACCATCAATCTGCTGGCGGGCGTCAGCGACGAGCCATTCCGCATGAATTTGCGCCGGCGCGTCGCCGAGCGATTGGCCCAAACGCCAACGATCAGCGTCACCTGACGCTGTTTCCTTTCTTTCCACCCACCGGGGTCAATTCCCGGTGGCGGGGATTTGCTCCATCATTATTCTGTTGGAGAAATCCCATGTCCCAGAATCCCAATCCCTTTCTACGCGGCTACTGGAATCTGAAAATCGTCCGCACGCTGTCCATCAGCTACGAGGACGGAAGCCCGCATGTTTGGCGAAACATCCACCCGAGCCAGCAGCACCTCTGCGACGCGGCGCTGGTTTCTTCTCCTTGCATCATCACCAGCGACTTCGCGGTGGTCAGGACTGGCACCGAACCTGTCGGCGCCGCACTGATCGCCGAATGCGACGCGGCTGAAGGGGGCAGCGGCGAAGGCATGGTGGGTGCCGTGGTGTACGCGATCCACGGCGACGACTTCGACGGCCGCCCCGTCCACATTGGCGACACCTATTCGGCCGAGGCCGCACGGGAAGTCGTGCAGCGGTTGAGCTTCGAGACCGGCTACTACAGCCGGTGCTGGGAAATCAGCAGCGCGCACATCAGCCGCGAAACCGGCCAGTACCTGGCCAACCTGGCTGACCTCGCGACGCCGGAGGCCTTTTTGTTCATCGCGTTCCGGATTCCCTACAGCCCGGCGATCGGCGTCAAGCTGATCTCCACGCCCTGGACGGACCAGCACCTGCAGGACGTCGAGGGGATCGCCGCCGAGCAGCTTCGGCAGGAGCACCGCAGCAAGGGCATGCCGGACGAGCTGGCACAGATCCTTGAACTGGCCGGCCAGGCCGACGTGCGCATCCTCATCCTCGATGCCGACGCACCCGTGTTGCCGGGCCTATCGCTGGCCGGCGAATAGCTGCCACACACATCCCCGGCCTTCCTTGTCCTCACCGCATGCCGGCCCGGTCTCCCGCCAGAGAGCCGGGCCGGCGCACTTTCACAGGAGCGATCCCATGTTCCCCGACCTCATCACACCCGCATCCGACTTCGAGCACCAACTCGGAGCCTGCGTCAACGCCATGAGCCAGGAAGATGCCATCGGCCAGATCCTGGTATTCGAGCGCATGAGCGGCACGCTGCACATGCGCCATATCGCCAGCGCCGACCTGGTGGACACCGACGTGGACGACTACGAAATGGTCGTCTTCGACGGTGGCAACACAAGCGGCGACACGTGGAAACACGTGTTCTTTCCGCGTCAGCGCGAGCACTACTTCGTGTACCAAGCCTGATTCCTCCAGCCCCTTTCGAGGGGCTTTTTCTTGCCCGCAGCACAGGAAAACGGTTGTGGTGCGGTGCCGTTTCCTGCGGGCAGGCAGACCGCCCCAGGGCCATGCTTGCCCCATGTTCGTCGGCGTTGCCGGCACATGCCCAGGCAGTCGAGACCTTCGAGGCTGCAAGCGCGGGAAACCGTGCTGGTCGTTTCTTCCTACGGACCTACCGCGTCCATCCACGCCACCCACAAGGGACCTCTCCCTTGCGGGCGGGGAATCCCTTGTTTTTCCTCAAGGAGTTTCCCCATGGATCGTTCCCTCATCAAATCCATGATGCCTTCGCTGGTCGCAGGCCATGTGCCCCGCAACGTGCGGTCGTTCAAGTACCGCGTGTTCGATGATCAGCCGCTGTCCTCAACGCTGGGCTTCGCCATCGACCCCCAACCCTTCGACGGCAAGGTGGTCGCCGCGACCGACGATGCCATCGTCGTCAAGCTCAAGCCTTCCGAGTTCGCGGTGCTCGATCCCAGCCTGGTGACCACGGTTCCTGCCGAAGGCGCCAAGGTGCATGTCCAACCCTATGCCCGTCGTCGCTTCGACGGACTGCGCGCGGACACGCCGGAGGTCATCACCGAGGAGACTTCGGACGGCACGCCGTACACCATCACGAGGCACATCCTCGGCTCGGCGCCGGCCAAGCTGCCCATTCCCACGCCGCAGTGCATGGAGTTGGGCCAGCTCATCGAGCAGTTGGAGGAGATGCCGGCCCCCGATCGCTTCCGGCGCATCACCCACATGCTGGTGGATGCCGGTGCCCGCGACTTCACCTGGGTCGATCCCACGCCCTCCAAGATCATCGAGACCCCGCCGGCGATCAGCTTCACGGTCTCGACCGCGAAGTTCGAGGGCCGGGTGACGATCCTCTACGACCGCGGCGGAGACACCTACGTGGTGGAACTGCACCGTCAGAACGGTGAATCGGTCGAACTGGTCGATCGGCACGACGAGGTGTATTTCGACATGCTCGGCGAAGTGCTGGAGAGGCTCATCGACGACGGGCGCTGGCGCCAGATCGACGTGAGCATCCTCGACGCGAAAGCGGCCCGCAAGCGCCAGGCCGTCCCGGCATGACGCCCCGCAGCGAAACCGGGCGGTCCTGCGGCTGACCCGAGGCATCCGCCACGGCGTTCCAGCCGTTCCGGCCGCGTGCACTACAGGCCCTTCATCCCATCGGATGGAGGCCTTTCTCATTCTTCCACACAGGAGATTTCATCCATGTCACTGCGATTCAAAGGCGCTGACCTGCGCCCCGTGCTGACCGAAGCCATCGCCAATCAGGGGTCGTCTCAGAAAACGGAAAAAAATCGTACGCTAAGAGCCGAAGTGGGCCCTTTAGCAGCAATGCAAAGCTGCGATCAACGGGCAGGAAACATTGCCATGGTGCGCGTTGCACTCTCTCACTAGCGTCGACAGGGCCTCTTCCATCCGCGTGAGGTCCGCCATGCGTGCGCGCACATCGGCCAGCCGGTGAGCAGCCAGTTCGGCCGCCTCGCTGCAATGGGTGCCGTCCTCCAGTTTCAGGAGCTGGCCGACTTCATCCAGGCTGAATCCCAGGCGCTGGGCTGACTTCACGAACTTCACCCGCGCCACGTCCGCCTGCCCGTAGCGGCGGATGCGACCGTAGGGCCGCTCCGGCTGGGGTAGCAAGCCCTTGAGCTGATAGAAGCGGATCGTCTCCACGTTGACCCGGGCTGCCTTGGCGAAGGCCCCGATGGTCAGATTCTCTTGAGCGTTCTCCATGGCGCTTGACTCCGTAGTTGACTACGGAAGTAACGTTACAGCATCAAGCGAAGTCCCGGAAGGAGAACCTTATGTCGGAACCCAAGAACGGCTGCGGCGCACTGGCGACCGGCGGCGTCGCGGCCGTCCTCGCCTCGGCCTGCTGCCTCGGCCCCCTTGTCCTGGTCGCGCTCGGCTTCTCTGGCGCGTGGATCGGCAACCTGACCGTGCTGGAGCCGTATCGGCCGATCTTCATCGGCGCAGCGCTCATCGCGCTGTTCTTCGCCTGGCGCAGCATCTTCCGACCAGCCCATGCCTGCAAGCCCGGCGACGTTTGCGCCGTGCCCCAAGTGCGGACTGCCTACAAGGTGATCTTCTGGATCGTGGCCGCCCTGGTTCTGGTTGCCCTCGCGTTTCCCTACGTCCTGCCGCTGTTCTACTGAAAGGAGATCACCATGAAGAAACTCACCACCCTCACCACCCTCATCGCCCTGGCCGCCGCTCTAAGCGCGCCCGCCTGGGCTGCCACCAAGACCGTCACCCTGTCGGTGCCCGGCATGACCTGCGCCGCGTGCCCGATCACGGTCAAGACGGCTCTGTCCAAGGTCGCCGGCGTCGAGAAGGCCGAAGTCAGCTTCGAGAAGCGGGAGGCCGTCGTCACCTTCGACGAGGCCAAGACCAATGCCGACGCCTTGACCAAGGCCACCGCAAACGCGGGTTACCCGTCCAGCGTCAAGCAGTGAGGGCGTAATCATGGCCGAGGCGATCACCCTCCACATCGAAGGCATGACCTGCACGTCGTGCGCCGAGCACGTCCAGCAGGCTTTGACGAACGTGCCCGGCGTGCGCGCGGCCTCGGTGTCCTATCCGCAGCGGCAGGCCGAAATCGAGGCGGATGCAGGCGTGAGCGTGGCCCCGCTGGTTGCCGCAGTGGCCACGCTCGGCTATCGCGCACGGCTTACCGACACGCCGAACAAGCCTGCCGGCCTGCTAGACAAGGCGCTGGGCTGGCTCGGTGGCGAAACGAAGCATGTTGGCGGTGAACAAGCGCTGCACGTGGCTGTGATAGGCAGCGGCGGCGCGGCGATGGCGGCTGCCTTGAAGGCCGTGGAGCAAGGCGCCCGCGTCACGCTGATCGAGCGCGGCACCATCGGCGGCACCTGCGTCAATGTCGGCTGCGTGCCGTCCAAGATCATGATCCGCGCCGCGCACATCGTCCACCTGCGCCGCGAAAGCCCGTTCGATGCTGGCCTGCCGGCCGCAGCGCCCGCTGTACTGCGCGAGCGGCTGCTGGCCCAGCAACAAGGCCGCGTCGAGGAGCTGCGCCATGCCAAGTACGAAGGCATCCTGGCAAGCACTCCGGCCATCACCGTGCTGCGCGGCGAGGCCCGGTTCAGGGACACGCGCACGCTGACCGTGGCGACCGCTGACGGCGGCACGCACGAGGTGAACTTCGACCGCTGCCTGATTGCCACCGGCGCGAGCCCGGCGCTTCCGCCAATCCCGGGCCTTGCGGACACACCCCACTGGACCTCCACCGAGGCGCTGGAAAGCAGCTCGCTCCCCGAGCGGCTGGCCGTGATTGGTTCCTCCGTGGTGGCGGTCGAGTTGGCGCAAGCCTTCGCCCGGCTGGGCAGCCAGGTCACGATCCTGGCGCGCAGCACGCTGTTCTTCCGAGAAGACCCGGCCATCGGGGAAGCCGTAACAGACGCCTTCCGCGCCGAGGGCATCGAGGTGCTGGACCACACCCAGGCGAGCCACGTTGCCTATGCGGGCGGGGAATTCGTGCTCACCACCGGGCAGGGGGAAGTGCGCGCCGACAAGCTGCTGGTCGCCACCGGTCGCGCGCCGAACACGCGCAGCCTGAACCTTGAAGCGGCAGGCGTCGAAGTCAATGCGCAGGGAGCCATCGTCATCGACCGCGCCATGCGCACGAGCGCACCGCACATCTTTGCTGCCGGCGACTGCACCGACCAGCCGCAGTTCGTCTATGTGGCGGCGGCGGCCGGCACGCGCGCCGCGATCAACATGACCGGCGGCGACGCGGCGCTGGACCTGACGGCGATGCCGGCGGTGGTGTTCACCGATCCGCAGGTGGCGACCGTGGGCTACAGCGAGGCGGAAGCGCACCACGACGGCATCGAGACCGACAGCCGGCTGCTGACGCTCGACAACGTGCCGAGGGCGCTCGCCAACTTCGACACGCGCGGCTTCATCAAGCTGGTGGCGGAAGCTGGCTCAGGGCGGCTGATCGGCGTACAGGCGGTCGCGCCGGAAGCGGGCGAACTGATCCAGACGGCCGCGCTGGCGATCCGCCACCGGATGACCGTGCAGGAGCTGGCCGACCAGTTGTTCCCCTACCTGACCATGGTCGAGGGACTGAAGCTCGCGGCGCAGACCTTCAACAAGGACGTGAAGCAACTGTCCTGTTGCGCCGGATGAGGAAAAGGGAGGTGTTCGATGAACGCCTACAGCCGCGCCAACCGCCGCATCTACGCGGCCTTGTCCGATCCCCTGTCGGCCACCCACCGGCACCGCCTCGACGATCTGCTCAAGCGCCACGACAACGGCAAGACGACCTGGCTGGCCTGGCTGCGCCAGTCGCCCGTCAAGCCGAACTCGCGCCACATACTCGAACACATCGAGCGCCTCAAAGCCTGGCAGGCGCTCGACCTGCCTTCCGGCATCGAGCGGTCGGTGCACCAGAACCGCCTGCTCAAGATCGCCCGCGAAGGCGGCCAGATGACGCCCGCCGATCTGGCCAAGTTCGAGGCACAGCGCCGCTACGCGACCCTGGTGCGCTCGCCATCGAGGGCATGGCCACCGTCACCGACGAAATCATCGACCTGCACGACCGCATCCTGGGCAAGCTGTTCAACGCTGCCAAGCACAAGCATCAGCAGCAGTTCCAGGCGTCCGGCAAGGCGATCAACGCCAAGGTGCGGCTGGCCACCTCGATCAAGCAGGGCACGGTGACGGCCTCGCTGATGCTCAGGAAACTCGGCAGCTACCCGCGCCAGAACGGCCTGGCCGTGGCGCTGCGCGAGCTGGGCCGCATCGAGCGAACGCTGTTCATCCTGGACTGGCTGCAAAGCGTCGAGCTGCGCCGCCGCGTGCATGCCGGACTGAACAAGGGCGAAGCCCGCAACGCGCTAGCCCGCGCCGTGTTCTTCAACCGGCTGGGCGAAATCCGCGACCGCAGTTTCGAGCAGCAGCGCTACCGGGCCAGCGGCCTCAACCTGGTGACGGCGGCCATAGTGTTGTGGAACACGGTCTATCTGGAACGGGCCTCAAACGCCTTACGCGGTCACGGCCAGACTGTCGATGACGCCCTGTTGCAGTACCTGTCGCCGCTGGGCTGGGAGCACATCAACCTGACCGGCGATTACCTCTGGCGCAGCAGCGCCAAGATCGGCGCGGGCAAGTTCAGGCCGCTACGACCGCTGCAACCGGCTTAGCGTACGATTTTTTCCGTTTTCTGAGACGTCCCCAATCAGTGCCGCATTGTCCTGGTCAAGGATCAGGGCGTGTACTTCCTCGCCGAGCGTGGGGAGCGTCGCCCGGATGGGCGCCAGGCACTGCTCGCCTACGCCGTCGGATGCAACCCGGACACCGACCCGTTCGATGACTGGTGGCACCTCGCCGGCCGCGAGCTGGGCGGCGATGACTTCGCGGAGTATTTCGACCCGAAGGACGGCCTGTTCACGCGCCTCCAGCACTCGGCGGACGATCTCGTGCTTTCCGCCACCGCCACGCACCTGTCCTTAGCAGTGGTGCCTCCCGCCTGACGCGGCAACCGCCTCGCAGCCCCCGCATCGGGGGCCTTCTTTTGTTCGCACCGCCGCCATCGCCGCGCGTGCGCGTTTGTCTCCAGCCGCCGAGGCACGCCCCGCCGGCCACAACGCCGGCATGCCACCGGAGACAACCGCATGAACACGCCATCGACCTCGCCGAGGCTGCACCTCCTACCGGTGTCGCTGCGCACGGCCAATGCATTCGTTCTGTCGCACCATCGCCACCACCGCCCGGTCCAGGGCGCGAAGTTCGCCCTGGCCGTCACGCTGAGCGACAGCGACCTGATCCACGGCGTGGCCATTGTCGGCCGCCCGGTCGCGCGGCACCTGGACGCTGGAAGTCACGCGGCTGTGCACCGACGGCACACCCAGCGCCTGCAGCAAGCTCTACGGCGCGGCCTGGCAGGCGGCAAGGGCGCTGGGCTACATACGCCTGCTCACCTACACCATGCCCGACGAAGGTGGCGCCAGCCTGCGCGCCGCCGGCTGGCGGCTGATCGGCGCGCGCGGTGGCGGCGCCTGGAGCCGTCCCGGCCGTCCGCGCGCCGATACCCCCGAGCACCTGCGCGGCGCCAAGTGCCTGTGACAGGCGCCGGGTGGCGCGGACAAAGGGAAGCGCCCGGGTGCCGATTGATTGCTGCCGCGCGCGCGAGGCCCCGCCATGCTGGCCCCATGCCTGCTGACGTCGTCAGCGACATGCCAGGCAACCATCGGTCTTCGAGGTTGCGGCGCAGTTCCCACTGCGTGACCGAGCCAGCTCGCACCGCATCCTTCCGCGAGCGGCCACCAGCCTCTGGTGGCGGATGCTTTCGCCTTATCAACCCACCGCGGGGTCACGCACCTTCCCCGCATGCGTGGGCCGGTGTGTCTCCGCTTCATCCCAATGGAGATTCACCATGAACACCACGTCCAACGAGAAATCGTATTTCGACCTCCACACCTCGGGCATCGGCTACATCCAGCGTGTCCGTGAAGTGCCCGTCCGGGGCGGCCGCCGTGCGCAGCCTTTCCTGGCATGCACCATCGCCGCGCTGGTCGGCCCCGCCCGGGACCCCAGCTACCGCTACTTCGACGTCAAGGTCTCGGGTGCCGAGGCCAAGAAGCTCGTTCAGCGCTACATCGGCGTTGACGATCCCAAGCAGCGCCCGCTGGTGCGCTTTCGCCTCGGTGACCTGTGGGGCGATGTGTACATCCGCGACAAGGGTGAGCAGAAGGGTCAGGCCGCCGCGTCCCTCAAGGCGCGACTGCTCAAGGCCGAACTGATCGACCGGGCCGAACTGGCTTCGATCGAGCAGCACGAGTTGATCACCCGCGGCATCGGCTATCTCAATCGTGTGAAGGACGTCACCCCAAAAGCTGGCGACTCGTTCCTCTCTTGCACCGTCGCGGCACTGGCCGGGCCTGTCGATGAACCGGAGTATCGGTACTTCGACACCATCGTCGCCACCCCGGAAGCCGAGCACCTGGTTCGCCGGTGCGTTCAGGCCGTCGAGGGTGACCGCAAGGTGCTGATCGCCTTCCGTCTGAACGACATGAAGATCGATCCGTACATCCGCACCAAGGGTGAGCACGCCGGGGAACCGGCCGCCAGCCTGGAATCGACGCTGGTCCACATCGGTCTCATCAAGATCGACGGCACCCAGGTCTATCCGACGAGCCAGGCGCAAGCCGAGGCGCCGCCGGCCGAAGACGCATCCGCGTCCGAAGCCGACGATGCCATCGACACGGCCACCGAGCCCGCCGAGCGCGAGCCCGAGGCGCAAGTCCAGGAGCAGGAGCCGGCATTGGCTGCTTCGTTCTGATCCGGCACGGCCTCTCACGGGGCCTTGTCGCTTTTCCTCCCCACGTACGCCGCGTCCCCAGGACGCGTGCTTGCGCATTTCATCCCCCGAGTTCCGCGTGGTCTCACGGCCACGCGGTTGTCGAATTTCTCAAAGGAGATCAGCCATGTCTCTGGTATCCCGCTTTGCTCCGCAATCCCCGATCCTGCGCTCTGATCGCCCACTCTCGGACGACCGCATTCGTGCCGTCGTTCCGTCGATCTTCGCCGACGCTCCACATGGGAGCCGGTCCGATCGGTATGCCTACATACCGACCTCGACCGTGCTGACCAAGCTGCGCCAGGAGGGCTTCGAGCCCTTCATGGTGTGTCAGACGCGCGTGCGCAACGAAGACCGGCGCGAGTACACGAAGCACCTCATCCGACTTCGCCATGCAAGCCAGATCAACGGCGACGAGGCGAACGAGATCATCCTGCTCAACAGCCATGACGGCACGAGCAGCTATCAGATGCTCGCCGGCATGTTCCGGTTCGTCTGCCACAACGGCCTGGTTTGCGGTGACACCACCGCAGACATCCGCGTTCCCCACAAGGGCGACGTGGCCAGCCAGGTGATCGAAGGTGCCTACGGAGTCCTCGAAGGTTTCGAGCGCGTGCATAACGCGCGCGATGCGATGCGCACCATCACCCTCGATGAGGGCGAAGCGGAGGTCTTTGCGAACTCTGCGCTCGCACTCAAGTACGACGATCCGGCCAAGTCCACGCCTGTCACCGAGAGCCAACTGCTGGCCCCTCGGCGATGGGACGACCGCAAGAACGACCTGTGGGCCGTCTTCAACCGCGTCCAGGAGAACCTAGTCAAAGGGGGCCTGAACGGACGCACGGCCAACGGCCGCAATCAGCGCACCCGTCCGGTGCAAGGCATCGACCAGAACCTGCGCCTGAACCGGGCGTTGTGGCTGCTGGCCGAAGGCATGCGCCAGCTCAAGGCGTGATGCCACGCGGACCTCGCCCACCTCGGGCGAGGCCATTTCCTCTCATCCACCGGGTGCCGTCGGCGGCCCGTCATTCATCATCAGGAGAACCATCATGGCAACCCCATCGGCTTCCGAGAAATCTGTTGCGCCCATCGTCGTCCCCGGCCAGCTCACGCTGCGTACCATCCGCGGCAAGAACGGCCCGTTCACGGTTGGCCGCCTCGCGACGCACCTCGGTACTTTCGAGGTCAAAGACCCGGAGCTGGAGCAGTACCCCGAAGGCAAGTACGACGGGGAATTCATCATCAGGTACATCTTCCCGAAGTCCTATCCGGTCGGCGGCGGCATGCGGTTCGAGATCCGTGCCAGCCTCGACGGCATGACGCTCAACGGCATCGACAAACTCAGCCGCGACGAAGCCCGCAGCTTCGCCACCCAGGACGTCGATCCGCTCGATGAAGAGCAAGGGGCGCAGCCTGCGGCAACGCCGGCCAAGCCCACCAAAGCGTCCAGGCCCGCCAAGCCCGCACCCGTGCAGGCGTCCGCGGACCCGCTGGTCGATACCACGCCCTTCGGCGTGGATGCGCCACCGCCTGCTACGGCCGCTGCCCCCGGCAGCACCGAAGACGGTGACGCCGCGCTCTTCGGCCTGCTGTGGCCGCTGGGCGAGTCCGTGAAACTGGATTCGACCATCGACCGCCGCACCCTGCGCGCGCAGATCGCCCGCCTGGGCGAGCTGGGCTACGCGCTGGACTTCAAGACGCAGGAGTGGAGCCGCCAGGCCGAACCAAAACCTGCGTGATCGCAGACGCCGCATGCGCGGTGTTCTTCATCCACCCGCCGGGGTTCCTTTCCCATGCGGGGGAGGCCCTGGCCATTTTCTGGAGGTCTCCATCATGTCCACCATCGCTTGCGATACCCCGCGTTCAACGCTGGATGAACCCGCGTGGCGGGACCTTTGCAAAGCGGCCGCCGCACACGCCCAGCGCGGTTGCGGCTTGTCCTACGACCACTACGTGACGCTCTTCAGTTCGGCGATCGACGCACAGGCCAATCGTTTGCCGGATGAGCAACGTGCTCAGGCTCTCGAAATCGCGGCCCAGGAATGGGACTACGCAACACCTGCCGAACGGCAGGAAACCCAGGACTGGAATGCGGAGCATGGCTATTGCTCGCACGGGATCGAGTTCGGCTACTGCCCGGCCGGTTGTGATCGAGACGATGACGACTGGGATTGAGGGCGACGCATAGGTTCCTTCGCCGCAGATGCGGCATTCCATCACCCGCTGGGGGTTCTTCCCCACGGGGAGGCCTTCAGCTCAACTTTTCGAGGAGGCCTCTCATGGGCTGGTATTTCTCAAACCAATCGCGGTCCGAACTGATCGCGGAACTGATCGCACCGCAAGAGACCGAGCGCGCCAGCGTCAAGGTCATCGCTCACACCCTGCGCGGCAACGTGCTGTGGTCCGTCGCCGAAGTGACCGCCAAGGTCGAAGGCGTGCATCGTGATCTCGCACCGGGCCAGTCCCTGCGCTACATCCGCTGCGATCTGCTTGAACGAAGCGGCGGCCAGTGGGGCTACAAGTCCTTGGACGAGTCCATGCACCCGTACTACTACACGTGCCCGCTGTCCTATCTGGACCTCGCACCGGAGCAGTCCGCCGACTGGCGTGCAGGCGTTCGCGCCTACCACGCCCGGCGGCGCACACCCACGGCATCCGCGGCATCCGCCGCGGCGTCGATGGCCTGAGCCAGGAGGAACCGACATGGACCCGATCCTGGCAACGCTTCCGCCCTCGTTGCTGGCACTCGTTGAAGGGAGTTTGTCCAACGACGAAGTGTCCTCCGACGAGGAAATGCTGGCGTACTTCATCGACAACGGCCTCACCGAGGACCAGGCACGGCAGGCACTGACCTACCGCGACCAGTACCTCAACAACATCTACCTGGAAGGCTTCACGCCGATCACTTCGGCGGACGAGCCGCTTCACTTCAACCCGCACACCCGGCAGTTCGAGCCGGACTGAGCGGTTTTCTTCCACCCCCTGGGGCAGTACTTGCCCCAGCGGGCGGTGCTGTTCCCGTTCATCCGAGGACACCACCATGCCCGCAAACACTTCTTCCACGCTGTACCGCATCGACGAATGCCCGGACGTGATGGCCGACGCCTGCGTCGGCGATGACCAGGGCAACCTGATCTTCCTGTCCATCTGGGCGCGGGACACCGCCGTCCAGCAGTTCCTCGCTCGCCTGACCCTCGGGCGCGACGAGCAGGGACTGGACCAGTTCCACGTCATCACCGACCAGGGCGGCAGCGTCCCGGTATTCATCGGCAACGTCGATCGCCTGGAAAAGCGCATCACGCGCGCGTACCGGCGGACGCTGTTCGGCTCGCTGTCCAACGTGTGGCTGTTCGACCGGCGCTGCGTCAAGCCCGACAAGGCCAACGCCAGCGCATTGGCACTGCTGCCACGCGACAGCGCCCACAGGCTTGACCGCCTGTGGATGCTGGTGCGGGACACCTGCCCGTTGCCGCTGCTCGATCACTGGCGCGAGACCGTGCTGGAACTGCTGCAAACCCGCGAGATGCTGGCCCGCCTTCCGTTCGCCCTCGGGCCGCTGGAAGGCCATCGGCTCGCCATCGACGTGCCGGCGCTGACCCTGGCGCTCGGCTCCCTGATCCGCAGCGACGCGCTCACCGCCTATCCGTATCCGGCCAAGATTTGGACGCCGGAAGCGGTAGCGGCTTGACCCACCCTCGGAGGCACGCCTTGGCGTACTTCCGTGTTTCATCCCCGCCAACCAGGAGACTTCCATGGCCCTCATGTTCCCGCGGCTCGCCCGCAATTTCGTCAAGAACGGATATTTCCCGACCGACGAACCCACGCTCGAAAGAGCGCTCAACGCACTGATGCCCAGCGACGGGCCGATGTGCATCCTCGATCCCTGCGCCGGCGAAGGCGTGGCGATCGCCGAAGCCGCCCATGCCCTCGGGCGCGAGCAGGCAAAGGCGTTCGCCGTCGAGTTCGACGCGGAGCGGGCGCGCCATGCCCGCGGCCTGGTCGATCACTGCCTGCACGCGGACCTGATGGACACGATGGTCTCCAAGCAGTCCTTCGGGCTGCTCTGGCTCAACCCGCCGTATGGGGACCTGTCCAAGGACGTCAACGGCAACATCGGCTATCAGGGCCAGGGCCGTGCCCGCCTTGAAAAGCTGTTCTACCAGCGCACGCTCTCGCTGCTGCAATACGGCGGCGTGCTGGTTTTCATCGTCCCCGGCTACGTGCTCGACGCGGAGTTGGTCGGCTGGCTGACGCGCCACTACACGGACCTGCGCATCTACCGAGCGGTGGAGACGCAGTTCAAGCAGGTGGTGATCTTCGGACGCCGGGTGCGCCAGCGCGAGCAGGTGCCCGATGGCGTCAAGGCCGTGCGCAATCTGCTGTTGCAGGTAGGGCAAGGCGAAGTCGAAGCCGAGGAACTGCCGAGCGAGTGGCCGTTCCTGCCGTACATCGTCCCCGCCAGCCCGGCCGAGCCAGAGCATTTCTTCCGCGTGACGATGGAGCCCGAGCAGTTCGCCGATGAGGTTGGCAGGCTGCAAGGCTTGTGGCCATCGCAGGACACGCACCTGGGGGCTGCGCAGCAATCGCTGCGTCCACCGGCGCGGGCCTTGTCCCGCTGGCATCTCGCCCTGGCTCTGGCCGCGGGTGCGATCTCGGGGGTTGTGCGCTCCAAGACCGGGCGCGTGCTCGTCGTCAAAGGTGACACCCACAAGGACAAGACGCTCCAGCGGGAGTTCACCGAACGCGAAGACGGCTCCATCGCCGAGACCCGCATCCTCACCGACAAGTTCGTTCCCGTCATCCGCGCGTGGGACATGACACCTGGCTCCGCGACACGGGGCGAGGTGTTGACCATTCGCTGATCCACCGGACGCGCTGCCGTCCTGCTGTACCAACTCGAAGGAGAAACACCATGATCCCCAATCCGTTCAAGCGGCCTGCGCCGCACAAGCAACCGTTGTTCGCACCGAGTACGTTGAAGTTGAGCGAGAAGGTGCATTGGCTGGCCCGGCGAGGCCTGATCGACCCCTTGGCCTATGTCCAGCGCCATGTGCGCGGGGACTGGGGCGAGATCGATGAGGCCACACGCCAAGCCAACGACGTGGCGATCCAACAGGACAACCTAATGATCTCGCAGTTCAGGATCACGCCGGACCTGGCGCTGATCGTCAAGACCAGCGAGGACCACCAGACCACGGTGGTCCAGCTTCCCGAAGAGCGGGACCTGATCTGAGGCCCCACATCGTCATCCTCATCCACCTGACGGAGCCACTTCACTCCGGCAGGGGTGTCGTGGCTCAATGACTCATCAAGGAGGAGCCCATGGCATCGCATCGCATCGAAACCTACTGCCAGCGGCTGGCGTTCCCCATCGGGGCGCTCATCTTCAGCAGAGGTGTAGACCGCCTGGTCCGCGCGGGTCGCCTGGACCCGATCCCGTACTTCAGGCGCCACACCCGTGGCGACTGGGGCGACGTCAACATCCAGCAATGGCAGACGAACAGCAGCGCGCTTCAATCGGGCGCGTCGCTGGAATCGCACTACGTGATCCATCCGGGGCTCGCCATTCGCATCGTCACCGATTCGCAGCGCTGCGCAACCGTCATCGTGCTTCCGTCCGAAGACTGAGCACGGTTCACCTGCGGGCCGCCCAGGCCAGCACCTTCAACCACCCTCAGCCACGCGTCGATTCTCTTCCCACCACGGGGCATGCCATTGCCCCGCTGGGGGTGGTGCATGCCCCATTTTTCTTTGGAGCATCACCATGTCCCTCGATCTCGAAACCACTGCCGCTGAATCCGCGCCCGTACAGGGCGAACTGCTCGACGCGGAATCTTCCCCTCTGACCCTGAGCCTTCAGGATTTTGTCGGCGAGTTCGGCGACGAACTACTCGACGCCCTCAACAGCGCTAATCCGCCGGTCTATACCGGCCAACCGCAGGCGCACCGGCAACTGGTGGTCGCCAGCCTCAAGCGCAAGCTGTTCCCAGCCCAGGCCGAAGTCGTCCACGCCGCCGCCGAGCTGCTGATCGACCGTGGCGAACGTGCTGCGATCGTCAATGGCGAGATGGGCTGCGGCAAGACGACCGTCGGCATTGCCACGGCCGCCGTGCTCAACGCCGAAGGCTATCGCCGCACTCTGGTGCTGTCGCCGCCCCACCTGGTTTACAAGTGGCGGCGCGAGATCCAGGAGACGGTGGCCGGTGCCAAGGTGTGGGTACTCAACGGGCCGGATACGCTCGTCAAGCTCATCAAGCTGCGCGAGCAGTTGGGCGTGCAGCCCACGGGCCAGGAGTTCTTCGTCCTGGGGCGCGTCAGGATGCGGATGGGCTTTCACTGGAAGCCTGTCTTCACCACGCGGCGCACCCGCCACGGCGACGTGGCGGCCTGCCCGGACTGCGGCACGGTCATCACCGACCTCGACGGCGAGCCGGTCAACCCGATCGCGCTCCAAGCCGAGGAGTGCCGCAGGAAGTGCGGCCACTGCGCCGCGCCCCTGTGGACACTGATCCGCCCGCGCAGTCTGTCCGGCAGCGACCAGTCCTCGGCCGTGCTCAAAGCCTTAAAGCGCATACCGACCATCGGAGAGGTCACCGCGCAGAAGCTGATGCAAAAGTTCGGTGACGGGTTCCTGGCGTCGATGCTCGGCGACAACATCCATGAGTTCATCAACCTCATGGATGGCAACGGCGAGCTGGTGTTTTCCGACCGTCAGGCCACGCGCATGGAACGTGCGATGGCCAACATGGAGTTCGGCTTTGGCGAGGGCGGCTATCAGCCGTCCGAGTTCATCAAACGCTACCTGCCGCAAGGCACGTTCGACCTGCTCATCGCCGATGAGGCACATGAGTACAAGAACGGGGGCAGTGCCCAGGGCCAGGCCATGGGCGTGCTGGCGGCGAAGGCTCGCAAGACCTTGCTGCTGACCGGCACGTTGATGGGCGGCTACGGGGACGACCTGTTCCACCTGCTGTTCCGAGCCCTTCCGGGGCGGATGATCGAAGACGGCTACCGCCCGACCACGAGCGGCAGCATGACCTCGGCTGCGATGGCGTTCATGCGCGATCACGGGGTGTTGAAGGACATCTACTCCGAGAGCACCGGCACGGCGCACAAGACGGCCAAGGGCACCAAGGTATCGGTGCGCACGGTCAAGGCCCCGGGGTTTGGCCCCAAGGGCGTGCTGCGCTGCATCCTGCCGTTCACGATCTTTCTCAAGCTCAAGGACATCGGTGGCAACGTCCTGCCGCCGTATGACGAGGAGTTCCGTGAAGTCGCGATGGACACGGCGCAAGCCGCGGCCTACCGCGATCTGGCGGGTCGGCTGACCGCGGAGCTGAAACAGGCTCTGGCGCGACGCGATACGACCTTGCTGGGTGTGGTCCTCAACGTGCTGCTGGCCTGGCCGGATTGCTGCTTCCGGTCGGAGACCGTGGTGCATCCGCGCACGCGCAACACCTTGGCGTTTGTCCCGGCTCAGTTCAACGAGTTCGAGATCAGCCCCAAGGAGCGTGAGCTGATCGACATCTGCAAAGAGGAGAAGGCGCAGGGCCGCAAGGTCCTGGCCTACACGGTCTATACCGGCACGCGCGACACCACGTCGCGCCTGAAGGTGTTGCTGGAGCAGGAAGGCTTCAAGGTGGCGGTGCTGCGCGCGAGCGTGGATGCCAGCCGCCGCGAAGACTGGATCGCCGAGCAACTGGACCGTGGCATCGACGTGCTCATCACCAACCCCGAGTTGGTCAAGACGGGGCTGGACCTGTTGGAGTTCCCGACGATCGTGTTCATGCAGTCGGGCTACAACGTGTACTCGCTCCAGCAGGCGGCACGCCGCTCCTGGCGCATCGGGCAGAAGCAGCCCGTGCGTGTGATCTACCTCGGCTACGCCGGTTCCTCGCAGATGACCTGCCTGGAGCTGATGGCCAAGAAGATCATGGTCTCGCAGTCCACCTCGGGCGACGTGCCCGAATCCGGGCTCGATGTCCTGAACCAGGACGGTGATTCCGTCGAGGTCGCACTGGCCCGGCAGCTTGTCGCCGCATGACACGTTCCACTTACGGCCCTTCGGGGCCGTTTTTTTTGCCGCTCCCGGTAAATCGGACGCTGCCTGGTTCGCATTGTTTGCTGCCGCTCGCGGCCTGAGCGGCGATGGTGAGGGCTGGATGTTTCAGGACGCCGAGCTATGTGCCCCTCTCCACCGTGGTTTCACTATCCCGAACGCCGCCTTCTGGCGGGATTTCTCGGCCTGCTGTGGTCGGTGCTGGCCGGTGGCTGCGCGACGACGACTGCGCCGGTCGCGCCCGACACCATCGCGGAAGTCTTGGCCGCGCCTGAACCCGAGGCTTCCGAGTACATCCCGGTCGTGCGCTACGCCCGCTACACACTGGTCGAACTGGCACCCATGGCGGCGCAGCGCGACCTGTTGTTGCAGACCATCGACGTGTCCATGCCCGAGGATGCCCGCGCCACGGTCGGGGATGGGCTTCGGCACGTGCTCAAACGCAGCGGCTATGGCCTGTGCCAGACCGCGCATGCCGTGATCGAGCTGTACGCGCTGCCGTTGCCGGCGGTACACCTGCACCTCGGCCCCATGACCTTGCGCGATGCGCTGCTCACGCTGGCTGGCCCGGCCTGGGAACTGCACGCGGATGACCGCGCACGGCAAATCTGCTTCGAGCGGCCCGGCGATCGCGCGGTCGCCGAGTCCCCATCCGAGCCACCCGCCACCGAGGCGGTGCAGACGTTCCCGCTGGCACCCATGGTTTCGGGAGGCCAGCCATGAACGCCCCGCAACCTGCCCAGCGATCGACCGCCGCCGTGGTGGTGCAGAGCCTGATGTGGCTCTGGTTGATCTTCCTCAGCGTCTTGGCGGCCCTGGGCTACCAGGCCCTCAGCGACCAGGCCGACCAGGAGCGGCTGGATTCCCGCCTGCAACGCCTGGAAGCGCAGGCAACTGGCTTGGCCGAGACGATCGAGGCCATCCAGCAGCGCCCGGCCGTCGCGACGGACGCTGACCTCAAAGACACCCGCCAGATTCTGGAAGCACGCGCGGCCCAGGTCGAGAAATCTCTCAGTGGCTACGCAGCGGCCGACGACCTCCAGGCGCTGCGCGCGGAGGTCGAGCAGATCAAGGCGCGCCAAGCCGCCGCGCGTGCCACCGCACCCGCCCAGCGGCGCGCATCGCGCACGTCCGCCGCCTCCAAGACCGAGCTGCCGCCGCTGCCATTCCGCGTCGTCGGCGCCGAACTGCGCGCCGGCCAGCGCAGCGTGTCCGTCGCGCCGAGCATCGGGGACTTCACGCCCGCCCAACTTCAGGTGCTGCTGCCCGGGGATGCGGTCGGCCCGTGGCGCCTGCAGGCGATCGAGGGCAACACCGCAGTGTTCCAGGCCGGCAACCAGACCCGCCGCGTGGCGATTCCCTGACCGGAGCACCCCATGAAGCCGTCGATCCTCCTTTTCGCGGTCCTGGTGGCGTCGTCGCAATGGCCCGCCTGGGCGCAGCAGCCCGCAACGACCTCGGCGCGCAACGCACAGAGCCAGGAGCGCCCGCTGGCCGCCCGCGTGCTGGACGACCGGGTGGCAACCGAATGGGGCTTGCAGCCACAAGAATGGGCACGCTACCGCGAGCTGATGGATGGGCCGCTGGGTATCTACTCGCCCAACCTGGACCCGCTGTCCGCCCTGGGCATCGAAGCTCGCACGGACGAAGAACGGCGCCGCTATGCGGAACTGCAGGTGCAGGTGGAAGCGCGCCGCGTCGAGAAGCTGCTCGCCTACCAGCGCGCCTACGACGAGGCCTGGCAGCGCCTGAATCCGGGGATGCAGCGCGTGAACCTGCCCGACGACAAGCCGGGCGCCGGCCCATCCAGCAGTCCCTTGCGCGGCAGCGGCCGCATGGCGGTGTTCGTCAAGGACGGCTGCGCAGCCTGCGGACAGCTCGTGCAGCGCCTGCAATCCTCGGGCGCGGAGTTCGACCTGTACATGGTGGGCAGCCGCCAGGATGACGCGCGCATCCGCGACTGGGCCAAGCGCGCGCAGATCGACCCGGCGCGCGTGCGCGCCGGCAGCATCACGCTCAACCACGACGGCGGCCGCTGGCTGTCACTGGGCCTGCCCGGCGATCTGCCCGCCGCCGTGCGCGAAGTGAACGGCCAATGGCAGCGCCAGCCGTAGCCATGCCCCTGCGCGCACTGGTGCTCACTGCCGGCCTGTATGCCGTTGCCGCCCTGGCCCAGGAGGTTCCGCCACCGGCTTACCAGCTTGCCGCCCAGCGCGCAGGCATCCCCTCGACCGTGCTCTACGCCGTGGCCTTGCAGGAGAGCGGCATCCGGCGCAACGGGCGCCTGGTGCCGTGGCCGTGGTCCCTCAACGTCGCCGGCCAGTCGCGCCGCTTCGCCACGCGCGCCGACGCCTGCGCTGGCCTGCAGCAGGCGATGCGCGCCACGCCGCACACGCGCATTGATGCGGGCCTGGGCCAGATCAACCTCGGCTACCACAAGCACCGCTTTACCGGCGCGTGCGACCTGCTGGATCCGTATCGCAACCTGGCCGTTGCCGCCGAGATCCTGAAGGAGCAGCACACCCCCGGCGAGGACTGGCTGCTGGCGATCGGCCGCTACCACCGCCCCGCAGGCGGCGAGCCCGCCGCCCGCTATCGGCGCAGCGTGTCGCGCCACCTTGCCCGCGTGCAGGGCACGCGACCAGCCGCCGCGGTCCTCGCGGCGCGCCAGGAGACCTCCCCATGACGAAACCCCATCCCGCCCATCTCGCGTTCACGGGCCTACTCATGCTGCTGTCAGGCCTGCCGCTGGCCTCGCGTGCCGGCGAGCCACTGATCGTTGTCGAGGACCGTGGCGGCACGTCGGCATTGCCGTACTACGAAGCCCTGAATCTCCAGCCGCGCGCCAACGCACCGGCGCGGCCGTCCATCCCGACGCCCCAGGTTCCTGCCACACGGGCGGACGAAGCCGCGATGCTGCCGGTGCGCAGCGCCAAGCTCACGCCCGGCACCGTCGCGCGACGGGTGATCGAAGCGCCCGGCCTGCGGCCGTTCGTGGTCATCGGCGACGACGAGGCTTCCCGGGCCTGGTTGCAGCGCCGCGCCGCCGCTTTGCGCGAACGTGGCGCGGTCGGCCTGGTCGTCAACGTCGAGACCGCGCAGGGCCTGGCGCGGCTGCGCGCCCTGGTGCCGGGCGTGCCGCTCGCGCCCGTGGCCGGCGACGACCTGGCCGATCGCCTGGGCCTGCGGCACTACCCGGCGCTGATCACGGCCACCGGCATCGAGCAATGAAGCCATGTCGGGCAAACAGCCGGTCGAGGTTCTGCTACGCCCAGCGGTGGAGCTATACACCGTCGCGGCGTGTGCAGGCGCCGCGTTTCTGTGCCTGGTGGCCCCATGGTCGCTCGCGCTGAGCCCGGCCATGGGCATCGGCAGCGCCTTGGCGTTCGGCGCCTACGGCGCGATCCGCTACCGCGATGCCCGCATCATCCTGCGCTACCGGCGCAACATCCGCCGTCTGCCGCGTTACGTGATGACCAGCAAGGACGTGCCGGTCAGCCAGCAGCGCCTATTCGTGGGGCGCGGCTTTCTCTGGGAGCAGAAGCACACGCATCGGCTGATGCAGACGTACCGGCCCGAGTTCCGCCGCTACGTCGAGCCGACGCCGGCCTACCGGCTGACCAGGCGCCTGGAGGAACGGCTGGAGTTCGCGCCATTGCCGCTCTCGCGCCTGCCGAAGCTCACCGGCTGGGACGCGCCTTTCAACCCCGTGCGCCCGTTGCCGCCTGTCGGCGGCCTGCCAAGGCTGCACGGCATCGAGCCCGACGAAGTGGACGTCAGCCTGCCGCTGGGCGAGCGCGTCGGGCACTCGCTGGTGCTGGGCACCACGCGGGTGGGCAAGACGCGCCTGGCCGAGTTGTTCGTCACGCAGGACATCCGTCGCAGGAATGCTGCCGGCGAGCATGAGGTCGTCATCGTCATCGACCCCAAGGGGGATGCCGATCTCTTGAAACGGATGTACGTCGAAGCCCAGCGCGCTGGCCGCGAAGGCGAGTTCTACATCTTCCACTTGGGCTGGCCGGAAATCAGCGCCCGCTACAACGCCGTGGGCCGCTTCGGTCGGATCTCGGAAGTGGCGACACGCATCGCGGGGCAGCTCTCCGGCGAAGGCAACAGCGCGGCGTTCCGCGAGTTCGCATGGCGCTTCGTGAACATCATCGCCCGCGCCCTGGTGGAACTGGGGCAGCGCCCGGACTACATGCTGATCCAGCGCCACGTCATCAACATCGACGCGCTGTTCATTGAGTACGCCCAGCACTACTTTGCCAAGACGGAGCCCAAGGCCTGGGAGGTGATCGTCCAGATCGAGGCCAAGCTCAACGAGAAGAACATCCCAAGGAACATGATCGGGCGCGAGAAGCGTGTGGTGGCGCTGGAGCAATACCTCTCCCAGGCGCGCAACTACGACCCTGTGCTCGATGGCCTGCGCTCGGCGGTGCGCTACGACAAGACCTACTTCGACAAGATCGTTGCATCGCTGCTGCCGCTGCTGGAAAAGCTCACGAGCGGCAAGATCGCCCAGCTCCTGGCGCCGAACTACTCCGACCTGGCCGACCCGCGCCCGATCTTCGACTGGATGCAGGTCATCCGAAAGCGGGCCATCGTCTATGTGGGTCTGGATGCGTTGTCTGACGCCGAGGTCGCCGCAGCGGTCGGCAATTCGATGTTCTCTGACCTGGTTTCGGTGGCCGGACACATCTACAAGCACGGAATCGACGATGGCCTGCCCGGCGCAGTGGCTGGCGCTCGCGTGCCGATCAACGTGCACGCGGACGAATTCAATGAACTGATGGGCGATGAATTCATCCCGCTCATCAACAAGGGCGGCGGTGCCGGCCTGCAAGTCACGGCGTACACGCAGACGCTCTCGGACATCGAGGCCCGCATCGGAAATCGCGCGAAGGCCGGCCAAGTGATCGGGAATTTCAACAATTTATTCATGTTGCGCGTGCGCGAGACGGCCACCGCGGAACTGCTGACGAGGCAGTTGCCGAAGGTCGAGGTCTATACAACCACCATCGTCTCGGGCGCGACGGACAGCTCAGACATCCGCGGCGCGACGGATTTCACGTCGAACACCCAGGACCGCATCAGCATGGCCAGCGTGCCGATGATCGAGCCGTCACACGTCGTCGGCCTGCCCAAGGGCCAGTGCTTCGCGCTGCTGCAGGGCGGCCAGCTCTGGAAGGTGCGTATGCCGCTGCCGGCGCCGGACCCGGATGAAGTGATGCCGGCGGACCTGCAGCAACTGGCCGGGTACATGCGCCAGAGCTACAGCGAGGCCACGCAGTGGTGGGAGTTCACCAGCTCGTCGGCCTTGCAGGATGCGGCCTTGCCCGACGACCTGCTGGACGATGCCGCTGCGGCCGAGCCCGGCGCGGTGGCCACCGGCGCCGACGATGGCGCGGGCAACGAGGCCGTGCCATGAAGGATGCCGCCTCGACCGCGCAGCGGGAGCAGAACCATCGCCAAGGCTTGATCGTCGGCACCATCACCTTACCGTTCCGGCTGCTCGGGGTGCTCATTGGCTCGCTGCTGTTCTCGATCGTGGTGGAGTGCGCCGGCATGCACCTGTTCTGGAAGGACCAGGGCTGGCGCCACTCCCAGCAGATGCTGCGGTACGAACTCGGGCACCTGTCCAACCACTTCACGCGCAGCGTGGTGGTACAGGAGCCCGGGCGCACGGCGCACGAGTTGGTGGATACCGGGTACGAGTGGGTGTTCGTGCGCTCGGGGTTGCTGGAGCGCATGAGCCAGACCGCCGAGCGCGTCCGCGCGCCCAGCCACGGGCAGAGCCGCAACTTCCGCTACTACATCAGCCAAGTCTATGTCTGGGCCGAAAGCTACCTGATCGCTGCGGCCTTCACGACGCTCACCTTCCTGGTGCGCCTGCTGGTCCTGGTGCTCACGCTGCCGCTGATCCTCACGGCGGCATTCGTCGGCCTGATTGACGGCCTGGTGCGACGGGATGTGCGCCGGTTCGGCGCGGGCCGCGAATCCGGCTTCATCTACCACCGCGCGAAGGCCAGCCTGATGCCGTTGGCCGTGCTGCCTTGGGTCACCTATCTCGCTCTGCCCATATCGGTGCATCCTCTGGTCATCCTGCTGCCCAGCGCGGCGTTGCTGGGGATGGCAGTCAGCCTGACCGCAGGCAGCTTCAAGAAGTACTTATGAGGTGACACGGGCGGCACGGCTCTGCAAAGCCGTGTGCCGTTCATCGGTTCTGCAGGGTATCAAGAGCAGCATCCAACGCCGTAACCGCCTCGACGACCGTTCTTACCGTCGCCCGATCAAACTCATGATCGCGCTGAGCGTCGTGCACACCGCTATTGAGGTAACCCCATTCAATACTCGTACCGCTGACATTGAGCAGCCGGACCAACGCCCCTACGGCATCCGGCGCACCCGCATGTTGCGCCGCGATACGCTCGACGGCCGACCGCAACTTGGTGCATTTATTGTTCAGCTCCCAAGGCGCGCGGGGCCCGCTCAGCTTGATGTCGATCCGGCCGTCCGCCCGCCGACCCAGCCACGTCCACAGGCGGTCCGTCAGACTCTCCAGCGCCGGCCGGGCCTGACGCAGTGCCTCGCGTTTCTCGTCAGCCGCCAACGCCTGCTGGGCCAGAAGAACATAGTTCTTCGCTGGCGGGTCGCTGTCGACCCGCAGTTCGTGCTCTCCCTGATGCGGGAGAAACTTGTAGCGCTTAATGGCCGCGGCGCGGCGCACGCCCAACTCCTGCTGGATGCGGTGCAGGAACTCCTCTGCGTGCGAGGTGAGGATAACCTGCTTGCCGTGGAGCAAACCGTCCTCGAAGAAGGTACGCCAGATGCCATCGCGATGGTCGTCGTCGATCGCGTTGACGACGTCATCGAATATGACCACGGGGCAGCCCTGCGCGAGGTTCTTGGCAAGCAGAATCGCCAGGCCCAGGCATTTGATGTGCCCTTCGCTGAAGACGATCAACGCGTCGTAGCGCGCGCCCGGCTCGCCGGCGAACTCCACCTCGATCTTGCCGTTCTCGGCCACGGGCAACCACAGCGCGTGCAGCAGATCGCCGGGCGGATCGGCCCGGTTGAATGCGTTGTAGAGATGGCGGGCTTGGTCTCCCAGCCCCTGTAGCAGAACCCCCGGCAGAGCGGTCAGGTATGCCTGAATCTCGGGCAGGAAGCCGTCGTAGGCGGCCTTGACCCGCTGATGGTGCACCACCACCGGCATTTCGTCCGTGGCCGCCTGGATCAGGCCGCGGTTCGCGTCGTCGAATTGGGCCACGGTTTGGCGGGCGGCCGCCAGCTCCTGATCCGCAGTCGTGCGCATGGTCCGCAGCCGTTCGATCTCCAGCTGATGCTGTTGCAGGCGGTCCCGCTCCTGGGCCATCGCGCCGCGCTGGGCATTCACGTCGCGCGCCTGCGCGTCGAAGCCTTCGATGATCTGTGCGATCCGTAAGAGGGCTTGCCAGGCGCGCTGGTCCCCATTCACCCCGCCGCCGAGCCAATTGCCCGCCGACGTGGGAGGCAGCAGTGGCAGGCCCGCGGCCTGCGATTCGGCAGGACAAGCGACCCCAGCCGCCGCCACCACGCGGCGCATTTCGTCACACAGCGCTCGGACCGCCTCGCTCAACTGCGTCCGATGCCCGGCCTCCTGCTGCTGCAGGACGGCCAGTTGCGCGAGCTGCTCCAGGCCCATTCGCGCCCTGGCGAACGGGTCCTGCGCCACGGCGGCCAGTTCGGTTCCACATGCCGGACACGCGGTCGCCCCGTCCGCCAACGCTTGCACGGCCTCGTAGAGCTTCGCGTACGACACCTCGCCGGCGCGGGCCGCGAGTTGCGCGGAAGACGCTTGCCACAGTCCCTGGACGCGGTAGGCCTCTGCCAGCAACGCTTGCAGGCGGGCCTGGGTCACCTCGTGAATGGCAGGCGGGTTGGCGTCCAGCTGAGCCTGGACATACGGTAGCCGTCCTTGCTGCTGCGGCGTACCCAGCAGCCAGTCCACGCAGGTTTGATAGGTCGCGCCAGGTGACATGCGCTGCGCCAAAGCTTGTTCCAGGCCCTCGACCGCTGCGATCTTCTGCGGGTAGGCGGCGATGGTCTGTTCGGAGTTCGCCAACTGCAGGCGACGCTGCGCCAGCTGCGCCGCCTGCACGCCGGCAAGCATCAGGTCCTGATCGAGCGAGGGGTTGAAGCCGCGCACGAACTCGCTGAACTGGTCCACGCCGAACAGGGTGGCGATGAGCTGGCGCTGATCGCTCGGGGTCCGCGCGGCGATTCGGGCGAAATCGTCGAGGCGGTTCTTCTCGATGAAGCAGAAGCGATACTCAGCTTCGTCGGGCTGGACGGCCTGCGCCTCGCCCGCCGCCGTAGACGACAGGACTGGCGCGATGTGGCGGCGCAGGCGAGCGTTGTTGCAGTACGTCCGCTGGTCGACCCGCTTGGCCTGCGCTTCGCTGATCGAACCGAGCATCGCCACTTCCAAGGCTTCGCAGAAGCTGCTCTTGCCGGTGCCGTTGGCACCGTAGACCAAGGTGATGTCATGGCTGAGGTCGAACGTCTCCTGCCGCATGAATCCTCGAAACGGCCCGACTTCGAGCTGGTGCAGTCGCCCGAGCGCCGGCCCGTTTTCGGGGCCGCGCGCGTCCCCGTCGTAGGCGACAGGCATCTGCGCCAGATGCGCGATGGCCAGCGGCGCCAAGCGCGTGGAGCGCCCCCGGCGTGCAGCACCGACCTCGGCCAGTGGCTGCAGGTGATCGAGCACCAGGTGCGCCAGCCGGCGCACGTCGTCGTGCACGTGCCGCTGCGTCAAGTGCGCCAGGAACCGGTGGTACTCCGAACGTATGCTTGCCACAGCGACCCCTCACTTGGTCAACCACTGACCGTAAGCCTCCACATCGATCATGGGGACCGTTCCACTGAACTGAAGCTGCGCGATCAGCTTGAAAAGAAACGCGGTCGCCGGCTTGTTTTCGTTGGTGTAGCTGTACGCGCCGCTGGCTTGGTCATAGAAAAAGTGCCCGTGGGCGGCAACGCATCCGATGTCCAGACGCCCCTCGGTGAGGTTTGCGTTCAGCGCCTTGTCCATGGATGGGCCCAATGCAGGACTCCATTCGCTCTCGAAGGTGAGCAAGCCACCCAGAATCGGAATCAACGGCTTCGCTGGGTAGGTCCCGCCAGCGTGCGGGATCGGCAGGCTCGTGCGGTGCAGCCTGCGCACACTGGCGACCTTCTCCTGGGCATAGGCCACAAGCCCCGCGTCAGCCGTCTGCTTGGCCTCGAACACGGCGTACACGCTTTCGGCTGGAATGATCGTCTCGTTCTCGTAGGTGAAGATAAAAGGCGAATATTGCCGATCAAACACCACCACATCGATCTGCTGGCTGAAGTTCCCCAGGCTGTCCACCACATGCGCCTTCGCCGCCTGGTACCGTTTGGGCAGATAGGTATCCAGCATGTCGATCCAGACGTTCTCGCTCGCATCCCCCTTCGTACCCGGGTGACCGAAGGTCTTGCGTACTACGGACAAGCGCTGCTGGATGTCTTCATGCAGGGACGACAGGAGCTGGGAAAGCGACCACTGGGACATGCTGTACCTCGATGGGACGTGTATGGAAGCCGATGGAATCAGGACAGTGGGAACTTGGGGCCAAACAGTGCGCGCCAGGCGCGAAGCGCTTCGATATTGCGACCACGACGCGCGTGGTCGATGGCGATGCTTGCGTCCTGGCTCGCCTGGAACAGCAGCTGCTGCGCGCGCTGCTTGCGCGCGGCATCCATATCGTTGCTGATCGCCGGGCCAAGTCCGGCGGGATCCGGCCACTCGTCATGAACACGATCGGCAAGCGTGGCAAAGAACGACTGGATCTCGCGATCGAACGATCCTCCCCAGCCGCCGTAAAGACACTCAAGGGCCATTACCTCGATCAGGAACGAGGGCTTCACCGGCTTCTGATCGCCGTGCTTGGGATTGTTGTTCCAGTACTTCACCATGCGCACGAGACCTTTCCACTCATTGCCATAGGCTTGGTGCGCTGCGGTCGCCTTGTCCTTATGGATCTCCGGGTCCGTCTTGATCCACTTTCCGGACGCCGTATCGGGGATCTCATACTGGTCGCCGGTGTCGAATGCGGGCACCGCATCCACGCTGACCACCCGGTAGTCCGTGTTGTCCTCCGCGTCGATGTGAACACCGAAATCCACGTTGATCGAGCGCGCCTGTTTGCGCACGGCCGCCGAACCGTATTTCTCCACCAATGCAGAGTGGAAATCATCCAGCACTACCGATGCGGCCTTGCCGTGGTAATGCTTCTCCGAGTCCTTCAGCACGAAGAAGATGTCGATATCCTTGAGCGGCTTCGTCTTCGTGTATCGAGCATAGGACCCGGTCAGGAAGCTGCGCGCAATGCCGAACTTGGTCTGCAGGTAGTCCCGCACTTCGTTCTGGCGTTGCGAGGCATTCTTCTGTTCGCGTTCGTTGAGTTCCAGACGCGACTTGAACTTGCGAAAAGCTTCATCGATCGACAGCATCAGCGTTGCCTCCAATATCCGGCCTGACCCGCCAGGCCGCTGTGTTCGACAGTCGAGCCTAGGCTCTGCTTGACCATTCCATCCGTCGAGCGATAACTTCCTTTGCTCCACCCCTCCACATCAGGCCGCCCTGGCTTTGTATCGAGCATTAACTTGTACTTGGCCTGCGATGGCAGCAGCCCAGCTTTCTTGATCGCGTACTTCAACTGCTCGGTATCTGTCCAGAAGCTGCCGTCGCCATCGGACCACCCATACACGATGTCGATATCCCATCGGGTCACGAGTTTGTCGGTTGCCGGGTTGTAGATCTCCAGAATCACCTTGCGCAGATCACCGGTCCCGAGCCACGTCTTGATGGCTCGGGTATTGCTCTCCCAGCGATCCGCGAAGTGCTCGGGGTCCAGCCCACTGAGCAGGATGATGTCTTTCAAGCTCTTGAGGATGTTGTCGGTCACATAGGTAACCGAGTGCGTGTACGAGTAGGTGGCGACGGTGCTCATGACTTGAGGAAACCTCCGAGGTCGAGCGACAGCGCTTGTCCAGCATCGGCCTGCGCCTGCGTGGCAATTCCTTGGCTCAAGTCCCGTGCAATGATGCGAGAACTGTGCTTTTTGAGCGCGGTTTGCACCCAGCCGAGCTGCTCCTTCGGACACGGCAGCGAGACTCCCCAGTCTCCCTTCAACGGCTCGAACCCCAAGACTTCTTCGTTGGCATCATCACCATCGATCGCGTCTTCGTCGAAGAGGCAGTAGATCCTGGTCCGTGGTCCATCGCATGTCGCAACGATGGGCGCGCTCTTGGGTGCCTGGTCGGCGATCAAGCTGGCGGCCACGCCCGCCACGGCCCTGAGTTCAGAGCGAGCCGTGCCGTCCTTGCCCTGAGTGAGCAGTTCGACAATGGCATCCCACGTCTGCAACGCATCGCGGTGCGGCGAGCTGCGAAACGTCCGGCTGACAACGGTGGTCATTTTTGCTTCCCTCCTTGAAGGCGCATTTGCGTTGCCTGTCGTATCGCACTGCGCAGGTGCTCTACGGAAAGCTTGTTCGGATCGATAGCCACTTGCGGGTCGGCCGCGAGGGCGTTGGCTACGACCTTGCGAATGGCCCGACCATCCAATCCGACGCACTCGCCAGCGCACGCGTCGAACTGGTGAGCCGAGGAAAGCTTGCCAATCCCCGGAAATGTCTTTGCCAGGCCATTCAGGCAGTCCACCAGGATCTGCTTGCAGGCATCCTTGCCGGGCAGTGGCACCTCCATCACCATGTCGCAACGAGATAGGAAGGCACTGTCGACGGCCTGTGGGAAGTTGCTGGTGGCCACGAACAGCAGATGCGGGTTGCGTTCGGCCAACATGTCCAACTGCACCAACACCGCGTCGGTGGCCCGGTGCACATCAACCGGGTTGGCTTCCAGGCTGAGCTTGGCTCGATCAGCCGCAAGCGTTTCGACCTCGTCCAGAAGGACGATCGTCGGGCCCGCCGCTGCGGATTCTGCGATCGATTGCGAGAACAGGTCTGCCACGGCGCGTTGAGTCTTTCCCATTGCAGAGCTCGTCAGCGTGTGAGGCTCTACTTCCAGCAATCGAAACTTCGCAGAAGAAAAAGATTCGGCCACACGATGCGCCAAGCCCCGTGCCAAGGAGGTCTTCCCAGTCCCCGGCGGGCCGACCAACAAGATCACGCCGTGCAGGGGGAGTACCGTGCGCTCCACCTTGGGGCGCACCGTGAAGTTGACGATCGCCTGTGACAGCAACTGCTTCTTGAGAGCTTCGTCCATGACGATGGAATCCCACAGGGCGCCCAGCGACGTGTCCGGCAGCTTCCAGCTTCGATGGATGCCTTTCGGCAAAGTGGCGTCTGATGAAGGATTCTTGGTCATCCGTGGCTCTCGGCGGGTCAGAGAATGGTGCGATAGGTCGCCAGCACCTTGGTCGTTTGCACAAGGCCCTGGCGCAGCAGGATTTCGAGATAGCGGTCCACCTCGATCGGCGGATGCTTGAGTTGGGCACGCTGGCGCTGCGCAGCCGACACCACGGCGGCCGCGTCCAGATCCAGTAGGTTGTCCACAAACTCATCGGGGTGCTGCGATTCGATGCCGTACGGAGCCAGCAGATCGTTCGGGAAATCCCGTTCGTTGAACGTCACAATCACGCTCGCACCGCAGCGAATCGCCGCAGCCAGGACGTGCCGGTCGTCCGGATCGGGCAATGTCAGGCCTGCCACGAGCGCTTCGTAGCCCTCCACCAAGCCGTCCGGAATTGCCCGGTCCATGAGATCCGACGTCCTGTCGACCTGAACCCGGGTGAGATCGGGGCGGTTGATCAACAGGTTGCGTTTCCACTCCTCATGAATGGCTTGGCTCCACCGCGCCCGGAAGCGGCCAGACAGGCCGAGCCACATCAGGAAATCCCGCAGTGGCGCGGGATATAGAACGCACGCGTCGTAGACGGCGGTGAATGGGGAATGCCTCATTCGTATCCCATTCCCAACTCTTGCGACTGCTGAGCGAGTTCGGCCATCGCCTGCTCACTGGCGCGCTCGCGCGCTTCCTTGTACTGCATCAGATCGGCGAACCTCACCCTGCGGTGCTTGCCGGTGCGATGAAATGCCAACACCCCATCTTCGAGCAGCTTGACGAAATGGGGACGGGACACGTTGAGCAAGTCCGCCGCCTCTTGGGTCGTCAGCTCTGCATGGACGGGCACCACCTTTACTGCATTGCCATCGGCCAACTCGGCCAGGATGTCGACCAGCAGGCGTAAAGCCGAGGTAGGCAGTTCCACCTGATGAGCCTGTTTGTGGTCATCAAAGATCTGGATGTGCTGCGTCTCGAACTGGGTTGCGAGGTAAGCCGCCAAGGCACGTTGACCCTGGACGGCTGCCTTCACCTCTCCCGCGGCGGGAAGGGTCATCTTGGATTGGGCAGTGGCGGTGGTCATGGGTAGCTCCTAAGCGAAAACGGTTGCAGAGCCGATCATATTCGAAATACTCGAAAAACGCAATAATCGAAGCGCGACCCGTGCTTTTGTAGGTTCGCTCGCAGCATGCCCAATCCGGTCGTCCGCCAGTTCCTATTGTTTGCGGCCTGAAACAGCCCTGATCTCCACGATCAACCCATTGCTGATCACACAGGAATGGCGCGATGGTGGCTTCGATCTGGCTGCGCGCCGCGCATCGCGGCGTGCCCACTTTTTTCGTGACGGCCCTCGTGCTGGGCCAGTCCCCGATGGCATTGGCCGAGTCCCCGGCGCAGCGCCAGGAGTTGGTCGCCGCGCTGCGCCAGCTCGACGCGCTGGAACGCACCGTCGCGGACAGCGCCGCGCATGCCCCCATCCAGCCGGGCGAGCGCTACCACTTCGATTACCCACGGCTGCTGGCTGACCTGGCGCGCGTGCGCGCCGGCATCCAGTTCCACCTGACGCCATCACGCGCTCAGCCGCGCGACCCCTCCGAACTGGCCGGCGACTACCGCACCGAGCGGGCCGCTTCGCCATCGCCGAAGACGACTGCGGAGGGCGAGCAATGAACGGCGCCCAGGTCTCGGCATTTCAAGCCAACAGCGGTATCGCGCCTTCCGCGATGGCGACCGTCCTGGTCGGCGTCGTGTTCGCGGTCCTGCTCGTGTGGGGCGTCTGGGCCATCCGAACGGCCTATGTGGGGTGGTCCGAGAGCCGCCTCAACCAGCGCCAGTTCCTCGGCGTCTGCATCCGCTTCGTCGCGATGTACCTCGTCCTGAGTTTCTTCCTCCTGTCCTGACATGAAAGGCCCGACCATGCACAACCGCAACCTCACTTCCCGTTTTGCCCAGCGCGCCGCCGTGGCCCTGGGCGCCGCCGCGCTGCCCGCACTGTCGTTCGCGCAAGGTCTGCCGCAGTTGGAGAACCCGACGCGCGGCACCGGCAACGGCATCATGGAGACCATCCGCAACTACGGCTACGACATCATCATGCTCGTGGCCCTGCTGGTGGTGGCGTCGATGTTCATCGGCGTCTGCTACCACGCCTACGGCACCTACGCGGAGATCCACACCGGCCGCAAGACGTGGGGCCAATTCGGCCTCACGGTCGCCATCGGCGCCGTGCTGCTCGTGATCGGCATCTGGCTGCTCACCGAAGCCACCGGCATCCTGTAAGCGAGGCCGGTATGTCCGAGCAGCAGCACGTCCGTGCGGACGGGACGGTCACGTTCCTTCCGCACCGGCTCAACCGCCATCCCGTGGTCGTGCGCGGCCTCACCGCCGACGAGCTGTGGATCTGCTGCGGCCTGTCCGGCGCGGCCGGCCTGCTGGTCGGCGCGCCGCTTTCGTGGGTGTTCCGCACGATCGCCATCGCACCGACGTTCGTTGTCCTGGGCGTGGCCTTGGGCGTGTTCATCGGCGGCGGCATCCTGCGCCGCCTCAAGCGTGGGCGCCCCGACACCTGGCTGTATCGACAGTTGCAGTGGCGCATCGCAACGCGCCATCCGCTGATGGCCGGCTGGGTGGGCGGCCACGTGCTGATCTCGCGCTCGGGCTTCTGGTCCACCCGCAGGAGCATGCGATGAGCCGCTTCAAGAACGAGATCGCCCACCTGCAGGCGCACATCAAGACCTTGCGCCTGGGCGCGGGCGCGCTGGTCATTGTCGCCCTGGTCATGGGCGGCGGCTGGTGGAGCGCGCCGCGCGACCTGACCATCCACGTCCCGCCCGACCTGCGCTCTGGCAGTACCCGCAAGTGGTGGGAAGTGCCGCCCGAATCGGTCTATGCGTTCACGTTCTACGTGTTCCAGACGCTGAACCGCTGGCCGACCAATGGCGAAGAAGACTACTCGCGCAACCTCCATACGCTCTCGCCGTACCTCACCCCGTCCTGCCAGGCCTTCCTGCGGGCGGACTATGACTACCGCCGCTCCACGGGCGAGCTGCGTCAGCGCGTGCGCGGCATCTACGAGATTCCCGGCCGCGGCTATGGCGACGACCCCACGGCGCGCGTGCGCACCGTATCCGATCGCGACTGGGTGGTGACGCTGGACATCACGGCGGACGAGTACTACGGCGCCGAGCAGGTCAAACGCGCCCTGGTGCGCTATCCGATCAAGGTCACGCGGGTGGACGTCGATCCCGCCCGCAACCCGTTCGGCCTGGCGCTGGACTGCTACGAAGGCGCGCCCCAGCGCATCAGTGCACCGGAGCCGGCGCGCCCGGCGCCGAGTGACCTGAATCCGCAAGCGCCTCAAGGAGGAAACACCCCATGAAGCATCCTGTACTCGCGCTGCTGGGGCTACTGGCCGTGGCCGCGGCACCCGTCGCCCAGGCGGTGGAGATCCTGCGTTGGGAACGCATGCCACTGGCAGTGCCGCTGAAGGTCGGTCAGGAACGCATCGTATTCATCGACCGGAACGTGCGCGTGGGCGTGCCCGCAGGCGTGGGCAAACGCCTGCGCGTGCAGAGTGCGGGCGGCGCGGTGTACCTGCGTGCCAGCGAGCCGATCGAGCCCACGCGGTTGCAACTGCAGGACGCCGACACGGGCGCGCTGATCCTGCTGGACATCGCAGCCGAACCGCCCAAGGACGGGGAAGCCGAGCTGGAGCCGGTGCGCATCGTCGAGGGTGACAGCGCACCGGGACGCTATGGCGAGCAGGCCGACAGTGCCGAGGCCCCGGCACGCGCCCAGGGCCAGGCAGGTGCGCGGACCGCGCGGCGCGAAACTCCGGTCCCTGTCGTGCTGACGCGCTTCGCCGCGCAGAACCTCTACGCACCGCTGCGCACCGTCGAGCCGCTTCCGGGCGTCATGCGGGTCAACCTTCCCCGCGACCTCGACCTGGACACACTGATGCCAACGCTGCCGGTGCGCGCGGCCGTGCTCGCGTCGTGGCGCCTGGAAGACCAATGGGTGACTGCCGTGCGCCTCACCAACACCGGCGCCGACTGGGTCGCGCTCGACCCGCGCGTGCTGCAAGGCGATTTCCTCACCGCCACCTTCCAGCACGAGGCGCTGGGCCCGCGCGGCACGACCGAGGACACGACCGTGCTGTACCTGGTCACGCGCGGCCGCGGCCTCGCGCAGTCGCTGCTGCCGGCGATTCACCGCTTCGACCCTGCCGTGCATCTGCCGCAGCCGGACGGCGACGAGAACGCCAAGGAGGCCCGCCATGCGCAGTAACGGCCTGCTCAAGTGGCTGATGATCCCTGTCGCCATCCTGGTGCTGTTCGCCGGTATCCGGCTGTTCTCGGGTGGAGGCGGCACGGCGCCACCCGTGGCGGACAACGGCGCCCAGCTCACGCCCGAGGAAATGAAGGCGCTGGGCATCGAAGGCGACACCCCGCGCGACACCGTGGCGACGCTCGTTGCCCAAGTGAAGCAGTTGCGCACCGAGCTTCAGACCGCGCTCTCGGACAACAAGTCGCAGCGTGAAGAGAACCAGCGGCTGCGCCAGCGCGAGAACTCCATCGACCAGCGCATCAACTCGGCGCTCGAATCCGAGCGGTCCAACCTGCGCCGCGACCAAGAGCAGGCGGCCAGCGCGCGCCAGCAGACCGAAGGGCTGCTCGCCGACCTGCAGCGGCGCCTGGACAGCATCGGCGGGCGCGGCGGCGGCCATGCGGACCTGCCCGTGGGCCTGGGGCTGCAGGGCGGCGACGAGGCCGGCATGGAGGGCGGCGTGCGGTGGGTCGAGCCGGACGACGCAAAGCCCGCCGAGGGGCGCAACGGGGGGCGTGGCGCGAGCGGCGGCATGAGCTTCCCCACGAGCTTCGGCCCGGCGCAGAGCACGCTCGAAACCACCGCTGAAACCGTGGCCAACGCGGGCGCCCGCGCCGCCGGGGTCAAGAATGCCAAGCCGGTCTATACCGTGCCGACCAACTCGACGCTAATGGGATCGGTGGCGATGACGGCCCTGATCGGCCGCGTGCCGATCGACGGCACGGTCAACGATCCCTATCCGTTCAAAGTTCTGGTCGGGCCGGACAACCTGACCGCCAATGGCATCGACATTCCCGACGTGGCCGGCGCCGTGTTCAGCGGCACCGCCTCGGGCGACTGGACGCTCTCGTGCGTGCGAGGTCAGGTGCGCAGCATCACGTTCGTCTTCAACGACGGCACGATTCGCACGATCCCCGAAGACCGCGAGGGCAACCAGCAGAACAACCAACAGCGCGACGGCTTGGGCTGGATCAGCGATCCCCACGGCATTCCTTGCGTCAGCGGCGAGCGGCGCAGCAACGCCCAGCAATACCTCGGCTCGCAGGCCCTGATCACCGCGGCCGGTGCCGGTGTGGCCTCGCTCATCGAGAGTGGCAGCGGCCGCATGTCCTATGTCGGCTCGGACGGCTCCATCGGCACCGTGGGCATCACCGGCCAAGAAGCGGTCGGCCAGATTCTCGCGGGCGGTGTCCGGGACATGTCGGCCTGGGTCAACAAGCTCTACGGCCAAGCCTTCGCCGCCGTCTATGTCCAACCCGGCGCCAAGGTTGCCGTCCACCTCGAAAAGCCGCTCGCCATCGACTTCGATCCCGAAGGCCGCAAGGTCGATCACCGCGCAGGAGAAAGCCATGCCCTTGAACTTGACTAACCTGGCCCGTGGCCTAGCACTGGCCCTCGCCGTCGCGGTGCTCGCCGGCTGCGCCACCAGCAAGGAAAAGCTGTTGACCCACGGTGACCGCACGATGATGGACATCTGGCAGCAGGAGGCCGGCGACGGCGGTGGCGCAGCCGGACGGAACGCCGGCCGCCAGTTGCTCGATGCGCGCCAGAGCCTGCGTCGGCCCCTGACCGACGCCGACGTGCAGGCCGCACCTGTCGAGCAGATGCGCTACACGCGCACCGCGCGCAATGAGGTTCACCGCCAGTTCCAGCGTCTGCCCAATCCCGATCTCGTGATGTACGTGTACCCGCACCTGGCCGGCACCGACCCCGTTCCCGTGCCGGGCTACACGACGGTTTTCCCCTTGTACCAGCGCGTGCAGTACGCGATGCCTGGCGAGAGGACGGAGGACTACTGATGCGGTGGAAACTTCCATGGCCGAAGCTGGCTGCCGTCAGCGCCGAAGACACCGCCGCCGACGAGCAGCCGGACGGCTGGCAGCGCCACGTCGAGGCCTTGCAGCAAGCCGGCATCCCCGCACCCGGCGCCGCGGTCCAGGGCCGCAAGCCGGCGACCGTGGCCGACGAGCAGGCGCTGTACGACGTCGCACCGTCCTTCGTGGAACTGCTGCCCTGGGTGGAGTTCTTGCCCGAGTCGAAATCGATGCTCCTGGAGGACGGCCAATCGGTGGCCGCCTTCTACGAGCTGGTGCCGCTGGGCACCGAAGGCCGGGAACCCGGCTGGCTCGCGCATGCCCGCGACGCCCTGGAAAACGCGCTTCAGGACAGCTTCGATGAACTGGACGAGAACCCGTGGGTGCTCCAGCTCTATGCCCAGGACGAACCGAGCTTCGACCAGTACATGCAGACCTTGCGCGATTACGTGCAGCCACGTGCGCGCGGCTCGGCGTTCACCGAGTTCTACCTGCGCTTCTTCGGCCACCACCTGCGCGCTGTGGCCAAGCCCGGCGGCCTGTTCGAGGACACGGTGGTCACGCGGCTGCGCTGGCGCGGCCAGACGCGGCGCGTGCGCATGGTGGTGTACCGCCGCGCGAGCGGACAGGGACAGGCAAACCGCCGCGGCCAGACACCCGAGCAGATGCTGGGCATCGTCTGCGACCGCCTGTGCGGCGGCCTGGCGAACGCCGGCATCCAGGCCCGGCGCATGGTCGCGGCCGACGTCCACGACTGGCTGCTGCGGTGGTTCAACCCGCGCCCCACGCTGCTCGGGCCTGGGGTGGAGGACCGGGAGCGCTTCTACGCGTTGGCGCGCTATCCGGACAGTACCGAGGAAAGCGAGGCCGGCGAGATCGAGCTGGCGAGCGGGCGGGATTTCAGCCAGCGGCTGTTCTTTGGGCAGCCGCGCTCGGACGTGGCGCAAGGGGCCTGGTACTTCGACGGCATGCCGCACCGCGTGCTGATCACCGACCGGCTGCGCATGCCGCCCGGCACCGGGCACCTGACCGGCGAGACCCGCAAGGGGGACGCGATCAACACGCTGTTCGACCAGATGCCCGAGGACACCTTGATGTGTCTCACCATGGTGGCCACGCCGCAGGACGTCCTCGAATCGGACCTCAACCATCTGGCGAAGAAAGCTGTGGGCGAGACGCTGGCGTCGGAGCAGACGCTCAAGGACGTGCATGAAGCCCGCTCCCTGATCGGCAGCGCGCACAAGCTCTACCGGGGCACTCTGGCGTTCTACCTACGCGGGCGCGACGAGGCGGAACTGGATCGGCGCGGCCTGGACCTCGCGAACGTGATGCTCAACGCCGGCCTGCAGCCGGTGCGCGAGGACGACGAGGTGGCGCCGCTCAACAGCTACCTGCGCTGGCTGCCGTGCTGCTACAACCCCGGCAAGGACCGGCGCCGGTGGTACACGCAACTGATGTTCGCCCAGCACGCGGCGAACCTGTCGCCAGTATGGGGCCGCGCCCAGGGCACGGGGCATCCCGGCATCACGATGTTCAATCGCGGCGGCGGCCCGATTACGTTCGACCCCTTGAACAGGTTGGATCGGCAGATGAATGCCCATCTGTTTCTATTTGGCCCCACCGGCTCGGGGAAGTCCGCCACGCTCAACAACCTGCTGAACCAGGTGACGGCCATCTACCGGCCGCGGCTTTTCATCGTGGAAGCCGGCAACAGCTTCGGCCTGTTCAGCGACTTCGCCAGGCGCCTGGGCCTGACCGTGAACCGGGTCAAGCTGGCCCCCGGATCGGGCATCAGCCTGGCGCCGTTCGCCGACGCACGCCGGCTGATCGAAACGCCCAGCGACGTACAGACGCTCGATGCCGACGCGCTGGACGAAGACCTGCCCCCCGATGCCTCGGCCATGGAAGCGGACGAGCAGCGCGACGTGCTGGGCGAACTGGAGATCACAGCGCGGCTGATGATCACGGGCGGCGAAGACAAGGAAGAAGCGCGGATGACGCGGGCCGACCGCTCGCTGATCCGCCAGTGCATCCTCGACGCCGCCGAACATTGCGTGGCCGAAAAGCGCACCGTGCTCACGCGCGACGTGCGCAACGCGCTGCGCGCCCGTGGCCAGGACCCGACGCTGCCCGAGATGCGGCGCGTGCGGCTGCTGGAGATGGCGGACGCGATGGACATGTTCTGCCAAGGCACGGACGGCGAGATGTTCGACCGTGACGGCACGCCGTGGCCCGAGGCCGACATCACGCTGGTCGATCTGGCGACCTATGCCCGCGAGGGCTACAACGCGCAGCTCTCCATCGCCTACATCAGCCTGATCAGCACGGTGAACAACATCGCCGAGCGCGACCAGTACCTGGGCCGGCCGATCGTCAACGTGACCGACGAAGGTCACATCATCACCAAGAACCCGCTGCTCGCGCCCTATGTCGTGAAAATTACAAAAATGTGGCGCAAGTTGGGCGCCTGGTTCTGGCTGGCGACGCAAAACATCGACGATCTGCCGCGCGCCGCAGAGCCCATGCTCAACATGATCGAGTGGTGGGTGTGCCTGTCGATGCCGCCGGACGAAGTGGAGAAGATCGCCAGGTTCCGCGAACTCTCGCCGGCGCAGAAGGCGCTGATGCTCTCCGCACGCAAGGAAGCGGGCAAGTTCACCGAGGGCGTCATCCTCTCCAAGAGCATGGAAGTGCTGTTCCGCGCCGTGCCGCCAAGTCTCTACCTCGCGCTCGCGCAAACCGAGCCCGAGGAGAAGGCAGAACGCTACCAGCTCATGCAGCAGCACGGCGTCAGCGAGCTGGATGCCGCCTTCAAGGTGGCTGAGAAGATCGACCGGGCACGTGGCATCGAGTCGCCGACCCTGGACCTGCCCTGAATCTGCCGTACACCGGAGAACGCCATGGAACAGAAACGCCCATCCATTCCGATGCAGGTACAGGCGTTCCGCCGTCGGCGCTGGAGGCTCAGCTGGCCCTGGGTGTTGGCCGCCGTGCTGGTAGCGCTGCTGCTGATCTGGCTCGTGTCCCGCTATTCTGGCAAGTCCACTCCCCAGACTTCAACGCCGGTCAGCGTGACGCAGGTGGCCGGGCCTCCGTGGCAGATGGGAAATCCGGAAGGGCGTTTCACGCTGACGCTCTACGCGGACCTCGAATGCCCGTTCTGCCGATCCTATTTCCCAGTGCTCAAGCGTTGGGTGGCCGGCAACGCGGACGTGGCCTTGCAATGGCACCACCTCCCGTTGGCCGCGCATGAGCCGGCCGCGTCTGCCGAAGCGAGCCTGGCGGAGTGCGCCGGCGAATCTGGCGGCCATGCCGCCTTCTGGCAGGCTGTCGAGTGGGTCTATGCCCACACGCGCAGCGACGGCCAGGGCTTGCCCGAGGACCTGCGGTACCCCGACCTTACGCCAGCCATCGAGCAGTGTCTGGCGAGCGAACGGCCCGAGGCGCCGATCCGCACCCAGACGGCGGAAGCCACGAGCAGCGGCGTGACCGCCACGCCGTCGCTGCGGCTGCACGATCGCGAAACCGGCAAGGCGATCCTACTGCAGGGTCCGATCGAGGGCGATGCCTTGCTGTCGGCCATGGACATGCTCGCGGCCGGCGATCCCGCCGCCACACCTACTACATCGGAAATGCCTGCCGACGTCGTCGGCGACATGCCCAGGTAGCCCCGGTCTTCAAGGCTACGGCGCAGTCCACTGCGCTGACCGAAACCCGTTCGCCTCGCATCCTGGCCGCGAACGATCACCGCTGCCGCGGTGATGGATGCACCTTGTTCGTTCCCCAGGAGGGCTTGCCCTCCCAGGGCGCGCGCCCTCCGATCTCACCGTCTGGAGGTTCGCCATGTCTTTCGTCGTCAATGACTCCTGCCTGGAGTCGCTTTCCGCCATCGCTGCCCAACACGAGGACTGGATCATCCAGCAAGCCATTGCACTGCTGGAGAAGCGGGTTTTCAAAGCGGGTGCGAAACTCCTCGACCCCACGGCCGTGCGCGACTACCTGCGCGTGAAGCTGGTCGCCGAGCCCAATGAGATATTCGCCGCGGTGTTCCTGGACAGCATGCACCAGGTGCTGGCCTACGAGCCGTTGTTCAGGGGCACGATCAACTCGACTTCGGTCTATCCGCGTGTCGTCGTGCAGCGTGTGCTGGAGTTGAAGGCCGCCGCGGTGGTCTTCGCGCACCAGCACCCCTCGGGCATTTCCGAGCCGTCGAGCGCGGATCGCATGCTGACCCAGCAACTGCAGGCCGCGCTGGCGCTCATCGATGTGCGGGTACTGGACCACATCATCGTCGGCCAGGGTGCCCCGTTCTCCTTTGCGGAGTCCGGCCTGCTGTAAGGGTTGCACTGCTTCGTTGATCAGCGCGGAGGCTTCGGCCTCCGCTTTTTTCTTTGCGGCGACGCAAGCAGGTATGCGGGGTGGCCGCGATGCGCATTGTTTGTTGGGGCCGCCTGGGGTTCGGCGTTTGACTATGGCCCTGATCAACTTCCGGGGCACATGACATGCCAGCAGCTTTTACCCGGTTCGCACCAGGCTGGCGAACCCTTGGCCTGGCCGTGGCGCTGCCGACGTCTCTGGCGGTGTTCAGCCCGGCCACCTTCGCCGCCGACGTGGTGGTCGTCACCGACAGCCGCCACCCGGTCAAGACCATGGGCGGCGAGCGACTGATCGAGTTGGGCGAAACGCCCCGGATCGAGGCCGAGCTTTCCGCGAATCTTCCAGCCGACCCTGAGCGGGCAGCAGCCATCGTCCGGCAACGCCTGAAGCAAGGCGGCACCGATCTTCAGCGCCGCATCGGCACCGCCTACCAGGGCGTCACCGACGCATGGAGTTTGGGTGTCACGACCATCCCGGCCGTCGTGGTGGATCAACGCTTTGTGGTCTATGGCGAGCCGGACGTGGCCCGGGCCGTCGCGCGCATCGAGCAACACCGGAGGACGCAGCCGTGACCCATCGCCCATTCGACCTGCTGCGCCGCCTGCGCGTCGCCGTGGCCTCGCTGCTGCTGATCAGCGCCACGGGCAGCTACGCCTTGAACACCGCCACCATCGTGTCCTCCGTCATGTCGCCGGACTGCCTGGAGTACCGGGTGGTGGGCATCTGCTACTGGCTCTACTGCACCTGGACGGGCTGCACGGTGCGCACATCCACCAAGGTCCGGCACTACGTGCCCGATGCGGTCGTCTCCAGCTACAGCAACACCGGAGAGAACCCCTGGGTCGAGGTGCAGGCGATGAGCACGCCCAACCCATCCGCACAGGCAGGTGGGGATGGGACCACGAACGAAGACCACGAAAACAACCTCGCCAAATTCAAGAACAGCGATGTCATCGGCCATCCTGGCGGCGAGGTATTCAACCAGTTCGCATCGTCGTCGGGCTATTTCTGCCAAGGCGCGGGCACGGCCTTCATGCCGTATCTACTCAGCACCCTGGACACGCTGGCTTGGCGCTACAACGTGCCTGAAATGGCCTACCCGGAGGCGTTGATTCCGGGCATGCGCGAGGTCGGTGCGCGCACCACGATGAACCTCTGGGGCAATGTCTATCCGCGCGGCGGCTTCCTGCATCAGACCGATGACTACAAATCCGGGGCCGTCGTGGCCCAGCGCGCCGGTGATGTCGTCACGCGCCGCGGGCAGATCCACGTGTACCAGCCGCTGCTTGCCAACGCCCGCGACGGCTACTGGCCGGCCGGCGCGCTGATGGAGGGTGATGCCTCTACGGGCAAGTGGCAGGAGCTGACGCCGCGCCTGTCCAACACCTGCGTGGTGTTCCCGCACAGCGGCACGCTGACCCAGGCCCAACAAGGCGACTACGCCTGGGCGCTGTGGCGTCCCTATGCGTGCTGCGAACGCCGCGGGCAGGTGTTCCTGGGCAGCGTCGATTTCCTCTGAGGTGCCACGATGAAGCGTCCTGAATCGATGAACCTTTCCGCCAAGGCGTGCCGCCTGCTGCGCCCGAAGGCGCTGGCCGGCCCGCTCGCTCTGGTCTGCGGCCTGGCGTGGGCGCAGGTCGGATACCAGAACAGCGGCCCCGTCCTCGGCGATGACGTCATGTACTCGATCGGCGGTGGCAGTGCGGTGTCCATGGGCCGCGCGGCCGGCATGCGCTCCATCGGGGTCGGCGTGGGGTGGAACAGCAACCTGATCTGCGGCGACATGAGCATCCAGACCACGCTGCGCAATCAGCTCAACGGCATCACGAACGGCTTTCAGCAGATCATGAGCAACGTGATCCAGAGCGCGACCAGCGCGGTTGCATCGCTGCCGGCGCTGATCATTCAGCGCGCCGATCCGGGCCTGTACAACCTGCTGACCAACGGCGTGCTGCAGGCGCGGCTGGACTTCGACCGCTCCAAGCTGACGTGCCGCGCCATGGCGGAGAAGATGGCCGAGACTGCGGGTGGCCAGCTTGGCTGGAGCCAGATGGCCGAAGGCATGGCCTTGCGTGACGCGGTTGGCAGCAACGATGCCGTGTCGGCCGTCGAGCAGGCCGAGACGCGCCGCGGCAACGACGGCCTTCCCTGGGTGGGCGGCAGCAATGCCGGTGGCGCAGGCCAGTCCGCCATCCGCGTGGTCGGCGACGTCACCCGCGCGGGCTACAACCTGGTCAACGGGCGCGGCGTGACGGACACATCCTCCATCGCGTCCACCAGTTGCGCGAGCCTGTCCTGCCAGACCTGGACGTCGCCGCAGCAGGCGACCGAATGGGCCACCCGGGTCCTCGGGGAACAGGTGCAGCGCACGTGCGATTCCTGCACCAAGACCGAGACGGTGCCCGGCGTCGGGCTGACGCCGCTGATCCAGGAGGAGTACGAAGCCAAGCTGGAAGTCTTGCAGGAACTGGTTTCCGGCGTGCGCAACACCACCTTCGAGAACTTGCGCGAGGCCGGCAGCACGTCGCTGCCGATCACGCGCGGCGTCATCGAGGCGCTGCGCGACGAGCCGGACCAGGACCTGCTGGCGCGGCGCCTCGCGTCCGAGGTGGCGCTTTCGTCGGTGCTGGAGAAGGCACTGCTGCTCCAGCGCACGCTGCTCACCGGCAAGAAAGAGCCCAACGTGGCAGCCAACGAGTTGGCAGTCGAGGCCGTGAACCACGAGAGCGACACGCTCGACCGGGAGATCCGCAACCTCAAGACCGAACTTGAACTGCGGCGCGAGCTGGCGAACAACTCGCCGATGGCCATCATCCAGCGCCATGGCACGCGCGCGGCAGGCTCGCGCGGCATCTATGAGGGCGATCCGGTGCCCGACCGCCTCGACCAGTTGCAGAAGGGCAATCCGGGAGGCCGGCCATGAGCGCGGAGCGCATGGCCTGGCGCCCCTTGCGCTGGCTCATCAGCCGGCGTGCGGCGAAAGCACTGCTGTGGGCGGCCGTGATCGTCGCCGCTGCGGTGGGCGCCAACATCGCCGGCATCTATCTCGTTGGCAGCGTGGCCGGCTGGGAGCGGTGGCTCGCGGCCGCATCGGGCTACTTCTTCGTGTGGCGGTTGTTCCTGTACGGGGCGACGGCCTGCGGCTGGGTCTGGATGCGGCGGCGGCTGCTGGCGCGCGAGGACAGCACGCTGGCCCGACGCCGGCTGATTCGCGCTGAGGTCGCCGGCATTGTTGCCATCGTGGCGCTGGAAGCCAGCCTGTTGATGCAGGCCGCTTGAGGGGATCGAGGCCATGACGCTTTTCACGACCGACTACCTGGAGTACTACCTAACCCTCGTGTCCTGGATCGTCAACAACGGCATCTGGGCGGTCCTCGTATCCAGCGGGGTATTCGCGCTGCCTTTCGTCGCCATCATCGTGCAGGAGTGGTTGAAGGCCCGTGCGGAAGGCGCCGACGAGGGCAACAAAGGCGTGCTGAGCGCCGCCCGCATCGAGAACCGGGTCTTCGTCGCCATCGTGGTGGTGATGTTCGCCGGCATTCCGTTCATCGACGTGGACCTGAACACCATCCAGTACGACAGCTCGCGCTCGGCCCAGTGCCAGGTCAGCGTGGCGCAGCCCGGGGATACCGGCTGGTCGCAGTCCTTCAGCACCATCAACAACCAGTCGGCGAAGGTGCCGGTGTGGTGGGCGTTCATGCACGCGCTCTCGCGCGCCGTCACGGGCGCTTCGGTGGCAGCGATCCCGTGCGGCACGGACCTGCGGCAGATGCGCATGGAGATCGACGCTACGCGCATCGATGACCCGGTGCTGGCTCAGGAAGTAGCGGATTTCTCGCGGGATTGCTATGGGCCTGCACGGGCCAAATTGTTCATGCAGCGCCCTCAGCTCGATGAGCAGCAGATGCACGACGTGACCTGGATCGGATCGCGGTTCTTCACCGACACGAACGGCTACTACGACACATACCGTTCCAGCACCCCACGCGAGGACTGGCCCTATGACAGCACCCGCGACGCAGGGCTTGCGCAGGTGGCCAGCGGTGGCGGCTACCCGACCTGCCGCCAGTGGTGGAGCGATGGAAGTAACGGCCTGCGGGCACGCCTGCTGGGTCAGGTGGACCCGAGCCTGTTGAGTCGCCTGGCGGGCTGGGCCGGGTTCCTGAGCCGGGCCGAGGTGGACGACTCGGTGATCCGAGCCATCGCGTCACCGCGGCAGCAGAAGTTGAACCAGGGCAGCGTCTATACGGACTACGGAGGCCAGATCGACAAGACCTTGCCGAACATCGTGACACGGGCCACGGGAGACGTTGGGATGGCCGTCGGCGCGATTGCCGCGTTTCCCGCCATGGACGTCGTGAGACAGTCTCTACCCATGGTCCTCGCCTTGCTCAAGATGGCGCTGGTCATCTGCATCCCGCTCGTGCTGGTCGTGGGCACCTATGACCTGAAGACGGTCGTCACGGTCAGCGTCGTGCAATTCGCGCTGTTCTTCGTGGATTTCTGGTTCCAGCTCGCTCGCTGGATCGACAGCACTATCCTCGATGCGCTCTATGGCTGGGGCTTTGGCTGGAACCGGCCACACACGAACTTCGACCCGCTGGTGGGGCTGAACAATGCGTTCGGCGACATGCTCTTGATGTTCGTCGCGGGCACGATGTTCCTGGTGCTGCCAGGATTCTGGCTGGCAAGCCTGACCTGGGTTGGAATTCGGGCGGGACATGCCATTCAGGGGTTGTCGGACGGCAGCAAGAGCGCCGGCCAAGCCGGGGGCAAGGGGGCTGGGGCACTCACGGGAGGCAAGCTGAAGTAGCCCGGAGTCCGTCAGTCGTCGGTGTACAACTCGTGCGACGTATCGTTGTACAGATTGGGATCGTAGCCCGGTGTCTTGCGCAGTTCTGTGAGATCGGTGAAAGGCCACTCGTCCTCGTCAGAGGTATTGGCAGCAGCAGCCCACGCCGCCGCCACGACGCCCAACAACACGAGTGCGAACCAAAAAGCAACGTAGAGCAGCAATCCCACCACAGACAGCTTGACCACCCACACGAGCGCGGTGGCAACGGCCGCCGGCACCCCCTTGGACACCAACCAGTTCGACGCCCGACGTTCGCCGCGCGCGTAGGCGCGCCATCCGCGGCCAAAGGTGCGGCCGAGGCGTTCTGCGGTGCTGATGCGGGTCGTGGTGTTCATGGTCGTCTCCTGCTACAGAGGGATGCCTATTCCAGTTTGGTCCATTTCATTCTGTTTGGGGCTTCAATGTGCTCTCTTGCCGCTTCAGGACGCTTCGTCATCCGGTTCCACCGGCCCGGGATCAGGCTCCACGCCGACGCGATACGTGGCAACGAAGCGCGGCCAGTCCACATGGTCCACCAGGTCGATGTCATCGACAACGCCGACTCTTGCTGCCGCACGCTCGAACAGGGCGATGCTCTTGGCGGGATAGTTGTTGCGCGACGGATAGAGCACCCCGTCGAACAGCGGCTGGCCATCATCGCCGAGCATCGCATGCACCTGGGCGGACACCTGCTGCGTGTGCGTGTAGTCGCGGCTGGCCAACTGTTCCAGGTTCAGGCCGAAGTAACCCGCCATGACACCCTCGGCCGTGAGATCGGCCAAGCGCACGTCGTCCAGGACCCCCACGGCCCGCACGAGCCGGCTCTCGACTTCCTTCAGCGCAATCGAGCGCTTCTCGTCCGCCAGCCACTGGTGCTTGTGAAACACCGACTCCATCAGCGCCGTGGACAGGTCGCGGCCCAGGTAGAGCACGCCGTAGGTCCGCGCCGGGTCGTCGTAGCGATTGGTGCCGCTGCGGCCATAGTACAGCGGGCTGCCCCGATAGACGACGCGGCTCACATGCTGGAGCAGTTCACCCGCATCGATCAAGAACAAGGGCAGTTCGCGGCTCATGGCGGTCTTGCCTCAATGCACCTGGACGCCCAGCACGTTGAACACCGCTTCGGCCACGTCATCGATTGTGCCATGCGTCACCGCATCCACCGGCGAGCGTCCGCCCAAGCCTTCGAGCGGTTCGGATAGTGCGCGGTAGATCGTCCAGTGGTCGATGCCCTCGACCTCTTGAAGCACGGTTTGGGTCAACTGCTGCTTCACCGGGTCGAGCTGCCAGTCGGGCAGCTTCTGGCCGCGCGGCCCCACATTCAGCGCCAGCAGCCGGCGCGCGAGGATGTCCTTGTAGATCTGCTGGCGCGACTTGTCCGCCAGCTTGGCGTACTCGGGGATCGGCAGGTTGTGCGGCTGGTTGAAGGATTCCAGCAACACGGCGCGGCCTCGCTGGACGTCGGTTTCAGTCGGGGTCCAGCGCGTTTCGGTGCGCAGCGCGGCCGCCTTGCGCGCCAGGGCCTGCTCCACCGTTTCGCCTTCGAGGTTGGCTGGCAGTTTTACCGCCTCCACGCGCTCGTGAATGAACGCCTGCAACTCGGCCGCGAAAGCCGGCGCATCCCGGATTTCAACGGTATCCGCGAAACGGCGCACGTCCTCCACGGTGACGCGCGGCAGACGATCGGCAATGAATTCAATGGCGGTGGGCATGGTCATCTCCCAAGCAGGTTTGAGACAGGATTCACTCTAGTCGCCCTTGTCGCATTTGTCAACTTAGTCGCCTGAGCGAGAGCCTACCTGCCGGGGGTAGCGTCCCCGCAGCATAGGCAGGGGCCAGCGCCAGGTCTCCGTCCAATCCATTCGTGCGGGTTCCACATTGACGCTGGAGACGCAACCCAGGCCCGGCTATACCGAAACGGTTAAAGGCCAAAGGGCCGAAACGGCAAGGGAATGGGGTGCAAGGGGAAAGGCCCTACCTCGAAAAGGCGAAAAGGCCTCCCGGCCGGCCCCCCAGAGGACACCCGCATGCTCTCCCTGTTCCAGCGAAAACGGCCCCCGGTCGCTGCCCCGTCGCCAGCGCCCGCCACCGACCTCCCGAAAGGGTTGCTGCGGCCCGAATCGGCCGCATCGCTGCTGGCAACACCGCGCCGGCAGAAGCTGCTGGAACACATCTGGCAGCGCACGTCGCTGTCGCGGCGGCAGTTCGCCACCCTATACCGCACGCCGCTGGAGCACTACGCCGAGTTGGTCCAACAATTCCCCGCATCGGAAAGCCATCACCACGCTTACCCCGGCGGCATGCTGGATCACGGGTTGGAGATCGTCGCCTATGCGCTCAAGCTGCGGCAGTCCCATCTGCTGCCCATTGGCGGCAGTCCCGAAGACCAGGCGGCGCAGTCTGAAGCCTGGACTGCCGCAGTCGCTTATGCCGCGCTGCTGCACGACATCGGCAAGATCGCCGTCGATCTGCACGTCGAACTGTCCGACGGCTCGCTGTGGCACCCCTGGCACGGCCCGCTGCACCAGCCATACCGCTTCCGCTACCGCGACGATCGGGAATATCGGCTCCACAGCGCCGCGACAGGTTTACTCTACCGTCAACTGCTCGACCGTGATGCCCTGGACTGGCTCAGTGGCTATCCCGACCTGTGGGGACCGCTGCTCTACGTCCTGGCCGGCCAGTACGAGCGCGCCGGCGTGCTGGGCGAACTTGTCGTGCAGGCCGACCGGGCTTCGGTGGCCCAGGAACTGGGCGGCGATCCGGCCCGCGCCATGGCTGCACACAAGCATGCGCTGCAGCGCAAGTTGCTCGACGGGCTGCGCTACCTGCTCAAGGAACAGTTGAAGCTGAACCAGCCGGAAGCCTCCGATGGCTGGATCACCGAGGATGCCTTGTGGCTGGTAAGCAAGACGGTCTCGGACAAGCTGCGTGCGCACCTGCTGTCACTAGGCGTCGACGGCATCCCCGCGAGCAACACCGCCGTCTTCAACGTGCTGCAGGATCACGGCATGTTGCAACCGACGCCGGACGGCAAGGCGGTCTGGCGCGCGACCGTGACCAGCACGACTGGCTGGTCCCACTCATTCACCCTGCTGCGTCTCGCTCCCGCGCTGATTTGGGAGTCTGGAGAGCGGCCAGCGCCCTTCGCAGGGGCAGTGGCAATCGACGGGACACCGGCACCCAACAATGCCGATGCCTTGGTGCCCTCGCCGGCAATGACGGCAAAGCCAGCCACCGACGATCAAGAGTCCCTTCCATGGGAGGGCGTCGACGCCGCGACTCCGGTTCACTTGCCTGCCGCACAAGCCGCACCCGATGTCATGGAGGACCTGCTGGCGATGGTAGGAATCGGCGATTTGCTTGTTCCCCAACAGGATGCGGAAGCCGTCTCGGGCGACGCACCCGCCGCTGGCCCTCAAACGCCACCGCCAACCTCGATGGTGCCCGTGCCGTCATCAGCGCCGGTGCCCACGTCCTCGTCGGCGCAGCCATCGGGCGAGCACTTCATGGCGTGGCTGAAACAAGGTATCGCTACCCGCCGGCTGGTCATCAACGACGCGAAGGCGCTCGTGCATACGGTGGGCGACACGGCCTACCTGGTCAGCCCCGGGGTATTCCAACGCTACGCACAAGAACACCCCCAGGTCGGGACTCTCGCCAAGCAGGAGAACCAGCAGGATTGGCAATGGGTACAAAAGCGCTTCGAGCGCCTGCAACTGCATCGCAAAAAGCCCAGGGGCCTGAACATCTGGACGTGCGATGTCACAGGCCCCAGGAAGTCCCGCCGCCTGTATGGCTATCTATTGCACGATGTTCGGCTCCTGTTCGCAGAGCCACCACCGAACAATCCTTACTTGTCACTTCTCGCGTAACCGGCGGCTCAAGAGCCGTCCAAAAATGCGACGCGGCGGACCAATCCGCAACGGCGCGAATCAGAACGTCGATATCGCTTGACCTCAAGTTTTGAGGCTTTGTAATGCCGCCGAGGTCGGTTTGCGCGCGCGTTCTGCGACGAGACGAGAAGCCGACAACCAACGGGATTCGATCTCTGCCGCATCTGTCGCTCATGGTCTTGCGCTGCCAAGAAAGCAGCGTCAGGGGACAGCGTGCAGCGCGATCGCGCTCGCTTCATTCGCTTTACGACCTGACCACGGAACCTGTTCAGATGACGACTTCCAGCTCCGACCCTCGCGGCGTGCGCCTGCTTTGGATACTGATCTCCCTCAGCGCGATGGCGCTCGCAGGTTGTAAAGAGAACGCCGGAGCTGGCGCCGGAGGCCATCCACCGCCGCCGCAAGTCAGCGTCGCGCAGGTCGAGATCAAGCCCATCACGTAATGGGACGAATACGAGCTGCGCCCACGGGTGTCTGGCTACGTCGAGCGGGTCGCCTATCGCGAAGGAGACGAGGTCAAGAAGGGCGATGTGCTCTTCATGATCGATGCCCGAAGCTACCGCGCGGAACTGGCCCGGGCCCAGGCGCAATTGACCCGGGCGCGCAGCGAAGCCGGCCGCAGCAGAAGCGAGGCGCAACGTGCCAAGGTGCTGGTCGAGCAGCAGGCTGTCTCCACCGAGGCCTGGGAGCAGCGCCGCGCCGCTGACGAGTCCGCGCAGGCTGAGGTGCAGGCCGCGCAGGCTGCGGTGGAGACGGCGCAGTTGAACCTGGAGAGGACCCAAGTGCGCTCGCCCATCAACGGGCGCGCCAGCCGTGCCCGCTTTACCGCAGGCAACCTGGTGGCCGCCAGCGATGCAGCCAGTGTGCTAACCACCATCGTGTTCCAGGACAGGGTCTATACCTACTTTGAGGCCGATGAGAAGGCGTTCCTGCGCTACTCGCGCATGGCGCGCAAGGGAGAGCGCCCCAGCGAGCGAGGCGGCCAGCTGCCGGTCCAGATCGCCCTGGCGGACAAGGCGGACTTCTCTCACACCGGCACGGTGGACTTCCTCGACAACCAGGTGGACCGGGGCAGCGGCACGATCGCCGTGCGCGCGGTGCTGGACAACAAGGATCGCGTTTTCACGCCGGGCCTCTATACCCGCGTGCGACTGGTCGGCAGCGGCGAATTCTCGGCCGTGTTGATCGACGACAAGGCGGTGCTGACCGACCACGACCGTAACTACGTCTACATCGTAGACAAGGATGGACTGGCGCAGCGACGTGATGTGAAACTGGGTGGCAGTTCCCATTGGCTGCGCATCGTGCGAGGGGGGCTGGCGGCGGGCGACCGCGTGATCGTCAACGGCGCGCAGAAGGTGTTCTTGCCGGGCATGCCTGTGCAGGCCACGGCGGTGCCCATGGTGGCTGCTGCGGCGCCCGCGTCCGCCACCAAATGAAGCACCACGCCGGAGCGCGCCACCGATCGGACGTATCACACAACGAGCGGCGCGGCGCGCTTCCCCCTGGACTCCTTTCAAGGTATTAGCCCATGGACCTCTCCAAGTTCTTCATGGACAGGCCGATCTTCGCGGCTGTGCTGTCGATCGTCATCTTCGTCTCGGGCCTGCTCGCGATCCCGGCGCTGCCGATCAGCGAATATCCCAAGGTCGTGGTGCGCGCCGTGTATCCGGGCGCCAACCCCAAGGTGATTGCCGAGACCGTGGCGACACCCCTGGAGGAGCAGATCAACGGCGTCGAAGGCATGATGTACATCAAGTCTGTCGCCGGCTCCGACGGCGTGCTGGTGACCACGGTCACCTTCCGTTCTGGCATCAACGCCGATGACGCGACGGTGCGGGTACAAAACCGCGTCGCCCAGGCTCAGGCCCGGCTGCCCGCGATGTGGTGCGCCAGGGCATCACCGTCCAAAAGCAGTCCCCCGCCTTCCTGATGGTGGTGCACCTGACATCGCCCGATAAGCAGTACGACACGCTGTACCTTCGCAACTACGCCCGGCTGCACGTCAAGGACAGTTGCACATCGAGCCGCGCAAGACCGACAACGAGTAGTCCTGTCCCAAGCAGTCGGGCGTCCCGGCGTGCCGCCGTCGCGCTGTCGTGCTGCGCATTGAGCCTCGCTGCGCGAGTCTCGCCCCTGTCGGGCTTCCATCGCTGGCGCCTCCGGCCCGGCTCGCTGATCCGTGCCTGCGCGCTCCGCTTGCCGAAAACCGGCGTGCGTGGGTGGCGTGAGGGGGCGGTCTTGCTGTGTCCCTTCGCCGACGACCACGCCGCGCAGGAAGCCACGTTCTATGGTGCGCCGGAATGGCAGCGCAGCCCGTCCAAGCTGCGCGAGCGCCTGACCGAGCGCGAAATCGACGCCGCGCACGCGCTGGTGCGCTTCGTCGGGCTGGACGCCTACCGGCAGGCAGGCGGCGGCATCCGCCGCGACCTGTTCGCGGAAGGCGATGCCGGAACCTACCTCACCGATACCGCAGTGCTGGAAACGCTCGTGCGCGACAAGCTGGCAACGCTGGCCGAGGACGTGCGCGCCGAGGGCTGGGCATGGGTGGAGGCCGTGCCGCATCTGGCCTACGAGGAACGGCAGGCGTTCCAGAACGCCCCGCGCCACCGCCGCGAGCCGACCACCCGCGAGGCCCGCCGCATCGCCTCGCTGGAAACCCGCCTCGAAAAGATCGACGCCGAACTGGAAGAAGCCTGCGACGCCGAGGACGAGGCCAAGGCCGAGAAGCTGGAACAGCGGCGCGATCAGGTGGTCGGAGAACTGCAAGACGCGGAGAATGCCTTGCAAGGCTACGCCCCCGAAGTGCGCGAGGTGGCCGGTGCCATCGTCACCATCGACCGCAACGGCGAGGCTGTTATTCATCGCGGCCTGCTGCGCGAAGCCGAGGCCAAGGCGCTGCGCACGCTGGAAAAGCTGCGGCGCGGCTTCGGCAGCACCGAAGGCGAAGCCGCCAACGAGGAGCACGAGGACGCCGACGACCCGCCCAAGGCCGCGAGCCTGTCCGACCAGCTGGCGCAGCGGTTGAGCGCCCACCGCACGGCGGCGCTGCAAATCGAAGTGGCCCGGCATCCGCACGTCGCGCTGGCCGCGCTGGTGCATGGCATGGTGCAGAAGGTTTTGCAGGACAGCTACCACGGCCACGACCTGCCGCTGGGCGTGAGCCTGAAAGTGCAAGACCGGCTGGAAGGCATGGCCCCGGACTGGCCGGAGTCGCCCGCCGCTGTGGCGCTGCGCGAACTGCAACAGGTAGCCGGGGAAGCCTTGCCGGAGGACAGCGCCGAACTGTTCGCCGCGCTGCTGGCGAAGTCGCAAGACGAACTGGTGCGGCTGCTGGCCGTGTGCGTGGCTTCCACGGTGGACGTGGTGACGCCCCGTGCCACGCCGCACCAGCCCGGCGCAGAACTGGCGCAGGCCGTGGGCCTCGACATGGCCGCATGGTGGAAGCCGACCGCAGAAGGCTACTTCAAGCACGTTTCCAAGGCCGTGATTCTGGATGCCGTGGGCGCGTTTGCACCGGAATTCGTCACCCGGCTGGCGAAGCTCAAGAAGGCCGACATTGCCAGCGAGGCCGAGCGGCTGGCCGATGGCACCGGCTGGATGCCCGCCATCTTCAAGGCCGAAGGCCCGCAGGAGGCCGCGCAGGAAGAAGGCCCGGAGCAGGACGCCCCGGAGGATACCGAGGCAATGGCGGATGAACCCGCCGAGGCACTGGCCGCTTGACCCGCGCCGAAGGCAAGCGCCCCGGCCTCGACCGGGGCGCTTCGCTTTGTGTGGTGGCGCATCGAGACGAAGGAATAACCGCGATCAGCACCGCGCCCAGGCCGTTCCGCCCTGGGCGCGGTGGACGCGAAATCCGGGTGCGACAGTGGCCGCGCCCGGTGTTCAAGGCCAATAGCCGAATTAAAACGCCGCCGCCTTCGCGCTGGCTCAGGCGGCGGCGTTGAAGGCATCGCTGTAGTGCGCGATGCCTTCCGGCACTGTCCCATGCAGGGCCAGCGCCATGAAATAGCCGGGCGGCACGCCCGGCAGTTGCAAGCCCGCATGGGCCTGGAAGCCAAAGCGCGTGTAGTACGTTGGATCTCCCAGCAGCACGCAGCCTGCGGCCTGCATAGCCCGCAGTTCAGACAGCGCCTGTTCCATCAGGCGCGAACCGATGCCTCGCCCCTGCCTTGGCGGCAGGACGGAGATCGGCCCCAACCCATACCAGCCCTCGGTCTTTCGCCTGTGCTCATGGGTGATCGTTACTGGCGACAGCGCGACGTGACCGACGACGCGCCCATGTTCTTCGGCCACGATGGAAAGCGTCAGTTCGTTGGCGGCACGCAAGGCGCGCACGATGAATTGCTCGGTGTGGCTGGTGTGTGGTGCATCAGCGAAGGCGGCGGTCGTGACCGCTTCGATGGCGGCAATGTCGTCGGCGGTTTCGTGTCGGAGCTGGATGGTCAGGGTGTGCCACATGAGATTCAGACGCCCATCGCCATGACCCAGCCCACCAGCCCGGCTAACAGCACCACGAGCGCCGGCGGCACGCGCCCCACCGTCAGCAGTCCGAACGAGAGCAGCGCCAGCCCAAAATCCGCCTTGCTGTGGATGGCACTCGTCCATACCGGGTCATAGAGGGCGGACACCAGAATACCGACCACGCCGGCGTTGATGCCGGCCATGGCCGTCTGGATGCCCGCGCGGTGGCGCAGCCCTTCCCAGAACGGCAGTGCACCGACCAGCATGAAAAAAGCGGGGAGGAAGATCGTGCCCAGGAGTGCCAGCCCGCCGATCCAGCCATGCAGCGGTCCGTGGGCGACCGCGCCGAGGTAGGCCGAGAAAGTGAACAGCGGCCCCGGCACGGCCTGCGCCGCACCGTAGCCGGCCAGGAAGTCGGCATTGCTCACGACGCCGCTGGGCACCACCGAGGCCTGCAGCAGCGGCAGCACAACGTGTCCACCGCCGAAGACCAGTGCACCGGAGCGGTACACCCCTTCCAGCAGGGCTATGGTGGACGAGTCCGTGGCTGCCGCCCACAGGGGCAGCCCGACGAGCGGTGCGGCAAACAGCAGCAGCGCCACGATGCCCAGCTTGCGCGAGACGGGGTAGCTGTGGGCGTGGCCGCCGCCGGGTTGCGCGATCTTCAATGTCCACCAGCCCAGCAGCCCTGCCACCGCGATGGCGGCAAGCTGTCCCGCGGCCGAGGGCAGGACCATGGTCAGCAGCGCCGCCAGAATGGCCAGCGCGGCGCGCGGCCGGTCCGGGCACAACGACTTGGCCATCCCCCAGACCGCTTGCGCCACGATGGCCACGGCGACGACCTTGAGCCCGTGCACCCAGCCGGACTGGGCCAGCCCCTGGTACTCGGCGATGCCAAAGGCGAACAGGATCAGCGCAATCGCCGATGGCAAGGTGAATCCGGCCCAGGCCGCCAGCAGCCCCAGCCAGCCCGCGCGGCCCAACCCCAGCGCCATACCGACCTGGCTGCTGGCCGGCCCCGGCAGGAACTGGCACAGGGCGACCAGATCGGAGTAGCTGCGGTCATCCAGCCAGCGGCGACGCTCGACGAACTCCGAGCGGAAATAGCCCAGATGCGCGATCGGCCCGCCGAAGGAGGTCAGCCCCAGCTTGAGGAAGGCGCCGAAGACTTCGACGGGTGAGCCGCGCGCGGCAGCGGCCTCATGCTGCAAGGTGTTGGTGGAATCTGTCATTTGTGCATCGCCTCCCCGGTGAACTCCCGGATGCGGTCCTTGGCCAGCGCCAAGCCTTCCTTGCCCTTGGGCGTGATCGTGTAGAGCTTGCGCACGGTGCGCCCTTCACGCTCCTGGCGGGAGACGAGGTAGCCGTCGCGCTCCATCTTGTGCAGCATCGGGTACAGCGTTCCGGGGGAGAGGCGGTAGCCGTGGTGGGCCAGCTCGTCGATCATCCATTGCCCGTAGATCTCCTGCTCGGCTGCGTGGTGCAGCACATGCAGGCGGATCAGCCCCGACAGCAGGTCGTGGTGCTCCATGGCACGTGGAGTAGGTTTCTCTTTCATATCGAATATCGATAACGAAATTCGATAATACCAGCCTCACTTCAGATTGCCTGCCGCTTGTGCGGGAGGTCTCAGACCCTGCGACCCTCCGCATCCACCACGGCTTCGCCGTCTTCCTTGCGGAACGCGCCGCGCTGCGGCTGCGGCAGGATGTCCAGCACGGCCTCTGAGGGCCGGCACAGGCGCGTGCCCAGCGGGGTCACCACGATGGGCCGGTTGATGAGGATGGGGTGCTGGAGCATGAAGCCAATCAACTGCTCGTCACCCCACTTCGGGTCATCGAGGCCCAATTCCGCATAGGGCGTACCCTTCTCACGCAGCACGGCGCGCATTGGCGCGCCCATGTCCGTGATCAGGCGTTGCAGCGTTTCGCGGTCAGGCGGTGTCTTCAGGTATTCGATAACGTTCGGCTCTTCGCCGCTGTTGCGGATCAGAGCCAGCACGTTGCGCGACGTGCCGCAGGTGGGGTTGTGGTAAATGGTGATGTTGCTCATGAGTCGTGTCTTGGTTATCCGCGGGCAGGGTTCGGGCCGCACTCATACCAGCCCTTGCTTTGGTTGACGATCCGAACGACCAGTAGCATGACTGGCACCTCGATCAGCACGCCGACCACGGTGGCCAGCGCGGCGCCGGACTGGAAGCCGAACAGGCTGATGGCGGCGGCTACGGCAAGCTCGAAGAAGTTGCTGGCGCCGATCAGCGCCGAAGGACAAGCGATGCTGTGCTGCTCGCCCGCCTTGCGGTTGAGCCAGTAGGCCAGGCCGGAGTTGAAGAACACCTGGATCAGGATCGGAACGGCCAGCATGGCGATGACCAGTGGCTGGCGGATGATGGCCTCGCCCTGGAAGGCGAACAGCAGCACCAGCGTGAGCAGCAGCGCCGCGATGGACAGCGGCCCGATGCGCTCCAGCGCCCGGTCGAAGGCGGCTTGGCCCTTGCTCAGCAGGGCGCGGCGCCAGAACTGGGCCAGGATGACGGGAATCACGATGTACAGGCCGACCGATACCAGCAGCGTGGCCCACGGCACCGTGATGGACGATAGGCCCAGCAGCAGGCCGACGATGGGCGCGAAGGCGAACACCATGATGGTGTCGTTCAGCGCGACCTGCGACAGCGTGAACACAGGATCGCCCCCGGTCAGCCGGCTCCAGACGAACACCATGGCTGTGCAAGGTGCGGCGGCCAGCAAGATCAGGCCCGCGACATAGCTGTCGAGCTGGTCGGCGGGGAGCCACTGCGCGAAGACCTGGCGGATGAAGATCCACGCCAGCAACGCCATCGAGAATGGTTTGACGGCCCAGTTGATGAACAGCGTCACGCCGATGCCGCGCCAGTGCTGCTTGACCTGGCCGAGAGCGCCGAAGTCCACCTTGAGCAGCATGGGAATGATCATCACCCAGATCAGCAGGCCCACGGGCAGGTTGACCTGAGCCACTTCCGTGCGGCCGATGGCCTGGAACACGCCCGGCGCGAACTGGCCGAGCGCGATACCGGCGACGATGCACAGCAGCACCCACACGCTCAGGTAGCGCTCGAAGACGCTCATGGTGGGGGCGGCCGGCACGCGGCCGGCCGTTTGGGTTCCAACACTCATCGCGCCAACCTCACTTCGTACCAATGCTGCGCAGCTCGTGCTGCAGCGACATGGCATCCAGGCGCTGAATCGGCAGCGACAGGAACAATTCGATGCGTCGGCGCAGCGTCAGCGCCGCATCCGTGAACGCCTTGCGCTTCTGCTCGTCGGTGCCTTCAACGGCTGCAGGATCAGGCACACCCCAATGCGCCGACATCGGGCGCCCCGGCCACACGGGGCAGACCTCGCCGGCGGCGTTGTCGCAGACCGTGAAGATGAAATCCAGCTCCGGCGCACCGGGCGCCGCGAACTCGTCCCAGTTCTTGCTGCGGTAGCCGGCGGTCGGCATGTGCAGCCGCTCCAGCGTGGCGAGCGCCAGTGGGTGGACTTCGCCCTTGGGGTGGCTGCCCGCCGAGTAGGCGCGAAAGCGCCCCTGGCCCAATTCATTGAGGATGCCTTCGGCCAGGATGGAGCGGGCCGAGTTACCCGTGCAGATGAACAGGGCGTTGTAGGTCTTGTCGGTGGTCATGGGTATCTCACATCAGCAGCAGGAGGAAGCCGGCTTCACCGCAACGCCCACCGGCTTGCCGCGCACCGGGGTACAGCACGCTGCGGCGGAAGTCGCTGCAGGCGCCGCTTCGTTAAAGACCGGAATGTTGCCCAGCGTGTGGAAGTGCTCCCAGGCCACGCCCTGCGGATCGGTGATCCAGTGCTTCTCGCTGCGCGCGTAGCAGCAGGTCGTGGTGCCCTCGTCCAGCAGCGTCATGTCGGCCGCCTCGGCGCGGGCCTTCAGCACCGCCAATTCCTCGGCATCGTCGGTCTGGATACCCAGGTGGTCGATGCCCGGCTTGTTGCCACGTGTGGAGATGGCGAAGTTGACCGGCGGGTCTTCGAGCATCCATTTGGCGTAGTCGCCTTCGACGCGCGCGGGCTGCGCGGCGAACAGTTGGGAATAGAAGCCGATGCTGCGGTTCAGGTCATCGACGTGCAGGTGGACGTGAAAGCGCTTCATGGGGGTGATCCTTTCAGCAGGAAGTACAGGCAGAGGAGGATTCGGTGACCTCGCACGCGCCGCCCTGGCAGCAGTGCTCGGTCAGATAGCCGAGCAGCCCATTCATCTGGGTGAAGTCGGCGCGGTAGATCAGGTTGCGGCCCTGCTGCTCGATGGTGACCAGGCCGGCATGGGCCAGTTCTTTCAGGTGGAAGGACAGGGAGTTGCGGGCCACGTCGAGCTGGTCGGCGAGGACGCTGGGTGTCAGCCCTTCGGGGCCGGCGACCACCAGGGCGCGGAACACGCGCAGCCGCTGGGTATGGGCCAGGGCGCCGAGGGCGGAAATGGCTTGGGTCTCGTTCATGATTCGATAATACAACATTTATTGAATCATTGGCAAAACGCTTCAATTGAATGGAGCCTGCGCGCTTGCGAGGCTTGACTTTCAAGACAGTTGCTCACGCCTTCGCGCCTGCGGCGCTGCGCGCTTCGCTTGCCTCCAGGGGAAAGCCCTGCGGGCTATCCCCGCCGCGCGATGCTTGGCGCCCCTCGATGCCGCCGAACCGGCTGCGCCGGATCGGCCCGGCCAGCGCCCCGCCGCGATGGACGGGACGCTGGCGAACACGCTGGCGCTTGCTGCGGCAGGTTGTGCAGGTGCGTGCCGTCCTCAACGCGGTTCAGGGACAACCCGCCCGGCATCGCTATGGAGCTTCCACGCCACGCCTCAAGACCGGCGCTGCAAGGCATGGCGGGGCGTTCTCGCCTGTCGTTGTGGGGTTGACCTGGCCCGCGTCAGCGGGCGAGTCGGAGAAGCCTTCGGGCGGGGTGCAGTGGTCAAGTTTTAGTGGACACCTGCATAGGTAGTTTTGGCGGTTGGCTGCGTTCATATGCAGCCGGCGCCTGATAGCAGTACCTTGATCTTGATCAATAAGACTCTCTGTACCCAGCTACGGGTACATATACCCGCGCAACGAACCAGCAGACCAACTTCCAACTCACCTCAGGGGCTCAGCGCACACAGCCAGGTCTGCGCGCGATCGAGGCGCCGAGCAGGCAGACGTTCGGCACTGACCGCTGAGGCTATCGACGATCGGTGACCGGATCACGACCGAGCAAAGGCCCCCGCGCGCGGTGTGGACGTAGCGATGGGATACACAAGCGCATGATGTCGGCGCCTGCCGCTAGGACTGGGCACGTGGCAGTCACGGAGAAAAAATGTCCCGCTCGCGTAGCAACGTGGCCGGCCGGGTAGATCCCAGAATCAGGCAAAGAGATACGCCAGTTGGCTGGACGGACCGCAGCGCCCTCGGACTACTGCCGCAGATGGGGCAATACCAAGTCAAACCTGGTGACAAGCTCACTGGAGGTCACGGCAACGGAGCCACCATGTGCCTCCGCAATCGATTTCACGATGGCAAGGCCAAGACCGGCGCCCGCCGTATTTCGTTGCCGTGCCGGATCAACTCGGTAGAAGCGGTTGAAGAGCTTTGGTAGATCGCGCTCAGGAATTCTCTCACCGGGATTGACCACACTGATCGTTGTCCACTGCTCGTCCTGCGAAAGCAAGACCGTGATGCTCTTGCCGCGAGGCGTGTGTCGAATTGCATTCGAGAGAAGATTGTTCAGCGCCCGGGTGAGCATTTCCCGATCCGCCGCTATGCTGCCGATCGCCCCTTTAACACCAAGCGTAATGCCGCTATCTTCTGCCAGCGCCTCGAAATAGTCGAACAGACTCCGCACCAATTCGGACAGATCAATGGTAGACAGACGCAAGTTGCGGGGATCATTTTCCGTTTGGGCAAGAAACAGCATGTCACCAATCATGCGTCCCATCCGATCAAACTCTTCCAAATTTGAATAGAGGATTTCTCTGTATTCCTCGTTGCTGCGCGGCTGGCCAAGCGCCACGTGAGTCTGCGTGACCAGGTTGGTGACGGGCGTGCGCAACTCGTGCGCGATGTCTGCGGAAAAGTGTGATAGCCGGGTGAAGCCTTCCTCGATTCTCGCCAACATATCGTTGAAGGCGAATACCAGTTCCGCCAGTTCGATCGGCACATCCCGAGGATCCAGCCTCACATCCAGCTTTGAAGAGCGAATCGCCCGAATCTCTTCATTGACCTTGCGAATCGGCAGGTGGCCCCACTGCACCGCCAGCCAAGCCACACCGAGCGCCAGGCACATGACCAAGCCGGTTGCCCACCAGAGCATGCGCTTGAACTCCGCCAGGAAGTCGAGATGAAAGCCGATGTCCATGGCAGCGACGATGCGGTAGCCGGGCGCCGCTGAATCGTCAGCAGGCAGTTGCAGCACCACACCTCGATATGACCTCTGATCCTCCTGCCACACGATCAAATCGTCAGCGGTGATGCGGTTGACCAACTTTTTGCTACTGGCAAGTTTAGACAGGTCAGGACCGGGCGTGGCATAGATGCTATTGCCAGCCCCATCGTAGACGCCGTACGTCATCCCATGATGTCCTGCGACTGCGTTGGCCAAGTGTTGCTTCAGTTCGTCGCTTGCGATGTCACTTGCAAGCTGGTGCAAGGGCTGAGCCAAAGCGGTTGTCACTGCCTCCAGTTCGTGGGCATCCTGTTGAGCAAAGTGGTGCTCCAACGACCGGAGAATGACCCAATTGAACACAAGAAACACCAAGGTCGTGGCGATACCAACGAGGGCCGTGACCCTCAATGCAAGCGACGCTGGACGGCTTTGCCGCGGCTTATGGCGCAGGGGCATCATCGGGCGCATCGAGCGTGTATCCCATTCCACGCACGGTGTGGATGAGCTTCGGATTGAACGCATCGTCTATCTTCGCGCGTAGACGGCGGATGGCTACATCGATGACGTTGCTGTCGCTGTCGAAATTCATGTCCCATACCTGCGACGCGATCAGAGACCGTGGAAGGACCTCCCCCTGGCGACGGGCCAGGAGCTCAAGCAACGCGAACTCCTTGCTGGTGAGATTGATGCGTTGGCCAGCGGGCGTTGCGCGCCGGCGCGCCAAGTCCAGCACCAAATCGGCAACCTGGATGCGATCAGGCTGGCTCGGAGCGCTTCCGCGTCGCAGCAGCGTCCGCACCCGCGCCAGCAACTCAGAGAACGCGAATGGCTTGACGAGGTAGTCGTCCGCTCCCAGTTCCAATCCCTTGACACGGTCGTCTACACCGCCACGCGCCGTCAGAAAGAGCACAGGGACCTGTTTACCGGCATCTCGAAGGGCACGCACGATGCGCCAGCCATCGACATCCGGCAGCATGACATCCAAGACCACCAGATCGTATGTCTCGCCCATGGCCAGGTGGTGTCCGTCCAATCCGTTGCGCGCCAGATCCACGACGAATCCCGCCTCCATGAGACCTTGGCGGACGTAATCCGCCGTCTTGTTCTCGTCTTCAACGACCAGCAGTTTCATCGCATGTCCCATGAAATCGCTACGGCGCGGAAAAATAGCCGCTCACGATGTACGCATTCATCCACTTTCAATCAGCAATTTACTGGTTGCCAGCTTCCACGAACATGACACGAACATTACATGAATGTAATTCAGGGGTCATTCGATGGAAAGTGCCCAACCCATAGCATGACCTGCATTGCGTCGAACTGTGCCGCTCAGGATGGGGTGGCGTTTAGAACGACTTCCGAGTCATCTATGGAGGATTTCAGGCCATGCCGCCTCGTTCACCCTTTTTTATCGTGCCCACACAGGGCCTTTCTCGTCGGCGTTTCGTCCAAGGGTTAGCCGCCGGCGGCGTTCTCGCTGGGCTGTCCACGCCGGCGTTCAAGGCATTTGCCCAGCAAGGCTCCGCGACGCGCGGTGCCGCCCCTGTGCTGAAGGGCACCGAGTTCGACTTGGTGATCGCCGAATCGCCCGTGAACTTCACGGGCAAGCCAGGCGTGGCTACGACCATCAACGGCTCGCTGCCGGCACCGACATTGCGTTGGCGCGAGGGTGACACCGTCACAATCCGTGTAACCAACAAGCTGCGTGAAGCCACATCCATTCACTGGCACGGGATCATCCTGCCGTATCAGATGGATGGCGTGCCGGGCATCAGCTTCAATGGCATCGCTCCCGGCGAGACCTTCACGTACCGCTTCAAGGTTCAGCAGAGCGGCTCCTACTGGTACCACTCGCACTCCGGCTTCCAGGAACTCACGGGCATGTACGGGGCGATCATCATCGACCCCGCTGGCGCCGAGACCATCCACGCCGACCGTGACCACGTGCTGCTGTTCTCGGATTGGACCGACGAAGACCCGATGCGGGTGTTCACCAAGCTCAAGTCCCAAAGCGACTATTACAACTACAACCAACCTACCGTCTTCGACTTCTTCCGGGACGCCTCGCGCGAAGGCACGGCCGCTGCGATCGACAAGCGCAAGATGTGGAACGAGATGCGGATGAATCCGACGGATCTCGCAGATCTGTCTGCCGCCACGCTGACCTATCTGGCCAACGGCGTCACCCCCGCCGGCAATTGGACGGCGCTGTTCCGACCGGGTGAGCGCGTGCGGCTGCGCATGGTCAACGGTGCGGGCAACACCTTCTACGACGTACGCATTCCAGGACTGAAACTCACGGTGGTGCACGTCGATGGTGTTGACGTGGAGCCGGTGACCGTCGATGAGTTCCGATTCGGTCCTGGCGAAACCGTCGACGTGATCGTCCAGCCACGGGATGACGCTTACACGATCTTCGCCCAGGCGATGGACCGGACAGGCTACGCGCGTGCCACGCTGGCCGTGCGTGAAGGTCTTCAAGCTCCCGTGCCTGCCCTCGATCCGGTCGAATGGCTGACCATGAACGACATGATGGGCGGCATGATGGGGGGCATGGACCATTGACCTGCCCCCCGTTTTCCGGGCCAACCTGATCTTAGTAGAGTCCGTCTCACAAGAGGACGGACATGAAGAAGCGATACACCGAAGAGCAGATCATCGGCTTCCTGAAGCAGGCGGCCGCCGGCACGCCGGTCAAGGAGCTTTGCCGCAAGCACGGCTTCAGTGACGCGTCGTTCTACCTGTGGCGGCGCAAGTTCGGCGGCATGGATGTGCCCGACGCCAAGCGCCTGAAGGCACTGGAAGCGGAGAACGCGCGGCTCAAAAAGCTGTTGGCCGAGTCGATGTTGGACAACGAAGCGCTGAGGATCGTGGCGCGGGGAAAATACTGAGCCCGCCGACGCGACGGGCTGCCGTCGCGGACGTGCGGGCGAAGCTGGGCCTGTCGGAGCGGCGGGCCTGCCGGGCACTGGGCTTGTCACGCAGCGTGTTGCACTACCAGCCGCGCATGGCGAACGCGCCGTTGCAGGCCAGGCTCGTTGCGTTGGCGGGCGAACGTCGCCGGTTCGGCTACCGACGGCTGCACATCCTGCTGGAACGGGAGGGCTGGATCGCCAACCACAAGCGAATCTACCGGCTGTACCGCAACGCTGGCCTGGCGGTGCGCAAGCGCCGCAAGCGCGATCGCGTGGCCGTCGAGCGCCGTCCGCTGCAGCTGCCGTCGGGGCCCAACCACACCTGGTCGATGGACTTCGTCTTCGACGCCCTGGCCAACGGGCGCCCGATCAAGTGCCTGACGGTGGTGGACGATTGCACCAAGGAAGCGGTGGAAATCGCCGTCGGCCGGAGGATAAATGGCCAGAACGTGGCCGACATCCTGGATGCGGTATGCCGTTTCCGCGGCTACCCCGCGGCGATCAGGACCGACCAGGGACCCGAGTTTACCGGCCGGGCGCTGGACCAGTGGGCGACCGCCAACGGCGTGACGCTTGTGCTGACCCAGCCAGGGAAACCCACGCAGAACGCCTATGTGGAGAGCTTCAACGGCAAGTTCCGGGACGAATGCTTGAACGAAAACTGGTTTATCTCGCTCGAGCACGCACGGGCGGTAATCGCCATCTGGCGCAAGGACTACAACGAGGTGCGTCCGCACAGCTCACTGCCCAAATGCACGCCTGCCGAGTTCGCCGCCGCGCTGCGCAACGAAGGTGCCTTGACTGGTTCGACCGCTGATCGAAACCTGACCCACCGGAGCGGTATGCTCCCCAACCTGGACTCTACTAAGTAGCTAGTGGCCCTGAGAAAGGGGGCAGGTCACGGAATCTGCACGCGCCCAATAGCCGATGGCCCCTACGAGGTCATTACGCACCTGCAGCGACTCTCGGGACAGACGAATCTTGTAGCTGATCGATTTGAGCTTAGAGCCTTGCGAGTTGCCGAGGCGCGTAAAGCATGACAACCACGTGCGGTGCCCGCCCTTGCCGGTGGATTTGCAGCGGGTGCCGGTTCGGGCCAAGGCGCCGTCCAGACGCATCAATTCATCCTGGAAACTGACCTTGATCAATTCAACTCCCTACAACTTCCAATAGTATGTCCGCATGATCGGCTTAAGGCGCCTTCTCGCAAGATGGAGCCGCTGGATTACCAGCGGCCTAGTCGTAACCTTGCTTTTCTCGCAGGTTGCGATGGCGATGTACGTCTGTCCCAAGCCAGACCCGAGGGCATCTGTGGAAACCACGCAAATGCGTGCCACGATCTCGATGCAGCAGGCTGACAAGTTGCCAATGTCGGATTGCACCGGCATGCCTGATTCCATGGACAGCGAAGCGCCACAGTTGTGCCACGCTCATTGCAGTGGCGATCGGGAGTCGGCGCTTTCATGGCAGGGGCTGGACATTCAGTTTCTCGCGGCGCACGTGATGTGGCTCGCCAACTCGCTGCCCGGGTTGGTTCTCGACCGGGTAGCCCTCAGAGCGTGTTCAAAGTCTTTTGAGCAAGAGCACCAAGAATGCCAAGTGGACGAACTGCAGGCTGGTGTTGAGCCATCGCTCGCAGTTCTTCCACAGCCTCCTGTTCTTGTCCAGCCAGGCAAAGCTGCGTTCCACGACCCAGCGCTTGGGCATCACTTTGAAAGTGTGAAGCTCGCTTCTCTTGGCGATCTGCACCGTCACATGCCCTCCCAGAATCTGCTGCACGCCTTGCGCGAACGGCCGACCGATGTAGCCTGCATCGCACAGCAGGCTTTGTAGCCGGCTCAACCGGGGCTTGCAGCGCTGTAGCGCCTGCAGTGCGCCTTTGCGGTCCGTCACCTCGGCCGTGGTCACCGCTATCGCATGCGGCAATCCCTGGGTGTCCACCGCGATGTGGCGCTTGATGCCCGAGACCTTCTTGCCTGCGTCATAGCCCTTCAAGCCCGCCGTGTCCGTGTTCTTCACGCTCTGCGCGTCCACGATCAAGAGCGTGCTGCAGGCGTTGCGCCCCAGTTTCTCGCGGGCCGCGCCAACCTGATTTTTTTAATGCCTGCTCCAGCAGGCTGCCACCCTCGCGTGGCTCGCTCCAGATGGCAAAGTACGAGTGCACGGTGCGCCATTTGGGAAAGTCGCTGGGCAGTGCCCGCCACTGACAGCCCGTGCGCAGCAGGTACAGCACGGCGCAGAACACCTCGTACAGCTCCACTTTGCGTGGGGCAGTCTTTCTGCGCGCACTCTCCAGCAATGGCCGGATCACCTCGAACTGCTCGCGCTTGATGTCGCTGGGGTAGCCTTTTCTCACCCAGCGAGCTTCTCACATCAAGAGGGCGAGACTTTGAACACGTTCTCAGGCGGCACGTTACCTACATTCCTCCCAATCCCCGCGCGGGCTTTCCGCCGATCTACCTCACGTTCCAAGTCCTGCGGAATTGATTTATGTGTCCGTGCTCGCCGCGCACCGATGCGGCAGACCACGTGATTTCGTGAATACCAATTCCGAGGACAACCATGTTTACTCCCTTTTTTGGCGCCCCCGAGGGGCGCCCGTCGGCGTACGGCCGAGGCACAACGCCGGCCTCGATGCGAGTGCATCGTCTGAAAGCTATCAGCATCGCGTTGGCGGGCAGTGCGCTTGTCTCGCCTGTAGCCTACGCCCTCGATTTTGCTGAGGCACGCCTTATCGCGGAGCAGCAGAGCCCACGCATAAGCGCGCAGCAGTTGCAGGTTAACGTCGCCGAATCCGTGCAGAAGGCAGCAGGCTCGCTGCCCGACCCCAAGCTCTCGCTCGGCATCGAAAACTACCCCATCAGCGGCATGGATCGCTGGAGCATGACGCGCGAATCCATGACGATGCAGCGCTTGGCGCTCATGCAGGAAGTGCCCAACAGGGCCAAGCGCGACGCCCAGGTCGCCAGCGCGCAGGCGCGTGTGGATCGAGAACGCGCGGCGCTGGTTTTGCAGCGATTGCAGATCCGCCAGGAACTCAGCCTGGCGTGGATCGCCGCGCAGGCGGTGGAGCAACGGGAGATACTGCTGACGGAACTGCTCGCGGAGAACCAGCGCCTGCAAGACAGTCTCCCCGCTCGCGTCGCCGGCGGCACCGCCCAGGCTGGCGATCTGTTGGTCGCGGAACAGGAGGCGCTGACACTCACGGACCGCCGTGACGATCTACAGCGGGACCGGGCCAAGGCCAGGGCCGCGTTGCGGCGCTGGGTGGGCTCCAGGGCCGACGAAGCACTGCAAGGCGATCCAGGCCCGCTCACTCGCCCCGTCGCGCAACTGCGCACAGAACTGGCGAATCACGCGGAGCTTGAACTCTATCCGGCGATGCAAAGCATGGCCCGGGCCGAGTCCCGCGAAGCCCAATCAGAGACCCGCGGCGATTGGGCCTGGGAGATAGCCTATAGCCGGCGTGATCGCCGATGGGGCGACATGGTGTCATTTCAGGTGACATTCGATCTGCCTTGGCAGAAGGATCGACGCCAAGTGCCCATGATCGAGGCAAAACGGCACGAGTTGGAACGTCTGGACGCCGAACGCGAAGACGTGGCGCGGCGGCATTTGCAGGAGCTGGACGACAGCGCCGCCGAACTCCAAGCGTTGAACAGCCAGATCGACCGCCTGCAGACCGCCGGCTTGCAACTGGTACGGAACCGAGCGGCGCTTGCATTGAGCAACTACCGATCCGCCAAGGGGGACCTGAGCGCTGTGCTCAGTGCACGCGCCCAGGTGCTGGAGACGCGCATGCGTCTGATCGACCTTGGAGCGCAGCGCGACAGCCTCGTCGCCCGACTGAACAGCCTGATCGCGGACTGAGTGGAGACCCTCGCCATGAATACCTCTTCGAGAAACATCCTTGCCGGCTTGACGCTGGTTGCTGCCGGTATTGCCGTTGGATGGGGCGTCGCCCAATGGCGCGCCGGCCACCTCAGCGGCTCCCCCGCTGCCAACGTCTGTTGGCGCGCACTTAAAACTGACCCAGGCTGCGCGTTGAACTTTGACCCACCCGGTGTACGGGGCTGAGGGTATCAGTTGGTGGTCTGGGTGGTGGCCTCCTTTGCCCTGATTCTGGCTTTGGTCTTGTTGGCGGCGGTGCTGTTGCGCAGCCGCCAGGAGTCGTTGCCGGTCTCCAGGATGTGGCAGTGGTGGGTGATGCGATCCAGCAGCGCGGTGGTCATCTTGGCGTCGCCGAACACCTGACCCCATTCGGAGAAGGCCAAGTTGGTGGTGATGGCGAGGCTGGTGCGCTCGTAGAGCTTGCTGATCAGGTGGAACAGCAGCGCGCCGCCTGAGGGGGTGAACGGCAGGTAGCCCAGTTCATCGAGGATGACCAGGTCGGCATAGGTCAGGCGCAGGGCGATCTGCCCGGCCTTGCCCTGGGCCTGTTCCTTCTCCAGCGCATTGACCAGTTCGATGGTGGAGAAGAAGCGCACGCGCAGGCGATGCTGGCGCACGGCCTGGATGCCGATGGCGGTGGCCAGGTGGGTCTTGCCGGTGCCCGGTCCACCGACAAGGACGACGTTCTCGGGGGTGTGGATGAAGTCACCCTGGTGGAGTCGTTCGACCAGTGCGCGATCAACGGGACTGGCCGCGAAGTCGAACCCGAGCAGGTCACGATGGACGGGGAAACGTGCGGCCTTCATCTGGTTGGCCTGGGCACGAACCTGCCGTTCGGCGGACTCGGCCTGCAGCAGTTCGGCCATCCAGTGTTCGGGCTCCATGGTGTGCAGGCGCATCTTGGCCAGCAGTTCGGGCCACTGGCTGGCCATGCCGTGCAGCTTGAGCTGCTGCATGCGCAGCGGCAGGTCAGGCGTCGACATGATCTGCCTCCCGCAGGGCGTCGTAGCGGGCCGGATCGGACACCGGCGGATGACGCAGCGTCACTCGCGAGGCGACCGTCTCGATCGTGCGGTCCGGATGCTGCAATCGCCCCAGCACGTTGAGCACGTGGTCGGCGCGCACCAGGCCGGACTCGAGTGCCAGTTCCACCGCCACCAGTACCGCTTCGAGCCCGTGCACGGGTACGGCGGCCAGCACCTGGGCCATGGCGCGGTCGCCGTGAGGCTGGCGCAGCAACACCTGCTGCAGCTTGCGCAGCGGATCGGGCATGGACAGGAACGGCGCGCCGTCACGCAGTGCCCCCGGCTTGCGCTGGACCAGGGCGATGTAGTGCTGCCAGTCGTAGTGGACCCGATCACGCTCGAAGCTGCGCCGGTGGCGGGCGACCTCGGCCTCGCCGACCACCACGGCCAGTTCGAAGGGATACACGCGCAGGCTGGCGACGGCGTGGGCGTGTTCGCACGGCACGCTGTAGCGGTTGCGCTGGAAGCTGACCAGCGCGGTCGAACTGACCCGCACCGGCCGCTCGATGTAGCCGTCGAAGGGCGCGGGCATCGGCATCAGGTGGGGCTGTTCGTCCTCCAGAGCTTCGGCCACGGTGATGTCGGAGGCATCCGGATGCGCCTGCATCGGCCAAGCGGCGCGGCACTCGCTGGCGAGCCAGGCGTTGAGGGTGTCCAGATCTGGCCAGTGGCGGGCCCCGGCCTCGATCCAGATCTGTCGGCGCCGGTCCTGCACGTTCTTCTCGACCCGCCCCTTCTCCCAACCCGCGGCGCGGTTGCAGAACTCCGCGGCGAACAGGTAGTGGCTGGTCATGGCGTGGAAGCGGGCGTTGACCCGCCGTTCCCGGTGCTGGCCGATCCCGTCCACCGCCGTCTTCATGTTGTCGTAGATGCCGCGGCGCGGCACGCCACCGAAGGCGGTAAACGCCTGGGTATGAGCATCGAACAGCATCTCGTGGCTCTGGGTGGGATAGGCCACCAACCAGAAGGCGCGGCTGCAGGCCAGCTTCACGTGGGCGAGATCCAGCGGCATCTTGGCGTGGCTGCCGACGAAGGCGTACTCGCGGCTCCAGTCGAACTGGAAGGCTTCACCCGGAGGAAAGTGCAACGGCACGAAGGCCGGGCGGCGGCTGGCGCCGCCGGCCGCCTTCCACTGGCGGATGAAGGCCGTCACCCGGGTGTAGGTGCCCGGATAGCCGATCGCCTGCAACTGCGAGAACAGCACCTTGGCGGTGCGTTGTTCCCGCCGGGGACGATGGCTGTCGGCACGCAGCCACGTCTCCAACTGGGACCGGTAGGGATCGAGCCGGGAGGGCGAGGCTCGCCTGGGATAGACCGGCTCGGACTGGCCGCTGCGCAGCCATCGCCGGATGGTATTGCGGGATAGGCCCGTGCGCTTGGCGATCTCGCGCAGCGGCAGGCCATCGCGGAAATGCATCCGCCGGATCTTGGCCAACATGACCATGGTGATCACTCCTGAAATCCCCCGAGCAAAAGATGCTCAGGATGTGGGCTTCAGGTGGGTCAGTTTTACCCGCGCATCACCGCCGAAAGTGGGTCAGTTCTGGATGCGCGCCAACAGCGTCAGGCACTTTCGAGCATTGCCGCATCATTTAGCAACCGTTGAATGCGCTGGCGAGTCTCCTCTGGAATACCTTGCACAGACGAGTCAGGTCCGGGCCTGTTTGGCTGCTGCTGGGTGCCCGCGATGACCCGCACGACCATGCCCAAATTTCCTGGTGTCACGATGTCGATGGCTGCGCGATCACCCAGGTCCGGATGTGGGCGGGTCAGCATCCGGTACAGGTCCCACGGATCCGCATGCGGGCACTGGTTCATGAGCACCTGTGCCAGCTTGTGCTTGAGGGGTACCAGCTGCCAGTCGGGCACGCGTTGCCCGCGGTTGCCCAAGCTGATGGACAGCAGCTTGCCCGCCTTCAGCTCGCGGTTGATCTGGTCCTTGGACTTCCCGGCCAACTTGCCGAACAGCGGGACCGGCAGACTGCTCGGCGATTCGTAGATGACCAGCATTTCCTCGCGCTCGCGCTGGATGACAGACACCTCCGGCTCTGGCGCATGCGTCGGGGGCGGTGGTACCTGCGACAGTCGCTGGAATGTGATTCCCCCGTCGTTTGGCGTCACGACGATGGGTTCGGCCACCACAGGCGGAACGGATGCCGCAGAAGCAGCAGCGACGATGGTGTTGGGCTTGTCCTCCTCTGCCATGGCCGGCACGCCCTCGATATGGATCGTGAGGTGCGCGCTGGCCGCTTCCACTTGGCCCTGTTCGAGCAGATCGAGACGATCCGCCCAGTCCTGCATCATCCGGCGGCGCGGCTCAACATACTTGGCGTGGTTGTAGGCCGAACTCACCTTGTTCGGGTCCGAGTGCGAAAGCTGCGCGTCCACCCAAATCTTGGGATAGCCGATCTCGTTGAGCGCCGTCGAGATGGTTCCGCGGATGCCGTGACCGGTCAGTTGATCCTCGTAGCCCATTCGTTTCAAGGCCGCGTTGAGGGTGTTCTCGCTGATGCGCTTCTTGAGTTCGCTGCGGTGCGTGAGCAGATGGACCTGGGCCGGCCTCATCACACCCAACAGGTAGCGCACGATCTCGATGGCCTGCACGGACAACGGCACGATGTAGGGCGGAACGTCCTGCGGGCGCTTGCCGGCCTTGCGCATCTCGTCTTGGAGTTGCTTGACGATCTGCGGCGGGATGATCCACAGGCCACGGTCGAGATCGAACTGGTCCGGGGTCGCCAGCCGCAGCTCGCCGGTACGCACGCCGGTCAGGAACAGCAGCCGGATGCCGAGTTGGGTCTGCCAACCACGAGGGTTGTAGAGCCTGAGCTTGTGCAGGAACTCGGGAAGCTCCGGAAGATGCAGGTAGGGGTTGTGGTTCACCGGGGGCTTGGGCTCGGCCACCACGTCCAGGTCGGAGGCCGGATTGGCTTCCAGCCCCTCCACGATGACGAGGGCATAGCGGAACAACTGCCCCAGCCAGGTGCGGACCTTCTCGGCAGTGGTGAACGCCTTGCGCTCCTCGATCCTCGCCAGGACGCCCAGGAGTTGGGGCCGGCGAATGTCGTAGATCGACATCTGCTTGAGGCTAGGCAGCACGTCCTTGTTGAAGATCCGCAGGATTTGCGACAGCGTGCTGTTCCTGCCCTCCTTGATTTCCTTGCGGCGATGCTCGACCCACGCATCGAAGACGGCCTTGAAGGTGTAGTCGGCCGCAAGCTTGACCGCGTGTCGCTTCTGTTTCCGATCGGTATGGGGGTTGACGCCCTTTGCCAGAAGCGCCCGGGCTTCGTCGCGCAAGGTGCGCGCTTCGCGCAAACCGATCTCGGGGTAGTTCCCCAGGGAGATGCGCTTTTGCTTGCCGAGCCAGTAATAGCGCAAATGCCACGACTTGCCGCCGGTGCGGGCGACCACCAGGCCGAGGCCATCGGTGTCGGGGATGCTGTAGGTTTTCTCGGCGGCCTTGGCTTGCCGCACGGTCAGATCAGAGAGTGTCATCATCAAGCTCCTAAGTCTTGGACTTAGGCCCGATGCTGCTTGTCATCCCGATCCAACCCCAGCAACAACCCGGAACCGGCACGACCCGCATTCTTTGGCCTTGTTTTTGGCCTCAAAAATGGTGGCTGTCAGTGGACTTCCGTGGCTTTCGCTGGAATGAAAAAAGGAGCCGAAGCTCCTCTTTTCAATGACTTACAGACGTCAGTGGAAGTCTGTAGATCATAAATTGGAGCGGGAGACGAGTCTCGAACTCGCGACCTCAACCTTGGCAAGGTTGCGCTCTACCAACTGAGCTACTCCCGCATGGGTTCCGTCATGCACTACTCAGAACCTGTTTCTTATTCACTCTGATCAACTTGGTTATCGATCAGAAGGCGCGCATCTTACATGATTTTTTTGAGCTTGTCATTCGGGTTTGGTACTTGGCCGAACCAATGGCCAGTGGGCTAAACCCAAACACTCAATCAAGTAATATGAGCGAAGACCGAAACTATAGCATAACCCGTAGCACCCATGTCAACACACTCTGCTATCGAAACGGCGCCAAACGCGCTGACTCCCGTTGCCCAAGACCTGAGCCCGCTGAATACGCTGGGATTGGCGTCACGAGCCGAAGCGTTCGTATCGGTGGACGACGTGTCCCAACTGCCGGCCTTGTCCGATCTGGCGCGGCGTGCGGATAGCCTCTTGGTACTGGGCGGCGGCAGCAATCTGGTGTTGCCCGAGCGCGTTCCCGGGCTGGTGGCCAAGGTGGCATTCAAGGGCGTGCGCCTGTTGCAGGACCGGTCGGACGCCTGGCTGGTTGAAGCGGCGGGCGGGGAAAACTGGCACGGCTTTGTTGAGCAATGTGTGGCGCAAGCTTGGGATGGGCTGGAAAACCTGGCGCTGATTCCGGGCACGGTCGGCGCGGCGCCGGTACAGAACATTGGTGCGTACGGCGTTGAGTTTGAAGAACGGTTTCACAGCCTGACCGCCTGGGATGTCCCGGCGGGGCGCTTCGTTGAGATGGGGCCTTCCGACTGCCGTTTTTCCTATCGCGACAGCGCCTTCAAGCACGACGCGCCGGGCCGCTGGATCATCGTCAGCGTGCGCTTCGCCTTGCCCCGGCCCTGGCGCCCCATGCTGGGCTATCCCGACCTGCAACGCCACGAGCGGCTTGCGCAGGGTGGGCCCACCGCGCGGGCCATTTTCGATGCGGTCTGCGAAATTCGCCGCGCGAAGTTGCCCGATCCTGCCGTGACCGGCAACGCCGGCAGCTTTTTCAAGAACCCGATTGTTGAAGCCGATGTGCGCGACAGTCTGGCTCAGCAGTTCCCGGGCTTGGTGTCCTATGCGCAGTCAGATGGCCGCTACAAGCTGGCGGCGGGCTGGCTGATCGACCAATGCGGTTGGAAAGGGCAGGCGCTGGGTGCGGCCGGCGTGCATGACCGGCAAGCGCTGGTGCTGGTGAACCGAGGCGGCGCCACGGCTGCCGACATCATGGCTTTGGCGCGCGAAATTCAAGCGTCGGTGCAGGCGCGTTACGGCGTCAAGCTGGAGCCTGAGCCCGTGGTGGTGTAAGGCAATGCAGCGCGCATGAAAAAAGGATCCCGTGGGATCCTTTTTTCGTTGGAAGAGGCCAGGTTTACAGGCCCAGCACGGATTGCATGTCGTACAGGCCGTTGTGCTTGTCTTCCAGGAAGCGGGCGGCGCGCAACGCGCCTTCCGCGTAGGTGGCGCGGCTACCGGAGCGATGCGTGATTTCGATGCGCTCGCCAATGCCGCAGAACGATACGGTGTGGTCGCCCACGATGTCGCCGCCGCGCAGGACCGAGAAGCCGATGGTGCCGGGCTTGCGCACGCCGGTGTCGCCATGGCGGCTCCAGGTGGCTACGTCAGGCAGCGCCACGTCCCAGGCGGACGCAATGGTTTCGCCCATCTTCAGCGCGGTGCCCGAGGGCGCGTCGACCTTGTTGCGGTGGTGCGCTTCGAACACTTCCACGTCGTAGCCCGAGTTCAGGATGCGGGCAGCCATGTCCAGCAGCTTGAGCGTGGCGTTGACGCCCACGCTCATGTTGGGCGCGAACACGATGGCGATTTTTTGCGCGGCCACTTCGATGGCGGCGCGGCCGTTGTCGTCGAACCCGGTGGTGCCGATGACGGCTCGCGTGCCGTGCTTGACGCAGGCTTGCAGATGTTCCAGCGTACCTTCGGGCCGCGTGAAATCGATCAGGCAATCCGCATTGGCCAGCGCGTCAAGATCATCGGTGATGAGCACGCCGGTCTGCTGGCCCAGCGGGGCGCCCGCGTCCTGGCCCAGCGCGGTCGAGCCCTTGCGGTCCAGTGCAACCGTCAATTGCAGGTCGGTGGACTTGAGGATGGCGTCGATCAGCATCTGGCCCATACGGCCGCTTGCGCCGGCAATTGCAATACGCATGAAAAAAATCCTTGGAAGTTACCGGAGCGGCTCGGGCGCGTTGCCAGGCTGGCCGGGGTACTGGTTCAGCGGGCTGACGGGGGCGTCGGCATCACGCTTTTCCAGGTCTTGCTCTTGGTTGATCCGGGCTTCGTCCCGATCCAGGCGCTCGTCCGCCTTTTCGTCGGCGGTGCTGCTGGGCGTGTTCAGCTGATAGGGTTGCAGGTCAGGCTGCTTGTCGCCTTCCCAGCGGGTCAGGCGGTCGTTTTCGAACCAGACGGTGAACTTGCGTTCACGCGCTTCGCCGTAGCCGGGCTTGTAGTAGTAGGGGTAGTCCCAGCGGTTGGCGTGCAGCACGCTGGTAAGCGTGGGGCTGCCCAGCGCAAAGCGGACTTGCTCTCGCGTCATGCCGGGCTGCAACAGCGCGACTTGTTCCTGGGTGATCCAGTTGCCTTGCTGGACACCGGCTTTGTAGGGGAAGCCCCACTTGTCCCCCGAGCAGCCGGCAAGAGCGATGGCCAGGGCGGCAACGGCCAATCCGGTCTTCAGCGAGCGGGAGGGAATTCGTGCAATCATGGACACTACGCGCCCCTATTATTTGGAAGCAGACAAAACCGTTATCATAAAGGTTTCATAAGGATAGTTCCGCGAGGCGGCATGAAATCAGGTGAGCCGGCTCGCGGTGACCCTTGAACCTGCCCATGCCTACGCGGACGGAGAGCGATTACACCATGAGCGACCAAAGCGAACTGAAGAACATGGGTTTGAAGGCGACATTTCCGCGCCTGAAAATTCTTGATATTTTCCGCAAATCCGATCTGCGCCACCTCAGCGCCGAAGATGTTTACCGCGCCCTGATCGGCGAAAACGTCGAAATCGGTCTGGCGACGGTCTACCGCGTGCTGACGCAGTTTGAACAGGCAGGCATCCTGGCTCGCAGCCAGTTCGACAGCGGCAAGGCCGTCTTCGAACTGAACGACGGCGACCACCACGATCACCTGATCTGCACGAATTGCGGCACGGTGGTCGAGTTCTCGGATCCGGACATCGAAAAGCGCCAGCAAAAGATCGCCAAGGACAACGGTTTCGCGCTGGAAAGCCACGCGATGGTGTTGTACGGCGTGTGCAGCACCTGCATGAAAGGGCGCTAAACCGCTAGCGTTCGCCCCACGGTCTGTGGCCGCGCTCGCTGCGGGCCAGTGAGATCAAAAGCCCCTTTTAATAGAAGGGGCTTTTTTTATGTGCGTTTTGTATGCAAGAACCTGAACTCGCACGGCGTCAGGCGGCGGGTTGGCCGAAACCTTCCAGCATTTCGCGGGCGTGTTCGCGGGTGGTCGCGGTGAGTTTGATGCCCCCCAGCATGCGGGCAATTTCCTCGACGCGCGCCGCGGCGTCCAGTTCTTCGATGCTGGAGCGCGTGGTGCCGCGCGATTCGGTCTTGCTGACCAGGAACTGGTTGTTGGCGCAAGCCGCCACCTGGGGCAGGTGGGTCACGCACAGCACTTGATGGCGTTCGCCCAGTTCGCGCAAGAGCTTGCCCACCGCTTCGGCCACCGCGCCACCCACACCGCTGTCGACCTCGTCGAAGATCAGCGTGGGCACACGCGCCGCGCGGCTGGCAATGACGGACAGTGCCAGGGAAATGCGTGACAACTCGCCGCCCGAAGCCACCTTGGCCAAGGGGCGCGGCGTGGTGCCGGCGTGGCCGGCCACCAGGAATTCCACCTGCTCGTTGCCGTGCGCGGACGGCGCGCCGGGCGTCAGCGTGGGTTCAAACTTCCCGCCTTGCATGGCGAGGGTCTGCATAGCCAGCGTGACTTGCTTGCCGAGGTCTTTGGCTACTTTGCGGCGGGCCGTCGTCAGCTTGGCGGCGGCAGCGTCGTATTGCGCCTGGGCGGCTGTCGACTGCGCGCGCAGCGCGTCGATGTCGCCCGCCGCTTGCAGCGCAGTCAGTTCGGCATGCAGGGAATCGCGCAGTTCGCACAGCGCGTCGGGCTCGACACGGAATTTCCGCGCGGTTTCAAACACCAGGCCCAGGCGCGCTTCCACGTCGGCCAGCCGCTTGGGGTCAAGGTCGACACGGCTGACATAGTTGTTCAAGTCGGACACGGCTTCGCTGATGGCGATGCGGGCGGACTCCAGTTCGTCGTACACGCCTTGCAGGCCGGGGTCGTGCCGCAGCATTTGGTGAATGCGGTGATTGGCGGCGGTGACGCGGTGGTGCGCGGAATCGCCTTCGCCATCCAGCCCTTCCAGGATTTGCGAGGCGCCATCCAGCAGCGACTGGGAATGCGACAGGCGCGTGTGCTCGGATTGCAGGGCGTCCCATTCGTCCGGCCCCAGCGCCAGTTGATCAAGCTCATCAACCTGCCATTGCAGGCGCTCGCGCTCGTTAGCCAGGCTGGCGGCGTCTTTTTCGGCGGCTTCCAATTGGCGTGCCAGCGCGCGCCATTGCTTCCAGGCCTGGCCCACGGCCTGGCGCAGATCGCCATGGCCGCCGTGGGCGTCAAGCAGATCGCGTTGGGCGTCGGGGCGCATCAGGCTTTGATGGGCGTGCTGGCCATGGATGTCGACCAAGCTGTCGCCCAGCTCGCGCAATTGCCCCACGGTGGCCGGCGTGCCGTTGATATAGGCGCGGCTGCGGCCTTGCGCATCGATGACACGGCGCAGCGAGAGTTCGTCGTCGGCGTCTATTTCGCGTTCGGCCAGCCAGGCGTGCAGTGACTTGGGGGTATCGAACACGGCGGTGATGTCGGCGCGCGGCGCGCCTTCGCGCAGCATGCTGGCGTCGCCGCGTTCGCCAAGCGTCAGCGCCAGGGCGTCCACCAGGATGGATTTGCCGGCGCCGGTCTCGCCGGAGAACACGGTAAAGCCGGAGCCGAAATGGATCTCGGTCTGTTCGACAATGACGAAGTCGCGGATATGCAGGGTGCGCAGCATGTCGGGGCGCTTACTACTCTACGTTGTCGGTGGCTTGGGGCATCAGGTTCCAGTGCAGCTTGCGGCGCAGGGTGGAAAAGAAGCTGTAGCCCTCGGGATGCACGAAGCGGATGGTGTGCGGCGCGCGCTGCACGACGATACGGTCGCCGGGTTGCAGGTCCGACCAGGTCTGCATGTCGAAATGCACGCTGGCGCCGACTTCCACGCGGCCCATGGCGGTAAGCGTCATGTTCAGCACGCCGGTGTCGGGAATGACGATAGGGCGGTTCGACAGCGTTTGCGGCGCCACGGGCACCAGCACCATGGCGTTCAAGCCGGGGTGCAGGATGGGGCCGTTGGCCGACAGCGCATAGGCGGTTGAGCCGGTGGGCGTGGCGATGATCAGGCCGTCGGCGCGCTGCGTGTACATGAAAGCGCCGTCCAGTTCGACGCGCACTTCAATCATGCCGCCGCGTCCGGCGCGGTTCAGCACGACGTCGTTGAGTGCCGACGCCGAATACATTTTCTGGTCGCCGCGCCATACGCTGCCTTCGAGCAGCATGCGTTCTTCGATCTGGAAGCTGCCTTCCAGCACGCGGGCCAAGGCGCCGTGCGCGTCCTGCAAGGGAATATCGGTAATGAAGCCCAGCCGCCCATGGTTGATGCCCACCAGCGGCACGCCGTAGGGCGCCAGATGCCGGCCCGCGCCCAGCACGGTGCCGTCGCCGCCCATCACGACGGCCAGCGACGCATTTTGGCCGATCTCTTCGAGGGTAGCCACCGGGTATTCGGTCAGGCCCGTGTTGCGGGCGGTGTCCGCATCGATGAGCACATGCCTGCCCGCTTGCGTCAGCGCGTGCGCAAGGGCTCTCAGCGGGGTGTCCAGGCCGGTGTCCTGGTATCTGCCGATCAGGGCGACGGTAGGAAAGTGCATGGATGCGGGCGAATCAAAAAGGCGGGACCCGAAGGTCAAAATCTACCCGGAATGGGCGGATTAGCCGATTATATGGGGCCGCATATCGGCTTGCGGGACAAAAATCGCCTTAATTGGAAAAGATTCCCTAAAATACCTGCTATGGATGACCGCGCACGCGCACTACTGAAAGCGTTGATAGAACGCTACATCGCCGATGGGCAGCCTGTCGGCTCGCGGACGCTATCGAAAGTCTTCGACTTGTCCCCAGCCACAATCCGCAATGTCATGGCGGATCTGGAAGAGCTGGGGCTGATCCATAGCCCGCACACCTCCGCCGGCCGCGTTCCCACGCCGCGGGGCTATCGCATGTTCGTCGATTCCCTGCTGGCGGTTCAGCAGTATCAATTGCAGCCTCACAACATCGGCGAAATGCTGTCGGCCGCGGAACCCACCCGTGCCGTCAATGCGGCCGCCGCCTTGCTGTCGAACCTCACGCAGTTTGCCGGCGTGGTGCTGACGCCCAAGCGCGCCCAGGTGTTTCGCCAGATTGAATTCATTCGTCTGTCCGACAAGCGCGTGTTGCTGATCATCGTCACGCCTGACGGCGACGTCCAGAACCGCATTCTGTTCGTACAGCGCGACTACGCCGAAGCCGAATTGCTGGAAGCCGGCAATTTCTTCAACATGCACTTCGCGGGCAAGTCCTTCAACGCGGTGCGCCAGACGCTGTCCACGGAACTGGCACAACTGCGCGAAGACATCTCGCGCCTGATGCAGGCGGCGGTCGAGGCCAGCGCCGAAGCCGCCGAGGACGGCGACGCCATGGTCATTTCCGGCGAGCGCAAGCTGCTGGACGTGACCGACATTGCGTCCGACATGGACCGCCTGCGCAAAATGTTCTCGCTGTTCGAAAAAAAGACCGATCTGCTTCAACTGCTGGACGTGTCCAGCCGGGCGCAGGGCGTGCAGATCTATATCGGCGGCGATTCCCAACTGGTGCCGATGGAAGAGGTTTCGGTCATCACGGCGCCTTACGGGGTGGACGGCAAGGTGGTGGGCACGCTGGGAGTCATCGGCCCGACCCGCATGGCTTACGAACGCGTGATTCCCATTGTGGACATCACGGCTCGCCTGCTGTCCAACGCCCTTAGCCACAATCAGTAGTTCCATTCAAAGCTACATCCTCCTTGCGGAGGAAGGGGAGTTTTTGTGTTTCTTCGCCTGTTCAAGTATTTGTGGCCTGAACGCTACCTGCCGGAAACCGAGCAGGATGACCCCTTCAACGAAGACCCGCCTGCACGCGCGCCGAGCAAGGTCGGGGTGCTGCTGGTCAACCTTGGCACGCCGGATACCCCGGACATACCAGGCATCCGCAAATACCTGGGCGAATTCCTGTCCGACCCCCGCGTCATTGAAATCCCCCGCTATCTCTGGAAGCCCATTCTGCATGGGCTGGTGCTGACCTTGCGTCCCAAGAAGCTCGCGCCGCGCTATGCCGGCGTCTGGCTGAAGGACGGCTCGCCGCTCATGGTTTACAGCCGGCGGCAGGCGGACGGCGTGCGCGCCGCGCTGGAAGTGGCGGGCATCGACGCCGTGGTCGAGTTGGGCATGCGCTACGGCAACCCGTCCATTCCGGACACGATCTCCCGCCTGCGCGCGGCCGGTTGCGAGCGCATCCTGACCGTGCCGCTGTACCCGCAGTACGCCGCCAGCACCACCGCCACCGTGGTGGACGCCGTGACCCGGCATGCCGCGCGTTTGCGCGACCAGCCCGAACTGCGCTTCACCAAGCGGTTCCACGAAGACCCGCTCTGGCTGGACCCGCTGGCTGCCCGCATCGAATCCTTCTGGCGCGACCACGGCAAGCCGCAGAAACTGGTCATGAGCTTCCACGGTTTGCCGCGTTATTCCATTGAGCTGGGTGACCCTTATTACCGCGATTGCATGGAATCGGCGCGCCTGCTGTCGCAACGCCTGTCCCTGCCGCGTGAGCAGATTGAAGTGACCTTCCAAAGCCGCTTCGGCACGGCCCGTTGGCTCGAACCCTATACCGAGCCGACGCTCAAGGCCTTGGCCGCATCGGGGGTTACCGAGGTGGATGTGGTGTGTCCGGGATTTGTGGCAGACTGTCTGGAAACCCTGGAAGAGATCAGCCTGGAATGCCGCGACGCCTTTATCGAGGCGGGCGGCAAGCAGTTTCGGTACATCCCCGCGCTGAACGACGACCCTGCATGGATCGCCGGCTTGGCTACTCTGGTGGAACGAAACTTGCAGGGTTGGCCGTTGAAGATCCAGGTCAACACGGACTTGAAGGAGAAGGCGCATGCACCATGATCCCAAGAGCGGCAAGGAAGTGAAAAAGGGGGCGGTCGCGACCCCCGTGGACGAAGATCAGGTCGAGCACGACCTGGACGAAGCGCTGGCGGAGACCTTCCCGGCCAGCGACCCCATCGCGATCCGTCCGGATCCCGACGATGACGACAAGCAGGTTGACCGCGCGCTCAAGGAAAGCTTTCCGGCCAGCGACCCGGCCGCGCCCGCGCAACCGGGCAAAAAGTAAGCGGCCAAGCCCGCCCGGGCCAGGGCGGGCGCCGTCAGGGAATATTTCGCTTTCCCGGGCTTGAAATAGGGGTATTGGCCCCCATTCATGTCTGCGAAAGCCATTCTTTTTGGAGGATTCCCCATGACGGCACCCCACGAGCCTGCAGATCAGACGCCCGAAGTCGGCCAAAACGCCGACGCGGCCCCCGCCGCCCAGGACGACGCTCAGGCCGAGCTGAACGAGTTGCGCGCCCAGTTGGACGCGGCCCAGGCTACCGTCAATGAGCAGCACGACCAGCTTCTGCGTGTGCAAGCCGAAGCTGAAAACGTGCGCCGCCGCGCCCAGGAAGAAGTGTCCAAGGCGCGTAAGTTCGGCATTGAATCGTTTGCCGAGAGCCTGGTTCCGGTGAAAGACAGCCTGGAAGCTGCATTGGCCCAGCCCGACCAGACCGTTCAAACGCTGCGCGAAGGCGTCGAAGTGACCTTGAAGCAGTTGTCCGCCGCGTTCGAGCGCAACATGCTGAAAGACATTGCGCCGGCCCAGGGCGACAAGTTCGACCCGCACCTGCATCAGGCAATTTCGTCCATTCCCCATGAGCAGCCCGCCAATACCGTGGTGCAGTTGCTGCAAAAGGGCTACGTCATCGCCGACCGCACGTTGCGCCCGGCGCTGGTGGTTGTGTCCGCCGGCCAAGGCTGAACCGCACCCCGCGCGCCATGACCGGTCCCCGCTTCGATCCGGCTCAAGTCTTCCAGGTGTTCGGCATGCGTCATGTCGACACCGCGGGATTCGACGCCGCCGTGGTCCAGGCGCCGGGAACGGATCTGCGTTGCGTGTTTTTGTGGGGGCAGGATTGCTATAACTGCAATCTTTTCAAGCAGGCGGCGCTGCTGCACCAGGATAGTTTGCGGAACCTGGGCTTGACCTGGTTCGAGGCTGACGTCTACGCCGACGAACCCTTGGGCCGGCGCTTTTCGCTGCATGGTGTCCCCACTTTTGTGCTGTATCGGGCCGGCAAACGGTTGGGGCGCATCACCGGTTGGCCCGGATTGCCCCAATTCACGGCGGCGATCCAGCGCTTGCAGGATCCGATTGCGGAAAATTCAAGCCCGACGTCTTGAAAACACTGCGAGCAACCCCAGTTATGTGGGGACAAGAAGTTTTCCTCTATTTTCATAGATTCAATTCAAGGTAACCCACCATGAGCAAGATTATTGGCATTGACCTGGGCACGACCAACAGCTGCGTGGCTGTCATGGACGGCGGGCAGGTCAAAATCATTGAAAACGCGGAAGGCACTCGCACCACTCCCTCGATCGTCGCCTACATGGACGACGGCGAGACGTTGGTCGGCGCGCCTGCCAAGCGTCAGGCCGTGACCAACCCGCGCAACACGCTGTACGCCGTGAAGCGCCTGATCGGCCGCAAGTTCGAAGAAAAGGCAGTGCAAAAGGACATCGACCTGATGCCCTACACCATTGCTCGCGCCGACAACGGCGACGCCTGGGTGGAAGTGCGCGGCAAGAAGATGGCGCCTCCCCAAGTGTCGGCCGACGTGCTGCGCAAGATGAAGAAGACCGCCGAGGACTACCTGGGCGAAGAAGTGACCGAGGCCGTCATCACCGTGCCCGCCTACTTCAACGACAGCCAGCGCCAGGCCACCAAGGACGCCGGCCGCATCGCTGGTCTGGAAGTCAAGCGCATCATCAACGAACCCACCGCGGCTGCGTTGGCCTTTGGCCTGGACAAGACCGAAAAGGGCGACCGCAAGATCGCCGTCTATGACTTGGGTGGCGGCACGTTCGACGTGTCCATCATCGAAATCGCTGACGTCGACGGTGAAAAGCAGTTTGAAGTGCTGTCGACCAACGGCGACACCTTCCTGGGCGGCGAAGACTTCGACCAGCGCATCATTGACTACATCATTGCCGAGTTCAAGAAAGAACAAGGCGTGGATCTGTCCAAGGACGTGCTGGCCCTGCAACGCCTGAAGGAAGCGGCTGAAAAGGCCAAGATCGAACTGTCTTCGGCGCAGCAAACCGAAATCAACCTGCCGTACATCACGGCGGACGCCTCGGGCCCGAAGCACTTGAACCTGAAGATCTCGCGCGCCAAGCTGGAAGCGCTGGTCGAAGAACTGATCGAACGCACGATCGAACCCTGCCGCGTCGCCATCAAGGACGCCGGCGTGAAGGTTTCCGACATCGACGACGTGATCCTGGTCGGCGGCATGACCCGCATGCCCAAGGTTCAGGAAAAGGTGAAGGAATTCTTCGGCAAGGAACCGCGCAAGGACGTGAACCCTGACGAAGCCGTCGCCGCCGGCGCCGCCATTCAAGGTTCCGTGCTGTCGGGCGACCGCAAGGACGTGCTGCTGCTGGACGTGACGCCGCTGTCGCTGGGTATCGAAACCCTGGGCGGCGTGATGACGAAGATGATCCAGAAGAACACGACGATCCCGACCCGGTTCTCGCAAACCTTCTCGACCGCTGACGACAACCAGCCGGCCGTGACGATCAAGGTGTTCCAGGGCGAACGCGAAATCGCCGCGGGCAACAAGGCGCTGGGCGAGTTCAACCTTGAAGGGATTCCGCCGTCGCCGCGTGGCATGCCGCAGATCGAAGTCACGTTCGACATCGACGCCAACGGCATCCTGCACGTGTCCGCGAAAGACAAGGGCACCGGCAAGGAAAACAAGATCACCATCAAGGCCAACTCGGGTCTGTCGGAAGACGAGATCCAGCGCATGGTCAAGGATGCCGAGGCCAACGCCGAGGAAGATCACCGCGTTGCCGAGCTGGCTCAGTCGCGCAACCAGGCCGACGCGCTGGTGCACGCCACCCGCAAGTCCTTGACCGAGTACGGCGACAAGCTCGAGGCTTCCGAAAAGGAAAGCATCGAGGCCGCCATCAAGGACCTGGAAGACACGCTGAAAGAAGGCGACAAGGCCGCGATCGACGCCAAGGTGGAAGCCCTGTCGACCGCATCGCAGAAGCTGGGCGAAAAGATGTACGCCGACATGCAGGCGCAGCAAGCCGCCGGCCAGCAGCAAGCGGCCGATAACGCGAAGCCGGTGGACGACAACGTCGTTGACGCCGACTTCAAGGAAGTCAAGCGCGACCAATAATGGCCGGGCGCTGACCAGCCTCTGCCGCCCGGTAGCCGGAGAAATCCGCCTACCGGGCGTACTCATTCTGTAGCACTGAAAAGATGGCTCGTTTTTGAGCCCACGGATCATGGCAAAACGCGACTATTACGAAGTTCTGGGCGTGGCAAAGAACGCCTCGGACGACGAACTCAAGAAGGCCTATCGAAAGCTGGCCATGAAATACCACCCGGACCGCAATCCGGACAGCAAAGAAGCCGAAGAGAAGTTCAAGGAAGCCAAGGAAGCTTACGAGGTCCTGGGTGATGAACAGAAGCGCGCTGCGTATGACCGCTATGGCCATGCAGGCGTGGACCCCAATTCCGCCGGCATGGGCGGGGCGGGGATGGGCGGCGGCTTTGCCGACGCCTTCGGCGATATTTTCGGCGAGATCTTTGGAGGCGCTGGCGGCGGTGGCCGTCGCGGCGGCGGCCCGCAGGTGTACCGCGGGGCCGACCTGAAGTACGCGCTGGAAATCACGTTGGAACAGGCCGCGGCCGGGTTCGACACCGAAATCCGCGTACCGAGCTGGGAGCACTGCGATACCTGCCACGGCTCCGGCGCCAAGGCCGGCACGTCGCCCAAGACCTGCCGCACTTGCGGAGGTTCGGGCGCGGTGCGCATGCAGCAGGGTTTCTTCAGCGTGCAGCAAACCTGCCCGACCTGCCACGGCAACGGCAAGGAAATCACTGATCCCTGCCCGGCGTGCGACGGCGTGGGTCGTATCCGCCGCAACAAGACGCTGCAGGTGAAGATTCCGGCCGGTATCGATGACGGCATGCGTATCCGCTCCAGCGGCAATGGCGAACCGGGCATCAACGGCGGTCCTCCGGGCGACTTGTATGTGGAAATCCACATCAAGCAGCACAAGATCTTCCAGCGCGATGGCGACGACCTGCACTGCGAGCTGACCATTCCGTTCACCACGGCGGCGTTGGGCGGCGAATTGCAGGTGCCGACGTTGGGCGGCAAGGCCGAGATTTCGATTCCCGAGGGAACGCAGTCCGGTAAAACCTTCCGTTTGCGCGGCAAGGGTATTCGCGGCGTGCGGGGCAGCTATCCGGGTGATCTGTACTGCCACGTGGTGGTGGAAACGCCGGTGCGCCTGAGCGAGGACCAAAAGAGCATCCTGCGCCAGTTCGAGACGTCGCTGAACGACGGGGGCGACCGCCACTCGCCGCAAAGCAAGTCCTGGACGGATCGGGTGAAGGAGTTCTTCAGCTGATAGGGCTGAGGGATGGGAAAAAGCCGCGAATTTGTGAACTGACCCCAAGAAGTTGGACAGTTAAAAGCTAAGGGCCGAAGGCCTGGGTCCGGTATTGAACCGGGCTCAGGCCTTTTAGCTTGAGCTTGATGCGGTGGTGATTGTAGTAGTGGATGTAGCGGCGGATGCCGGCCTGTAGCTGCTCGATGCTCTCGAAGCGGTTCAGATGGAAGAACTCCGACTTGAGCGTGCCGAAGAAGCTCTCCATGGCGGCGTTGTCCAGGCAGTTGCCCTTGCGGGACATGCTCTGGGTGACGGCGCGCTCGGCTAGCAGGCGCCGGTAGGCGCGTTGCTGGTATTGCCAGCCCTGATCCGAGTGCAGCAACGGCGTATCCAAGGGTTTGAGCTTGGCGAAGGCCTTTTTCAGCATCTTGGTCACCAGGCCGAACACCGGGCGCTGCTCGGTTTGATAGGCCACGATCTCGCCGTTGTACAGGTCCATCACCGGGGACAGATACAGCTTCTTGCCCTGGACGTTGAACTCGGTCACGTCGGTAGCCCACTTCTGGTTGGGGCCAGACGCCTCGAACTGGCGCTTGAGCAAATCCGGTGCGATCCGGCCTACCTCGCCACGGTATGAGCGATATTTCTTGGCCCGCACTAGCGATTTTATCCCCAGCGCCTGCATCAGGCGCTGCACCGTCTTGTGGTTGATCAGTTCGCCGGCCTGGCGCAGCACCGAGGTGATCCGGCGATAGCCGTAGCGCCCCTTGTTGCGGGCATAGACGGCACCGATCCTGGCCTTGAGCCCGGCGTACTTGTCCGCCGCGCCCTGCGCCTTCAGATGGTAGTAAAACGTGCTGCGCGACAGCCGGGCTGCGCGCAGCAACAATGTCAGCGGATGGGCTGACCTTAATCCTTGGACCATTTGCGCTTTTTGACGAGCGCTTCGGTCCGTTCCGCTTGGATCAAGGCCTTCAATTTTTTTAGGTAGTCGAGCTCCGCACGCAGATAGGCATTCTCTTTGCGCAACTCGTCCTCGGTCATGTCTTTGGGGGTCGGTGCCGGAGGGTATTTATGCGGCATGGGACGTCTACCTTTAGTTCGCGGCGCCAACGCGCCTGCTCCCCCAGCATCATACTGGGCGCGCCAGATGCCGATGCTGCCCGCGTGACGAATGTCATAGAGCGCCGCAGCCTGGCGATCTGACAGGCCATCAAGGTCTATCCGCCCAAGCACCTCCTGCTTGAACGCCGCATCGTAATGACTGAACTTCTTGGCTAGCCCAGCACTGCCGTGCTGCTCGTAGCTCGCTACCCAACGGCGCAGCATCGAATGCTCGATCCCATGGCTGCGGGCCACCTCTCGATAGCCAAGCTGGCCAGCTAAGTAATGCCTTACCGCATTCAGCTTGAATCGCTCATCGTACTTCGTCATGAAAAACACCCCAAAGGTCGGACGGGTGTCCAACTTCTGGGGTGCAGTTCATTTGGTCGCGGCTTTTTTTTTGCGGTCTTGCGGGGGATTTTGCGGTCTTGCGGGGGATTTTTTGGGGGGGCGCTGCTTGATGGGTTGCGCGCGATGGGGGGGTGGGGTTCTTGCAGGGAGCGGTGCGCGCTTCACCCATCCTACATGCCGTGGCGAAGCCGGTCGGCGAAATGCCGTAAAAAACCGGTCCCAGGCCATGATGCCGCCTGAGACCGGCCGGGCTACAGCAAGCAGCTCACCGGGTGGTCGGCGGGTAGTCGAGCTCGCCGAACGTGTATTGGCCGCTGGCCTTGGCTTGGGCCAGTTCTTGCTGGACGTCGGCGCGGGTCTTCACGCTGGCCGGCGCGGAAGTGGTGGGCGGGTATTCGAGTTCGCCGAAGGTGTATTCGCCGCTGATCTTGGCTTGTTGCAACTGGGCTTGCACGTCTTGCGAGCTCAAGCTGGCGGCTTGGGGCAGGGCGGGCGGGTAGTCCAGTTCGCCGAACGTGTATTGGCCGTTGGCCTTGGCTTGCTGCAATTCGGTCGCGACCTGGTCGCGGGTCTTGGCTTGTTCAACGCCGGCGGCTTGGGCGCCAACGCCAACCAAAGCCAGGGATAGCAGCAGGGTGGTGGTTAGGGTTTTCATGATTGAGACCTCCGTGTCATCTTGGATGGGAGCGAATCCGGCATTACCGTCGTGGTTCGTTGTTTGTTCCCGATGACTGAATTCTGCGCGCTATCCCACTTGGGATAAACCCTTAATACCTGAAAAGATATTTCCAAATAATCGAGTAATTCGTTCGATTCTGGTAAATATCACCGTTTTTCGTAGGGTTATGCAGACCAGACGAGCGGATGGATCGCCCGGTTCACATCCGTTGACGCAAAAAAACCCCTGCACGAGGCAGGGGTTTTGGGGGCGGCAAACGCTCAGGGCGCGGCTTTCTTTTTGAAGTCGCCCGCGACCGCGGTGCTGAAACCGTCGGCGCGCAGGTACTTGCGTAGCGCGGCATTGACCGCGTCGGGCGTCAAGGCGGAGATCTTCTTGTCCATCTCGGCTGACCACTCAAACGTGCGGCCGCGTTGCAGGTAGTCAAGCCAGGTGCTGGCCAGGATGTCGTCTTGCGCGCGGGCCAGGTTGCGGTAGTTCAGAAGCGCGTTGATGCCATCCGCCACTTCCTTGTCGGAAAAGCCGTCCTTCAGCACGCGCGCCAGTTCCTCGTTGATGGCCTTTTCCAGGCGGTCACGATTCTGGGGGGCGTAAATGGCGTACATGGTCCAACTGGCGCTGGGTTCGAACGACGAGACCGACAGCGAGCTGCGCACGTTGTAGGACAGGCCTTCGGTTTCGCGCACGCGGTTCCACAAGCGTGACGTTTCAGACGCACCGAACAGGTAGTTGGCCAGATACAGGGCCGCGTAGTCCGCATCCGTGTCTTGCAGCTTCAACGGCATGCGCGACACGTAGAAGGCGTTGGCCTTGTCGGGCGTATCGATGTCGAACTGCTTGGCGGGAATGTCGCGATACGGGTTGGGCACGCGGGTGTAGGCGGGCGCCTTCTTCCAACCGGCCAGGCCCGTGGTGATGGCCTTTTCGACAGCCGCGGGGTCGAAGTCGCCCACGGCGGAATACTCGATCTTGCCGGCGCCGTAGAACTTGGCGTGGAACTTGGCGAGCGCGTCGCGGTTCAGGCCGCGCACGCTGGCCAAGGACTCTTCAAACGTCGGCACGTAGCGCAGGTCGTCAGCGGGCCACGGGTTGTCCTGGCGCGCCAGGGCGCGTCCGGCCAAGGCCGTGGGCTCGGTCATGGCGTTCTGGATCGAGGTTTCAAGCTGGCGCTGGTATTCGTCCAACTGTTCCTTGGGGAAGTTGGCGTTGCGCACGATTTCCAATGCCAGCGCGGTCAGCTCGGGCAGGTTCTCGCCCTTGGTCGACATGGCGATTTTCAGCGTCGTGCCGCCGCCGCTGAAGCCCAGTTCGGCCTGCAGCTTGTCCAGGCGGTCCTGGATTTCCTGGCGCGACAGCTTGGCCGTGCCACGGATCAGCAGATCCGCCGCGGCGCTCGAGTTTACGCGCTGGCCAAGCAGATCTTTTTCATTGCCGAATTGAATCAGCATCTGCGCCTGCACGCGGCTGCCGCGCGTGGCCTTGGGCAACAGCGCCAACTGAACCGGCCCGTTGGCGAGCTCCAGTGTTTTTCTTTGCGTCAGCTTGTCGATGTTTTCGGGCGTGGGGTCAAAGGCGGATGCCGCCTTGAAGTCCGGATCGCCCTTGTAGTCCTTGAACACGGCAGTCAGGTCCACGCGCTGCGTTTGCGGCGCACGCAGCGGCTTTTCCGTGGGAATGTAGCGGCCTTCGATGCGATTGCTTTGCAGCAGATAGGTGGTTGCGGCTTGTTGGACTTCAGTCAGCGTGGCCTTGCGGGCGCGGTCGCGCTGCAGGAAGAACAAGCGCCAGTCGCCAGCGGCGATGGCTTCGGACAGCGCCACACCGACCTGCTCGGGATCGCTGTAGGTTTGTTCCCAGGCGGTCAGCCATTTGCTGCGCGCGCGATCCAGTTCCTGTTGCGTGAAAGGCGTTTTACCCAGCGATTCCAGCGTGCCGGTCAGCGTCTTCATGGCAGCGTCCAGGTCTTTGCCCGGCGGCAATTGCGCGCCGAACATCGCCAGGCCGGGATCGCGGTTTTCCATGGTGAAGCCGAACACGCCCGAGGCCATTTTCGTGGCGACCAGCGCGTGGTACAGGCGGCCCGACGGCGTATCCGACAGGATGACGGTGGCCAGGTCCAGCGGCACGAAATCGGGGCTGCCGGCGGCGGGGATGTGGTACATGGCGGCTACCAGCGGCGTGCCGCCGGCACGACGCAAGGTGACCGAACGTTCGCCGTCCTGCACCGGTTCCACGGTGTACTCGGGCGGCAACTTGCGGTCGGGCTTGGGCAGCTTGCCCAGCGTTTGTTCAATGTCCGCCAGGGTGGCCTGGGGGTCGAACTTGCCGGCCACGATCAGCACGGCATTATCGGGCTGGTAGTACTCGTGATAGAAGGCGCGAAGCTGGCCGATGTCCACGTTTTCAACGTCGGAGCGGGCGCCGATGGTGTTCTTGCCGTAGCTGTGCCACTGGTAGGCGGCCGCCTGCATTTTTTGCATCAGGATGCGCGACGGGCTGTTTTCGCCGCTTTCCATTTCATTGCGGACCACGGTCATTTCCGAATCCAGGTCTTCCTTGGCGATCAGGGAATTAACCATGGCGTCGGCTTGCCAGCCCAGGTACCACTTGAGGGTGTCGGGGTTGGCGGCGAAACTGGCGAAGTAGTTGGTGCGGTCGCTGGAGGTGGAGCCGTTGGCCTGCAGGCCACGACGCGAAAATTCGCCCATGGCGTTGCGCGTGGTGGACGTACCCTTGAACAGCATGTGTTCCAGCAGGTGCGCCATGCCGGTCTGGCCGTAGTTCTCGTTGCGCGAGCCCACCAGGTAGGTCATGTTGACGGTGGTCGACGGCTTGGACTCGTCGGGTACCAGCAGCACCCTTAAGCCATTGGCCAAGCGGTATTCAGTGATGCCTTCAACCGAGGCGGCCTCCGAGACGCCGGCCGGAAGATTGGCGGCGCCGGCCTGAAAGGCCAGGAAGGAGGAGAACAGCAGCGCACCCAATGGGCGCGGCAGCTTCGACAGGGACAGGCGCATGGCAAACAATTCCTTTCGCATGGCAGAATCCGTTGGAGTGTATACGTTGGCAATGGTTCAGGCGCTGCAAGCCTGAGACGCAATACAAGGAAGTGCGACATGTCGTTATCGCTGGAAGTAGAAACGTCGCGACTGGTGCTGCGGCAATGGCGCGCGGATGACCGCCAGCCGTTCGCGGAAATGAACGCGGATCCGCGCGTGACCGAGTTCCTGCTGCCGCTGTCGGCACAGGAAAGCGATGCGCTGGCCGCACGGCTGGCGGCGGGCATTGACGAGCATGGCTGGGGGTTCTGGGCCGTTGAAGCGCCCGGTGTGGCGCCGTTCATCGGCTTTGTCGGCATCAAGCCCATGCCGGCGATGCTGCCGTTCGCGCCGGGGATCGAAGTGGGCTGGCGTCTGGCGCAGCCGTTTTGGGGGCGTGGCTATGCCAGCGAAGCCGCTGAAGCGGCACTGCGCGTCGGGTTCGAACAGGTCAGGCTGGATGAAATCGTGGCGTTCACGGCGGTGGGCAATCAGCGATCACGCGCGGTGATGGCGCGGCTTGGCATGCAGGCAGATGCCGGCACGTTTGATCATCCGGCGTTGTCCCCGGGCCACCCGCTGCGTGAGCATGTGCTTTATCGCCTGCGTCGGGAGCATTGGATGGGTCGAAATAACGGTGACGCAGAGCCAGGCGGCATGCCGGTTGCGGCGGCATAAGCCGTCGAAAGCAGCGCCACCAGAGGGTGCTGCGCTGCAATATCCTTCGTGCACAAGGCAAATTTGAGGTCGTCCGGCTTGCGGGTGTAAGCTTTTTCAAACGTAGTAGCTGTTGCCGACGGGATGCGCGACAGCCGTCTACCCGGCTTCCCGTCCAACGCCAGACGCCGCCGCATGCGCGGCGCCGGTGCTTGTCGTTCGCGCCTTCGCTGCCGGCATCCTGCCGGCGCATTTTTCGGAGGAACGACCCATGCTGACCGAAATCGTCACGCGTGCTCTGTCCCAATTGACCGGTAGCGCCTTGAGCGGCGACGGAATCAAAGGGCAGTTTCAGTACGCCTATGCCAGTGATGACGGCCAATTCGTGGCCATACTGACCCATGATATGACCACCTATGTGGTGGACTTGAACGCACAACGATACTTCGCGGAATGCGGCGGTTCGCCCCGTGGGTTCGCCGGACATGTGCTTGAGATGGAAGGCGCGGCCGTGCGCAGCCATCCGTGGCCGGCCGCCAATGATCTGTTTGACCTGGACATGGATGCGGACGAGCTTTCATGGCGCAAGTGCCCCGGCCTGCGCCACGCGTCCGCCACCAACCGATCTGTGGAGAGCCGCGCCGCCTGAGAGTGGCCAGAAGCGGCAACACCTTACTGAACCGCCGGATCGGCGGTTTTTTTTGTGCCAAGGGCCGTTGCGAGCGGCTACAAATGCGGGCCGTGACAGTACAATTTTTCGCCATGAACTCGCCCGCTGATACCCACGCGCCCGACGGCGCAACCCTTGTCGATTGCACGTACGAACGCCACGCGGATCAGATACTGGCCATCTTCAACGACGCCATCGTCAATTCCACCGCGCTGTACGACTACAAGCCCCGGCCGCGCGAAGCGATGTCGGGTTGGTTCCAGACCAAGCAGCAGGGCGGCTTTCCGGTGGTCGGGTTTGAAAACGCGGCTGGCGAACTGATGGCGTTTGCCAGCTATGGCACTTTCCGCGCCTGGCCCGCGTTCAAGTATTCCGTTGAGCATTCCGTCTACGTGGACGGGCGTTTTCGCGGCCGGGGCCTGGGCGAAGCAATGATGCGCGTGCTGATCGAACGAGCGCGTGCCAATCAGGTGCACGTGCTGGTCGGCGGCATTGACGCCTCCAACGACGGCAGCATCCGCCTGCACGAGAAGCTGGGGTTCAAGCACGCCGGCACAATCCGCGAAGCGGGCTTCAAGTTCGGCCGCTGGCTGGATCTGGCGTTTTATCAGTTGACGCTGGATACGCCTGAGCAGCCGGTGGATGGGTAAGGCTTATTTGGAGAGGACCCGCATCGCTTGTTCCAGGCCCGCGACGGTGACCGGATACATGCGGTCCTGCATGATGTCGCGCATCAGCGCGATGGACTGACGGTATTGCCACGACGCGGTGGGCTCGGGGTTGAGCCACACCGATTTCGGCCAGGCATCCAGCAGCCGCCGCATCCACTGTGCGCCAGGTTCCTTGTTGTAGTGTTCGACGGACCCGCCGGGTTGCAGGATTTCGTACGGGCTCATGGTGGCGTCGCCGACGATGATCAGCCGCCAGTCCGGGTTGTACTTGCGCAGCACGTCCCAGGTGTCGAAACGTTCGTTCTGGCGGCGGCGGTTGCTTTGCCACAGGCTTTCGTACGGGCAGTTGTGGAAGTAATAGACTTCCAGATTGCGGAATTCGCTGCGCGCCGCTGAAAACAATTCTTCCACGCGGCCGATGTGGTCGTCCATGCTGCCGCCCACGTCCAGCAGCATCAGCACCTTTACGGTGTTGTGGCGTTCGGGCACCATGCGCAGGTCCAGGTGGCCGGCGTTGCGCGCGGTGCTGGCGATGGTGTCGTCCAGGTCCAGTTCCATGTCGGCGCCTTGGCGCGCAAAACGGCGCAAGCGCCGCAGCGCCACCTTGAAGTTGCGCGTGCCCAGTTCGACCTGATCGTCGTAGTCCTTGAACTGGCGCATGTCCCAGACCTTGACCGCCGAGCGGTTGCCCGCCGATGCGCCGCCCACGCGGATGCCTTCGGGGTGATAACCGCCGTTGCCGAACGGCGAGGTGCCGCCGGTGCCAATCCATTTGCTGCCGCCCGCGTGGCGCTCTTTCTGCTCTTCCATGCGTTCCTTGAAGAGCTCCATCAGTTTGTCCCAGCCGTGCTTTTCAATGGCGGCTTTTTCTTCGGGCGACAGGTTCTTCTCGAACTCTTTTATCAGCCAGTCCAGCGGGATTTCCTTGTCCGCCGGCAGCGCTGCCTGGATGCCCTTGTAGTAGGCGCCAAAGGCCTTGTCGTAGCGGTCGTAGAGTGATTCGTCCTTGACCAGCGTGGCGCGTGCCAGGAAGTAGAACTCGTCCAGCGTGGGCGCCATCAGGTCGTGGCGCAGGGCGTCCACCAGGGTCAGGTATTCCTTGACCGAGACGGGCAGCTTGTGCGCCCGAAGGTGGTAGAAGAAGTCGATCAGCATGGGCGGGCGGCCGGTGGCGTGGGGATCAGCGGCGCTGGCCGCCGCGGGTCATGGCCGCCAGGCGTTCCAGCAGGTGCACGTCTTGCTCGTTCTTCAGAAGCGCGCCGGCCATCAGCGGCACGGCGGTTGCCGTGTGGGCGTCGATCTCGGCCGCCGTGGCGTTTTCGGCCAGCAGCAGGCGCAGCCAGTCCAGCAGTTCAGAGGTAGACGGCTTTTTCTTCAGGCCGGGCGCATCGCGCAGCGCAAAGAAGGTGTCCAGCGCCGCGCGCAGCACGTCCTGCTTCAGGTGCGGGTAGTGCACGGCGACGATGTCGCGCATGGTGTCGCGGTCGGGGAAGCGGATGTAGTGGAAGAAGCAGCGGCGCAGGAATGCGTCGGGCAGGTCCTTCTCGTTGTTGGACGTGATGATGACCAGCGGGCGATGGCGCGCGGAGATGGTCTCGCGCGTTTCATACACATGGAATTCCATGCGGTCCAGTTCGCGCAGCAGGTCGTTGGGGAATTCGATGTCGGCCTTGTCGATCTCGTCGATCAGCAGCACCACCGGTTCGTCCGCTTGGAACGCTTGCCACAAGGTGCCTTGCACGATGTAGTTGCGGATGTCGCGCACTTTCTCGTCACCCAGCTGCGAGTCGCGCAGGCGCGACACGGCGTCGTATTCGTACAGGCCCTGATGCGCCTTGGTGGTGGACTTGATGTGCCATTGCAGCAGGGGCCGGCCCAGCGCGCGCGCCACTTCTTCGGCCAGCATGGTCTTGCCGGTGCCCGGCTCGCCCTTGATCAGCAGCGGGCGCTGCAAAGTCAGGGCGGCGTTGACGGCCAGTTTCAGGTCGTCGGTGGCGACGTAAGAGTCGGTCCCGTTGAAGCGGGCGGGCGTGGCGGAGTGTGCGGACTGGGCTGCGGACATAGGCTGATGGCTTCCGAGGATTGACGGTGATCAATACCCAACGCAAGGTATTAATCCTGAGCAATTATCGTACAATCAGGCGGTTTTGCAGTTGGGTTCGACCCGCAACGTGTTTGCAGGGGGCCGACGTGTGAGCAGGCCCTAGTCCTTAAGCCATACCAAGAAGAGCCATTCCAATGAAGTTGCGAACCTCTCTGAAGTGCACGGTTTCCGTGTTGGCCGCGATAGCATCCTGTGCGATCGCCGGCCAGGCTGTTGCTGCTGACGCAGCGCCTGTCGGTAACATCCAAAACGCCCGCGACAAGGTTTCCATGTGCATCGGTTGCCACGGCATCGAAGGCTACAAGGCGACGTTCCCCGAGCTCTATCACGTGCCGATGATTGCTGGCCAAAACGCCAAGTACATCGAAACCGCCCTCAACGAGTACAAGAAAGGCGCGCGCAGCCATCCCACGATGGACGCCATTGCCGGCAGCCTGTCCGACCAGGACATCGCCGATCTGGCCGCGTACTACGCGAATCTCAAATAAGGGGCAAACAATGAATCGCACGATGCTTGCCCTTCTGGGCGCGACTTTCGCCATGGCGGGCGCTTCCGTCCAGGCGCAGGACCTGGCCGCCGGCAAGGCCGTTTTCGATAAATTCAATTGCGCGTCGTGCCACGGCGCCGACGCCAAGACCGCGGTGGACCCGTCCTACCCCACGCTGGCCGGCCAGCACGCTGATTACCTGGTCCACGCGCTGAAGGCCTACAAGCGTGGCGCCTCCGGCAGCGCAGCCACCGCCAACGTACGCAAGAACCCCATCATGGGCGCTTTCGCCACGCAATTGTCCGACCAGGATATTTCCAACGTGTCGGCATGGCTGGCGTCCCTGCCCAGCGACCTGGGCGTGCGCAAGTAATTACGCCTTACAGGCTGGCGCGGCGGCGGATCAGGTCGATATAGCTGTCGCTGTCCAGCGGCGTGCCCAGCCGCTGCGCTTCCCACACCACTTGCCCCAGGCATTCCATGATTTCATGGGCTGCGTGGTGGGCGTCCGAGCGTGCGGTTAACTGCTGGTAGGCCAGACGGATGCCGGGCGGATGATCGATGGACAATTGTTCCGCGATGGCCAGGTGCATGGACAGGTGCAGGAACGGATTGGTGCGCCCCTTTTCCACCGCGTAGTCCATGGTCATGGCCTCTGGGCTTTCAAGGTCGCCGTGGTATTCGGGATGCTCGATGATCCAGTCCAGCGCGATGGCCTCGAGCGGAGTCAGCACCTCGTTGGCGCGGTGCTTGCGCCAGGTGTCGATAAAGAATTCGCGGACTTGGTCGCGTGAGGGATTGAACATCGGTGGGGACGGAATGCGGTGTAGGACGCATTATTTTACCGCGCGCCCGATGGCGGCCGGTTGCCCCGGGGCCTTTGCGATATAGAATTGGTTGCTATCCGCCATCCGGTGTGCGGTTCGCGAGGGCGATTTTCCCTGCGGAATCGGACGCTATCCGATGCGGCGCGTGCAGAAAAACCACCCGGAGCAAATGGAGCATTCATGTCCTACCAACATATCAAGGTTCCCGCTGGCGGCCAGAAAATCACGGTCAACGCTGATTTCTCGCTGAATGTGCCTGAACAACCCATCGTTCCCTTCATCGAAGGCGACGGCACGGGCGCCGACATCACCCCAGTGATGATCAAGGTTGTCGACGCCGCGGTGCAAAAAGCCTATGGCGGCAAGCGCAAGATCCACTGGATGGAAGTCTATGCCGGCGAGAAGGCCACCAAGGTCTACGGCCCGGACGTCTGGCTGCCCGACGAGACCCTGGAAGTCGTCAAGGACTACGTGGTCTCCATCAAGGGCCCGTTGACCACCCCGGTTGGCGGCGGCATCCGCTCGCTGAACGTGGCGCTGCGCCAGCAACTGGACCTGTACGTCTGCCTGCGTCCGGTGGCGTACTTCAAGGGCGTGCCCTCGCCGGTGCGTGAGCCCGAAAAGACCAACATGGTGATCTTCCGCGAAAACTCGGAAGACATTTATGCGGGCATCGAATACATGGCCGAAAGCGAGCAGGCCAAGGAACTGATCCAGTTCCTGCAGACCAAGCTGGGCGTGAAGAAGATCCGCTTCCCGAACACCTCGTCCATCGGCATCAAGCCCGTGTCGCGCGAAGGCACCGAGCGCCTGGTGCGCAAGGCCGCGCAGTACGTCATCGACAACGACCGCACGTCGCTGACGCTGGTACACAAGGGCAACATCATGAAGTTCACGGAAGGCGGCTTCCGGGACTGGGGCTACGAACTGCTGCAGAAGGAATTCGGCGCGCAACTGATCGACGGCGGTCCGTGGTGCAAGTTCAAGAACCCCAGGACGGGCCGCGAGATCATCGTCAAGGACGTGATTGCCGACGCCTTCCTGCAGCAGATCCTGCTGCGTCCGGCCGAATACGACGTTATCGCGACGCTGAACCTGAACGGCGACTACATCTCGGACGCGCTGGCGGCGCAAGTGGGCGGCATCGGCATCGCGCCGGGGGCCAACCTGTCGGACTCGGTCGCCATGTTCGAAGCCACCCACGGCACGGCGCCCAAGTACGCGGGCAAGGACTACGTGAACCCCGGTTCCGAAATCCTGTCGGCCGAAATGATGCTGCGCCACATGGGCTGGACCGAAGCCGCTGACCTGATCATCTCCAGCATGGAAAAGTCCATCCTGTCCAAGAAGGTCACGTATGACTTCGCCCGCCTGCTGGAAGGCGCGACCCAGGTGTCGTGCTCGGGCTTTGGCCAGGTCATGATCGAAAACATGTAAATTCGCGAACCCTCCCGCGATGTTCCGCTGAACCCGTCCGCCGTCATGGCGGGCGGGTTTTGTCTACCTATTCCGCATGAAGCGCGTTGCGCTTGCGCTGTTCTTTCCAGGCTGATCGCTGTGCCCCGAATGTATGTTTCCTTAGCCACGTGGCTTGTGTTGTTGGTACCCGCGCTGGCCCTGACCAGCCCGGTTGGCGGACCCGCCATTCTTTATCTAAGCGCCCTGATCGCGCTGACTGCGCTGGCGGTCAACGCAGTCAAGCGGTACGAGCCGTTGGATTTCGGCGCCTTGTGGCCGATGTCCTTGGTGCTGCTGCTGCCGCTGGCCTGCCTTTTCGCCACGTCCGCGGTGCGAGGCGTATGGAGTAGCTCCGAACTTGAAAAGCTGCTGCGCTTCGCGTTGGCGCTGCCGGTGCTGTGGCTGTTGCTGCGCGCGCCGCAGCGATGGCTCAAGCTGGTGCAGTGGAGCATCCTGGCGGGTGCCCTTGGCGGGTCGCTGCTATTGATCTTCGTCATGGAAACCGAGAGCCGTGGCGCGATGATCGATGTTGGCGGGCGCTACAACGCCGTGGGGTTCGCGAACCTGACGCTGTTGTTTGGCGGCATGACGCTCTTGTCCCTGGGCTTTGGTCCTTCCACGCGCTGGCCGCGGGCCGAAGTCGCGGTGAAGCTGTTGGCGGTGGCGCTGTCCGTCATCGCCACCTGGTTGTTCGAGACGCGCAGCAGTTGGATGCTGCTGCCTATCCTGGGGGTGGTGTTCCTGTTGGGTTTGCGAAATTGGCAGCGCCGCCACAAGGTGTATTGCGCCTTGGCGGTCTGTGTGGCGCTGGTTGCCAGCGCCGCGGCCATCTGGACGTTCAGCAGCCGGATGCACGAGATCTCGAAAGACGTCCAACGATTCACGACTTCGGCCAACCGCGATACGTCCTTCGGCATCCGCTTGCAGCTGTGGCACGCCTCGTTCCTGATGTTCGAAAAGAGTCCGATCGTGGGCGTGGGCCCCAGCAAGTTCCGCGAAGAGCTGCGGACGCTTCAAACCCAGGGCGTTGTTACCCAAGAGGTTGTCGACGGCTACGGAGAACCGCACAACGACCTGTTGGCTGCGTTGGCGGGATACGGCCTGCTGGGCCTGATCACGATTCTTGTCCTGTACCTGGTGCCGGCGGCGGTATTCTTCCGTCGTCTGGCCAGCGATGACAGGGTGATTCGCGTCGGCGCGCAGTTGGGGCTGTTGTTCTGCCTGGGCTATTGCGCCTTCAGCCTGACCGAGATGATGTTCCGCAACATGCGCAGCGTGCCCAACTATTCGCTGGTCGTCGTGACGTTGATTGCGCTGACGACGCCACGCGTCGCGCAGGCGGCCAAGAGCGCCTTGCGGCGCTGACGGCACGCGCAGAAATCTCCGCAATGCAAGCACTACCGAACGCAAGGCCCCTGGGCCTTGCGTTTTTCTTATGGGCCTTGCGCTAGATCAATCGCCGCATGCCTTCCTAGTGAAAACCCTGCTGCGTCACCGTATCCTGACGGATCGCAATACATAAACCGTCACATTCTGCCGTCAAAAGTTTCATACGGCCGATTGGAAAATAACGAGGAGAGACTGTGAAAAATTCCAGTCTGCGCAGGGAGCTGTTGTGGTTCGTGTTCGCCATTGGCGCGGTGGTTCTGATGCTGGGTGCCTGGGATGCCTGGCAGCGCCGCGCCGAGATGGTGACCGAGCGCAAGACCGAATTGCGTCATGTGCTGGACCTGTCGGCAGGCATCCTGCGCAATGGCAAGCAAAGCGTCAGCGAAGGCATGCCCCTGGCGCAGGCCAAGCAGAATGTGGCGCGGCGCCTGGCGCAACTGCGCTACGGCGACGATGGCTACGTGGGCGTGTTCGGTGATGACTACGCGCTGCTGGTACATCCGGACGCCAAGCTGGTGGGTACGAACGTACGCGCCATCAAGGATGTGGACGGCTTGCCGATCTTCGAAAACCTCTATGCCGAAGGCAAGGCGGGCGGCGGCTATGTGGAGTACCGCTTTCCGAGGCCGGGCGCCGACGAGGCCCTGCCGAAAATCAGCTACGCGGCCTATGACGCGGATTGGGGCTGGCTGATCTTTACCGGGCTCTATGTGGATGATGTCGACGCCGCGTTCACCGGCACCTTGTGGCGCCAGGGGGGGGTGACGCTAGGCTTGCTGGCGTTGCTGCTGATCGGGGCATTGCGCTTCTTCCGCACGCATGTGATCGGCCCCCTGGATGAGGCCGTGGCGCTGTGCGAGCGGGTGGCCAATGGTGACTTGTCCGGCAGCGTGTCGCACCACCATCGCGGCGAGATCGGTCGCCTGTTCGAAGGAATGGGTCGCATGCAGGACCGCCTGCAAGCCGCCTTGCGCACGATCGTGCAGTCCACGGGATCCATCGCGGCGGCCTCGCGCCAGATCGCGGCGGGCAGCATGGATCTGTCCGACCGTACCGAGAAGCAGGCCGCGGCGCTTGAGCAGACCGCCGCCAGCGTGGAAGAGATTACGGCCACCGCCAAGCAAAGCGCGGAACACGTGCGCGAAGTCAGTTCCCTGGCTGGCCAGGCGGCGCAACTGGCCCGCCAGGGCAGCGAAGAGACGCAGCACGCCATCGACGCCATGCGCGAGATCTCACATAGTTCACAACGCATCGGCGAGATCATCAGCGTGATCGACGGGATTGCCTTTCAAACCAACATCCTGGCCTTGAACGCGGCAGTTGAAGCGGCGCGGGCGGGCGAGCAGGGGCGCGGCTTTGCGGTGGTGGCGGGCGAAGTTCGGGCATTGGCCCAGCGTTCCGCCACGGCCGCCAAAGAGATCAAGGGCTTGATCGAGACCTCGTCGGACTCCGTCACGCGCGGCAGCGATCGGGTGGGCCAGGCCAGCGCAACCATGGGCAGCGTGCTGGAATCGGCGGCCACCAGCGCACCGTTGATGGGCGAGATTGCCACCGCGTCGGCCGAGCAAAGCGTGGGTATCGAGCAGATCAACCAAGCCGTCACGCACCTGGACAGCGTGACGCAGCAGAACGCGGCGCTCGTGCAGGAGTTCGCCGCGTCGGCAGCCACCCTGCACGAACAGGCGGATGGCCTGGCGCGCGCGGTGTCGGTATTCAAGCTGTCTGCAGCCGGCTAGGCAAGTCTTGCAGGGCGCTCATCGCGCGTTGCAGGCGAGGGGTGAGTTCGCGGCTGGCGGGCATCATGGGCATGCGCAGTTCGTCGGCGATCAGCCCTTGCATGGCAAGCGCACGCTTGATCGGCGCGGGATTCGGTTCGGCGAACAGCAGGCGGATCAGCGCGCGCAGCGGCTCGAAAAGCTCGCGCGCGGCTTGCGCCTGGCCCGCGTGCGCCAGACGCATGATTTCCACATAGCGTTCGGGAAACAGATGCGCGGCGGCCGGGATGGCGCCGCGTCCGCCAGCCAGCCAATGGTCCAGCAAGGACAGGTCGTCGCCACACAGCACATCCAGTTTGCCGCGCGTGTTCAGCGCGGCAAGCACCGCCGGGTTGCATTCCTTGACGGCGGAAAAGTTGGGCAGCAAGGCCAGCGCTTCCATGGTCTCGACCGTCATGGTCACGCCCGTGCGCTTGGGGATGTTGTAGAGGATGATCGGGCGTTCAGTGGCCCAGGCGATCTGCCGGTAATGCCACAGGATACCGGCTTGCGAGGGGCCCAGATAATAAGGCGGCGGCACGAGATAGCCCGCCGGGCAATGCTTGTCCAGGCGCCGGATGGCCGTGGCCACGCCTCGCGTGTCTACGCCGCCCGCGCCGAAGATCAGCGGCAGTGCATGCGGATCGCTGGCAATGGCCTGGGCCATGTCGATTTTCTCGGACAGGCTGAGCAGGTTGCCTTCGCCGGTGGAACCGAACAGCACCAGGCCGGCGATGCCGGCGTTGCGGTAGTAGCGGGCCAGTGCCTGCGCGGCGTCCATGTCCACATAGCCGCCGCGCAGCGGCGTGACCATGGGCAGCCAGATGCCTTCAAAACGCGGAGGTAGCGGCATGTGAGTCGGCGGCATGTAAGTCAGCGGCATGTCCATGGCCTAGCGTCCCGTGATGGCGGTGGCCGCGCGCACCGGTCCGAATTCTGCCTGGGGCAACCCGCGCATGACGGCATGCATCATGTCGTCCAGTTCGTCGCGGGCGCATTGCAGTTGCAGCGTGCTTTGCGCGTGGGCATGGTCCACCGACAGCAGGTAGATGCCGATCCGGTCACCCAGCGCCTGGTGCAGCGCAAGGCGCACCTTCAACGCATCCAGCGTATCGATCCTGACCGTCAGCGCTACCTGCTGGCTACGAGCCAGCGGCAAGCTTTGGGGGAGATCGCGCGAAGCAGGGCGGCCAGGTTGCAGTCGGGGAATCATGGTGTGGGCGGAGCGGAGGCGCCGCTGGCGGCGATCCGCGTTTCCTGTTGGTTGATGACGATTCCACTATAGGAATCGCGCCGTAAATCCTGCCGAAAAAGGCGGGCGCGGCGCGTAAAAATCGCGTCAACGCCCGGGCGCTCAGAAGGTCTTGGTCAGCGACAGCAAGCCGGTCGCGCGGCCCATGTCGCGACCGTGCGTGTTGGTGTAGACGGCGCGGTCCGCGTTGGTGTCCAGGTAGGCCAGCGACACGGACAGGCCCTGTCCAAAGTCCTTGGTCAGTCCGAGCTTCCAATCGGTGTAGGAACCGTTGTCTACGTTCTTCACGAGCTGGCGTCCCACATGGGCGTTGAGTGTCAGCCCCCACACCCCGGTGTCGACGTTGGCGGCCACATCGAAGTACTGGCTGTATTTGCTGTCGGCGAAGCCGAACAGGTTGGTCAGGGCGATGGAGTACTTGAACATGACCGGGCCGTAGCCGATGCCGGCGTACAGCTCGGTGGTGTCGGGGCTGGTGTAGCCCGAGGGAAAGTCGCCCGGGTAGTAGTACTGCAAGATGCCCAGGTCCACCGGCACGCCTTCGGCCAGATTGCCCTTGTAGCCGCCGTAGAAATCCATTTCCACGGGCGCGGACACGTCGGGGTTGCTGTCGCCCAGCCAACTGATGCTGGAGTTCCAATTACCCAGATAGAAGCCGCTGGCATGGGCCAGGTCAAAGCCGCCTTGGATGGCGGGCTTGTTGTTCGTCTGCATCAAGCCGCGATAGCGGTATTGGCTGGCCAGCGTAAGGTTGGCCGACAGCGTGACGTCGCTGGCGGCGGGGGCGGCAGCGGCGGCGGGCATGTCGCTGGCCTGCGCGGTGGCGGCCAGGCTCAGCAGCGCGAGCGCGGCGACGGAATTGCGGAACATGGAGTACTCCTGGTGTTGAACGGGATCGCAACAATAGGAGGATCGGCATAAACCGCGAGACAAGACTCGCGCTGTTCCCGTAAAGGCGGGATAAAGGCCAAGAAAAACTGATCGGTGATCGCGCGATCAGCCCGCGAAGCGGTAGCCCACGCCGATCTCGGTCATCAGGAAGACGGGCTGCGCCGGGTCCGCTTCCAGTTTCTGGCGCAGGTGCCCCATGTAGATGCGCAGGTAGTGGTTGCTTTCGATGTGCGAGGGGCCCCAGACCTCGCGCAGCAGCTCGCGGTGCGTCATGACCTTGCCCCGGTGCGCAAGCAGCGCGGCAAGCAGGCGGTATTCCATGGCGGTCAGGTGCACGTGCTGGCCGGCGCGCTCGACGACACGCTTGGCGAAGTCGATGCGGACGTCGCCGAACGTGATCTCGGCCGCGTTGCCGGCGCCCGCCCGCGCATGGCGGCGCAACAGCACGCGCAGCCGCGCCAGCAGTTCGCTGACGCCGAAGGGCTTGGTCAGGTAGTCGTCGGCGCCCGCGTCCAGCGCGGCTACCTTGTCGGGCTCGGCGCTGCGGGCGGACAAGACCAGCACGGGCACTTGCGTCCAACTGCGCAGTTCGCGGATCAGCGTCATGCCGTCTTCGTCGGGCAGCCCCAGGTCCAGCACGATGGCGTCGGGCTGGCGCGTGCCGGCTTCGATCAGGCCGCGCTTGACCGTGTCGGCCTCGTGCACGACGCATCCCTCGCTTTCCAGGGCCTGGCGCACAAAGCGCCGGATATTGGCGTCGTCTTCGATGATCAGAACGATAGGCTGGTAGTCGAACATGCTGGGCGTGTCTTCAAGGAATGTCGGATTGAATTTCGGGTTGAACGTCGGGCGGCGTGCCCAGCGGCAGGCTGAAGACGAATTGCGCGCCCGAGGCTTGCCCTGGCGCGTGCTCGACCCAGATGCGGCCGTGGTGGGCCTGGATGATGGCGTCGCACACGGCCAGACCCAGGCCCACACCTGGCGTTGCGGACTCGCGGTCGCCACGCGTGAATTTTTCGAAGATGCGGCGTTCGGCGCCCGGCGCGACGCCAGGGCCGTTGTCGCACACGGCCACGCGCAGCATGCCGTCGTGAACCGCTGCGTGAATGTGCACGGTGCTGCCGGGGGGGGTGTACTTGGCCGCGTTTTCAAGCAGGTTGCACAGCACGCGTTCGATCAGCACCCCATCGCACTCCACCAGCGGCAGGTTCGACAGCGGGGCCACGGTCACGCGGTGCGCGGCCAGGGGTTCGCGCATGGCGGCCAGCGACGCGCCCACCAGCTCTTCGATGGATTGCCATTCCAGACGCAGCGGCGTGTCGTGGCTTTGCAGCCGCGCCATATCCAGCAGATTGACGACCAGCGCATGCATGCGCTGGGCTTGGTCGCGCATGGCGCGGATGGTTTCCTGTACATCGTCGGGCAGCGTGCCCGGCCGGCGCGTCAGCGTGTCGGTCATGCCGACCAGGCTGGTGAGCGGTGTGCGCAGGTCATGCGACACCGCCGCCAGCAGCGAGTTGCGCAGCCGTTCCGATTCCATGCTGACCAGCGCCTGCTGCGCCACCTCGACGTAGTGCAGCCGTTCCAGGGCAATGGCGATAAGCGTGGCGTAGGCTTCGATCTGGCGGCGCGAATCGGGATGCGTGAACAGGCTGCGGCGGGGCGCGGCCAGGGCCAGCACGCCGCGTGTGCGCATCGGCGCTTTCAAGGGCAGATACAGCAGTTCGCTGTTGGACAGCGTGGTGGTGCCCGCGCCGGCGGGCTGGCCGTGGTCATACACCCATTGGGCCAGCGCCGATTCCAGGGCAGGCATGTCGGCGGCGGCGGGTGAGGCCAGCTTCAAGCGGTCGTCCAGTCCCAGGATATACAGCGCACAACGCGAGCCGAAGGTGGCGTGTACGAATGCCCCGGCCAGGGCCACGATCTGCTCGGGCAACAGCGCGGACGACAATTCGCGCGCGAACTCATACAGGCTGCGCGCGTCGGCTTCGCGCTTGACCGACACCTGCGCCTGTAGCCGCAGCCCCGCCGTCAGTTGCCCGATCAACAGGCCCACGGCCAGCAGCACGGCGAAAGTCAGCAGGTATTGCACGTCCGACACGGCAAACGAGGCCAGCGGCTGCACGAAGAAAAAGTCGAACAAGCCGACGCTGACAACCGACGCCAGCGCGGCAGGGCCGCGCCCATGCCGCAGCGCCACCGCCACCACCGCCAGCAGGAACAGCATGACGATGTTGGTCTGGTGCAGCGCGGGAAACGCCAGCATCGACAAGCCGGTGGCCACCGCGCAATAGCACAGCGCCCAGGCATAGCCCAGCCAGGGGTTGGCGCCACGGTCGTCGGCGTTGATGCGCGCGCCACGCCCCAGTGTCAGCGGGTCGCGCCCTGGCGGGGCGCTGGCGGGCAGCGGGGGGGCGCCCAGCCGGATGATGTCGATTTCAGGGCAGCCCGCGGCCAGCATGTCGGCAAAGCTGTGCCGGCGCCATAGCCATCCCGGCGCGAGGGCGGCGGACAGTAATGCGGACAGGGACACGCGCAGGCGCTGCAGGCCGCTGGCGCGCGTACGGCCCACGATGGCCTTGGTAATGTTGTGCCGGCGCACGTAGCGCACCACCGCGTCGACCATGTCGCCACCCGCCAGCGTCTCCGTGCGCGCGCCCAGGCTGTCCGCCAGCGCCAGGCTGCGTTGCATGCGGTCTTGCTCGGCTTGAGGCGTGGGCGCCGCGCGCGGCGTGTCGATGGTGACCACGTGCAGATCGCATTCCAGTTGCTGGCTCAGGCGATGGGCGCTGCGGATGACGTATTCGGCGTCGGCGTCCGGGCCGATGCAGGCCACCACGGCTTCGCGCGTGCGCCATACCGGTTCGATGGCGCGGTCGCGCCGATACGCCTGCACGTCGTCGTCCACATGGTCGGCGGTGCGGCGCAGCGCCAGCTCGCGCAGGGCGATCAGGTTGCCTTTGCGAAAGAAATTGCGCGTGGCGTGGCGAGCTTGTTCGGGCAGATAGACCTTGCCTTCTTTCAGCCGGCGCAGCAGTTCATCGGCCGACAGGTCCACCAGGATGACTTCGTCGGCGGTGTCGAAGACCTCGTCGGGCACGGTTTCCCAGACGCGCACGCCGGTGATGCTGCCCACCGCTTCGTTCAGGCTGTCCAGATGCTGCACGTTCAGCGTGGTCCAGACGTCAATGCCGGCGGCCAGCAGTTCGTGGATGTCTTGCCAGCGCTTGGCGTGGCGCGAACCGGGCGCGTTGGAATGCGCCAGTTCGTCCACCAGCACCAGGCCGGGGCGCGCGGCCAACGCGCCGTCCAGGTCGAACTCTTTCAGCACGTGGCCCCGGTACGCCACGTCTTTCAGCGGCAGGGCTGCGATGCCGTCAAGCAAGCCGGCCGTTTCGCGACGGCCGTGGGTTTCGACGATGCCGGCCAGCACGTTCACGCCCTGAGCCGCTTGAGCGCGGGCGGCCACCAGCATGGCGTAGGTCTTGCCGACGCCGGCCGACGCGCCGAAGTACACGCGCAGCTTGCCGCGCGCTGCCTCGCGCGCGGCGTCGTCCAGCGTTTTCAAAAGCGCGTCCGGATCGGGACGCTCGCCAGCAATGTCAGCCATGAACGCGCAAGAGTGGGGTGGGAAAGGCTGGCGATACTATACGCCGCGCCATCATTGTGCCGGGTGCAATTTGTCCAGCGCCAGGTTCAGCGTCAACACATTGACGACCGGTTCCCCCAATACGCCCAGCCAGGGCTTTTCCGTGTGGGCCTGGATCAACGCATCCACCTGCGCGCGCGGCACATGGCGGGCGCGTGCCACTCGCGCGGCCTGGTAGCTGGCCGCGGCGGGGCTGATGCTGGGGTCCAGGCCACTGCCGGACGCGGTGACCAAGTCCACCGGCACCGGCGTGGGGTTGTCGGGGTCGGCCGCCTTCAAGGCCGCGATGCGGTCCTGGATGGCCTCGGCCAATGCGGGGTTGCGCGGGCCCAGGTTCGAGCCACCCGAGGCCGCGCCGTTGTACGGCATGGGCGCGGTGGCCGACGGCCGGCCCCAGAAGTACTGCGGCGCGGTGAACGACTGGCCGATCAGTTCCGACCCGACCACCTTGTCGCCTTGCGTGATCAGCGAGCCGGCAGCTTCATGTGGGAACACCACGGCGGCCACGCCGCGCGTCAGGAAGGGGTAGGCCAGGCCCGTCACCAATGACAGCGCGGCGAAAACGACCAGCGCGGGACGCAGCACGCCGCCTTGGCGCGCCTGGGCAGGGGGAGGGGTAGTAATGGATTTCATGATGGATTCCTTGTTTGTACGGAGAGGAAGCGAGGATCAGGCTTGGCTCAGGCGCGGCCGGCTCAGGCGCGGCCGGCCTAGGCCCAGCCCAGCGCGGCCAGCACCATGTCAACCAGCTTGATGCCAACGAACGGCACCAGCAGCCCGCCCAGCCCGTAGATCAGCAGGTTGCGGCGCAGCAGCACCGATGCGCCCAGGGGCCGGTAGCGCACACCCTTGAGCGCCAGCGGAATCAGCACCACGATGATCAGCGCGTTGAAGATCACGGCGGACAGGATGGCCGAGGCGGGCGTGGTCAGGTGCATGATGTTCAGCACGTTCAACTGCGGGAAGACGGTGGCGAAGGCGGCCGGGATGATGGCGAAGTACTTGGCCACGTCGTTGGCCACGCTGAACGTGGTCAGCGCGCCGCGCGTCATCAGCATCTGCTTGCCGATTTCGACAATCTCGATCAGCTTGGTGGGGTTGGAGTCCAGGTCCACCATGTTGCCGGCTTCCTTGGCGGCCTGGGTACCCGAGTTCATCGCCACGGCTACGTCCGCCTGCGCCAGCGCGGGAGCGTCGTTGGTGCCGTCGCCCGTCATCGCCACCAGGCGGCCTTCGGCCTGATAGGCGCGAATCAATTGCAGCTTGGCTTCGGGCGTGGCCTCGGCCAGGAAGTCGTCCACGCCGGCTTCGGCCGCGATGGAGGCGGCGGTCAGCTTGTTGTCGCCGGTGATCATCACGGTCTTGATACCCATGCGGCGCAGCTCGGCAAAGCGCGTCTGGATGCCGGGCTTGACGATGTCTTTCAGTTCCACCACGCCCAGCGCGCGGTTGCCGTCGCTGACCAGCAGCGGCGTGCTGCCGCGCCGCGCCACGTCTTCGGCCTGATGCAACACGGCGTCGGGCACGCTGGCGTCCAGCGCCTTGAGCCAGGACAGCACGGCGTCGACCGCGCCCTTGCGGATCATGCGTTCGCCCAGGTTCACGCCGCTCATGCGGGATTGCGCGGTGAACGGCACGAACTCCGCATCTTCAACACGCGCGGCGGGGGCGTGGGTGGTCTTGTCGGCCAGCGCCACGATGCTGCGACCTTCGGGCGTTTCGTCGGCCATGGAGGCCAGGCGGGCGGCGTCGGCCAATTCACGGGCGGACACGCCCGGCGCGGGCAGGAACGTGGATGCCTGGCGGTTGCCGAAAGTGATGGTGCCGGTCTTGTCCAACAGCAGCACGTCCACGTCGCCCGCCGCTTCGACCGCGCGGCCGGACGTGGCGATGACGTTGGCGCTCATCATGCGGCTCATGCCCGCCACGCCGATGGCCGACAGCAGGCCGCCGATGGTGGTCGGGATCAGGCAGACCAGCAGCGCCACCAATACCGTCACCGTGACCACCGCGCCGCCACCCGCCGCGTTGACCGCGTAGATGGAGAACGGCATCAGCGTCACGACCACCAGCAGGAACACCACGGTCAGCCCGACCAGCAAAATGGTCAGCGCGAGTTCGTTGGGCGTCTTCTGGCGCTTGGCGCCTTCCACCATCGAGATCATGCGATCCAGGAAACTCTCGCCGGGGTCGGCAGCGATGCGGACGAAGATCCAGTCGGACAGCACCCGGGTGCCCCCCGTGACGGACGAGAAGTCGCCGCCCGACTCACGGATGACGGGCGCGGATTCCCCCGTGATGGCGCTTTCATCCACCGAGGCGACGCCGGCGATGACCTGGCCGTCGCCGGGTATGGTGTCGCCCGCTTCGACCAGCACCACGTCATTGCGCCGCAGCAGTCCGGATGCCTGGCTCGTGGCCTGGCTGCGCCATTGCGCCGGGTTCGCGTCACGGATATCCACGTCGCGAAAGCCTTTGAGCAAACGCGCATTGATGGTGGTGCGCAAACCACGCAGGGTCGCGGCCTGCTGTTTGCCACGGCCTTCGGCCAGCGCTTCGGCGAAGTTGGCGAACAGCACCGTGAACCACAGCCATACGGCGATGGCCAGGATGAAGCCCGCCGGGGCTTCGGCCTGGCCGCGCAGGGCCATGACCCACAGCACGGTGGTCAGGATGCTGCCCACGTACACGACGAACATGACGGGGTTCTTCAACTGCGCGGCGGGCGAGAGCTTGCGCAGGCTGTCCAGCAGGGCGGGCGCGACGAGCGAGCGGGACCACATGCCGAAGGGGCGCTCTTGTGCGGTGACCGTGGGGGCGTGGGCGGCGGCGCCGCCTGCGCTTGAGGTTGGCAATTCAATCTTGGCCATGTTGTTTCCTAGCCTGTTGCATTCAAGGTTGCAGGTGTTCGGCGACCGGCCCCAGGGCCAGCGCGGGCACATACGTCAGCGCGCCCACCAGCAGCACCGCGCCGATCAGCAGCACCACAAAGAGGGGGCCGGTGGTGGGCATGCTGCCGGGGCCGGCGGGCAAGCGCCGTTTGGCCGCCAGCGAGCCGGCCATGGCCAGCACCGCGACGATCACGGCGAAGCGGCCAAACCACATGGCGATGCCCAGCAGCACGTTGTAGAAGGGCGTATTGGCGGACAGCCCGGCAAACGCGCTGCCGTTGTTGTTGGCCGCCGAGGACAGCGCATACAGAATTTCCGAGAAGCCGTGGATGCCCGGATTCAGCACACCGGCCTGTCCCGCCGAAACGGAGACGGCCAGGGCGGTTCCGCCCAGCACCAGCAAGGGCGTGGCGAGGATGATGATGGACACCATCTTCATGTCGAAGGCTTCGATCTTCTTGCCCAGGTATTCCGGGGTGCGGCCGATCATCAGGCCGGCAATGAAGACCGCCAGCACCGCGAAGGCCAGCATGCCATACAGCCCGGAGCCCACGCCGCCGTAGACCACTTCGCCCAACTGCATCTGCAGCATCGGCGGCAGCCCGCCCATGGCGCTGAATGAGTCATGCATGCCGTTCACGGCGCCGCAGGACGCGGCCGTGGTGATGATGGCAAAGAGCGAGGTGGCCGCGATGCCGAAGCGCGATTCCTTGCCCTCCATGTTGCCGCCGGGTGTCAACGCGGTAAGCGCGCTGTCGGCGCCCGCCTGCGCGGCCATGGGGTTGGGCTGCTGTTCGAAATAGGCGGTGGTCAGCGCGAAAACGGCGAACAGCACCGTCATGGCCGCCAGGATGGCGATGCCCTGGCGGCGGCTGCCGACCATTTCGCCAAACGCGAAGCAGAGCGCGGCGGGAATCGCCAGAATGGCCAGCATCTGCAGGAAGTTCGCCAGCGGCGTGGGGTTCTCGAACGGGTGCGCCGAATTCGCATTGAAGAAGCCGCCGCCGTTGGTGCCCAGCAGCTTGATGGCTTCCTGCGAGGCTACGGGCCCCATCGCGAGCGTCTGCGTCGATGTCGTCACGGAATCCATCACGGGCTGACCCGAGGCATCAAGCACGGGCTGGCCGTCCGTGTTCACGCGCGGCTGCTCGTAATGCAGGGCTTGTACAGTCTGCACGTCTTGATAGGGGCTGAAGTTCTGGATGACGCCCTGGCTGACCAGCGCAAGCGCCAGTACGAAGGACAGCGGCAGCAGCACATACATCGTGCAGCGGACCATATCCGCCCAGAAGTTGCCGATCGTGGCGGAGCTGTGGCGCGACAAACCGCGTATCAGCGCGAACAGCACGGCGATGCCGGTGGCGGCGGACACGAAGTTCTGCACCGTCAGCGCCAGCATCTGCGTCAGGTAGCTCATCGTCGCTTCGCCGCCGTAGCCTTGCCAGTTGGTGTTGGTGACGAAGCTGATGGCGGTGTTGAGCGCCGAGTCCGGGGTGACGGCGCCCATGGCCGCGGGATTCAGCGGCAACATGCCCTGAAAGCGTTGCAGGCCATAGACCATCGCGACGCCGATCAGGTTGAAGGCCAGCACTGCCACGGCGTAGCGCTTCCAACCCATTTCAGCCTGCGGGTCGATGCCCGCAAGCCGGTAAATGCCGCGTTCCAAGGGGCGGCCCCAGGCGGTCAGCCTGGATTGGCCGTTTTCCATGGCGATGCGGATGTAGCGCCCAAGCAGCGGCGCGATCGCAAGCAGGACTGCCAGGTACAAGACCAGCAGCCCGATGAATTCGGCGGTCATCAGAATTTCTCCGGTTTGAACAGCGCCACCAGCAGGTAGACGAACAGCGCCGCGGCCGTCAGGCCGCTGAATGCATAGAGCCAGTTCATGACGGCTCTCCCGACGACAAGCTGGCGCAGAACTGCAGCAGGCCGAATGTCAGCCCAGCCATGACGGCGAAGGCGGTGATATAGATGGCATCCACGTTTTTCCTCCCGGGAGCGGCGCTCCCTTCGAACGACGGGCCTGCGCGGCGAAAGCGGATGCGCGCCGGGCAGGCCAGGTGACCAAAGCAGGACACCGGCAGGTTACGGAGCGGGGGGTAAAAACGGGATATAGCTTCGGGGACGGGGCGTAAACAAGAAATAAACGCCGCCCTGGCCAGGTGAAATGCAGCCCCGGGGGAAGGAGGGCACGCCACGCCCGATTCCGGGCATCGCGCGGTGGCAAGCGTCATATTTCGGGACGGGCGGGATTCCTGAATTCGGCTCAATTCCGGGATTTCAGCCAGAAAATCCCAATATTTAGAACTTTGTGGTCATTTCGCACCACTGTGGGGCATGGAATATGTAAATGAATGCTCCGTCTTAGGGCATTCCCCTAGTGTGACAATCCCGCACATGGTGCAGAATCTCTTCCCATGCAGGTGAGGAGACAAAGCCCTGCATGGGCAAATACCGGCGGCACCGGTACATAAAAAAAGTAAAGCAGTACTCAAAAAAAGCAAAACGCACAGCGGCTGGCACCAGGTAGTGCCAGCCGTTGTCGCATAAAAAGCCTGAATTTCTGCCGCAAGGGCTTTTCAGACGCAGCGTTTCGCGCTATCCAGGTAGGGTCTGCAAACATCCTAGCTATGCCGAAATCCCGCGCACCTCTTCCTGTTTCCACCCCGACTCCCTATTGGCGCCGCAATTTGCGGCTGATCCTGTTGCTGCTTGTCGTCTGGGCGGCGCTGACGTTCGTGCCTACCTTCTTCGCCCGCAGGCTCAGCTTTGATTTCATCGGCTGGCCGTTCGCCTTCTGGATGGCGGCTTATGGCGCACCCCTGGCTTATCTGATCATCATTGGTATCTACGCCCGGGTCATGAACAGCGCTGATGAGTTGGCTGAAGAAGATGCCGACCCTGCCGGGGGAGACCGCTGATGCCGTTTTTCAGCGGAGATACACCCCAGGAATTCAAGATCCGGCTGCGGCGTATCTACGTGCTGTACACGGCGGGCTTTGCGCTGATGATTCTGTTGCTGGCGCTGGCCGAAGTGCTGGGCATGCCGCGCAACTGGATCGGCTATGTGTTCCTGCTGGTCACGGTGAGCTTGTACGCGGGTATCGGCATCGTCTGCCGCACGTCGGACCAAGTGGAATACTACGTGGCCGGGCGGCGTGTGCCCGCCATCTACAACGGCATGGCCACGGCCGCCGACTGGATGTCCGTGGCCTCCTTCATCGGCGTGGCGGGCACGTTGTACCTGACGGGTTACGGCGGCCTGGCCTACATCCTGGGCTGGACGGGCGGCTATGTGCTGGTCGCCATGCTGCTGGCGCCCTACCTGCGGCGTTTTGGTCAGTACACCATCCCCGATTTCATGGGCGCGCGCTACGGCGGCAACTTGCCGCGCCTGGCCGGTGTGGCCTGCGCCATCCTGTGCTCGTTCACCTATCTGGTCGCGCAGATCTACGGCGTGGGCATCATCACCACGCGCATGACCGGCATTTCGTTCGAACTGGGTATCTTCGTTGCGCTGGGCGGCATGCTGGTGTGCTCGTTTCTGGGCGGCATGCGCGCCGTCACGTGGACGCAGGTGGGCCAGTACATCATCCTGGTCATTGCCTACCTGGTGCCGGTGGTGTGGCTGTCGGTCAAGCATACGAACATGCCCGTGCCGCAGTTGTCCGCGGGCGTGGTGCTGCAGCAGGTGACCGAAAAAGAGATCTATCTGCAGAATGATCCTTCCGAGATCGAGGTGCGCCGGCTGTGGCAGCAGCATGCCGATGAAATGGCCAAGCGTGTGCAGACGTTGCCGGAATCCTGGACGCTGGAAAAAGACAAGCTGCGCAGCCGCCTGGCGCAATTGAGCGCCACCGAAGCGCCCATGGTCGACATCCGATCGGTCGAGCGCGAACTGGCCGCCTACCCCGCCAGCGTGGAAGATGCGCGGGTGGCCTGGTCGCAGGCGCGCGCCACCTTCGAGGCGCGGGCCGCGCCCGCCACGCCGCACGCCGAACCGTTCCCCGCCAAGGACCCCGAGGAACAGCGCAACATGCGCATCAACTTCCTGGCGCTGGTGCTGTGCCTGATGCTGGGCACGGCGGGAATGCCGCACATATTGATGCGCTCATACACCACGCCCTCGGTGATCGAGGCGCGCAAGTCGGTGTGCTGGTCGCTGCTGTTCATCCTGCTGCTGTATTTCATGGCGCCCGCGCTGGCGCTGCTGGTCAAGTACGAGGTCTACACGCAGGTGGTCGGCTCCAACTTCCTGAGCCTGCCCAACTGGGTGCATGCCTGGAGCGCGGTTGACAGCAACCTGCTGGATGTCACCGACATCAACCGCGACGGCGTCGTGCAGTTAAGCGAAATCAGCATGGGGGCGGACGTCGTGGTGCTGGCCATGCCGGAAATCGGCGGCCTGCCTTATGTGATTTCGGGGCTGGTCGCGGCGGGCGGGTTGGCCGCGGCCCTGTCCACGGCCGACGGCCTGCTGCTGACCTTGTCCAATTCCCTGTCGCATGACATGTGGTACCGGATGGTGTCGCCGCGCATGTCGGCCGCGCGCCGCGTGATGGTGTCGAAGATTCTGCTGCTGGTGGTGGCGTTTGGCGCGGCCTGGGTGGCGGCGCGCAAACCCGCCGACATTCTATTCATGGTGTCGGCGGCGTTCTCGTTCGCGGCCTCGTCGTTCTTTCCCGCGCTGGTGATGGGGGTGTTCTGGCGGCGCGCCAACAAATGGGGCGCCACCTTGGGAATGGCGGCGGGCTTGTTGGTGACCTTCGCCTATATGACCTACACGCATCCGTGGCTGCGCGAATCGGTGCTGGGCATCTCGCGCATCCAACCGGTGGATTTGTGGTGGGGCATACAGCCGATTGCGGCGGGCGTGTTCGGCGCGCCGGTGGCCTTCCTGACGATCATCGTGGTGTCTTTGCTGACCCCGCCACCCGACAGCGCGACGGTGGCGCTGGTGGATTATCTGCGCCGTCCCGGCGCGACCCGGCCGCCTGCTGAAAGTAGCTAGAAAGCGCCTAGGGCGCCTTGCAGGCGTTCGCTTGCCGGTTCTCGGGGTCGATGCAAGCCTGCCAGACTTGGTCGGGCAGGGCTTGCATCAGTGTGTAGATCTGCCCCGGCGCCCATAGCCATTGCACGCCGCCGGGGTGCCGGCCCACTGCATCCCAAACCTGCCGACGTTGCGCGGCGCTTAGCGTGAAGCGGCCGTTCGGGCCGCTGTTGCCCTGCGCGAGCACGGCGGTGGGGTCCCGCCGGGCGGCGTAGACCTCGCGGCCATCGCCCTTGGGCTGCACGATGGCCCAGTCATAGTGATACGACTCCAACGCCGGTGCCGCCCAGTTCGGGCCGGGCAGCACCAGAATGGAATATTCCGATGCGCGCTCTGGGTAGGGCAAACCCAGCACCACCCTGTCGTTGTCCCAATCCAGCCGTTGGCGCAGGGTGCGCTGGGCAGGCTTGCCTTGCGCGTCGAACTCCCTGACCTCAATCGCGTCGCCTTGTCTTTCCAGGTAGGAAATCGTGCGCAGCAGGCGGCCGGACGCATCGTGCACGTAGCGCATCAGCGGTTGCGAAGGCTTGTTGCAGGCGTTGGCGCCCTGTTCGGCCAGCCAGCCGTGGCGGTCATAGCGCAGGCAGAAATGCTGCGTGGGGTTGGCACGGCCCGCCGCGTTGCGCGACCGCAGTTCATAGCCGGCAAGCCGCCCCGCGTCGTCGTAAAGAAAGCGCGTTTCGTTGTCGGGCATGGGCAGCGAGGCCTGCCCGGATTCCATCGCCTCGTGTACGGCACGGGCGCTGTATTCGGCGATGCCGCAGACATGCCTGACGCCATCCGGGCCGCGCTCGAATCGCAGCAGGGTAGGGCCGATGGTGGCGCCTGGTTCGGCGGTGTATACGGACCAGTCCACGGCTTCGGCCCAGAGGTAGGGCGTGGCGCGCTGGCCGGTTCGTATGCCAACGGGGGGCTCCCACGTCTTGATGCGCGAGCCATCCAGCGCCAGCAGCGTGTTGGTGTCGTCCAGGCGCACATCGGCGACCACGGTTTCCCGTTGGCCGGATGCCGCCATGGGCTGGCACAGCGCATGCGCCCATGTAGAGGCGAGCGGTAGCGTGGCCACGGCCAGCAGGCGCAGGGCGGACTTAATACGCGGCATTTTGCAAATAGACGATCAGGCCCCAGAGTTCACTGCTGACGCCGCCCAGGCGCAAGGCGCCATGGTCGGTCTGCATCAGCAGGAAGGGGTAGGCCTTGCGTTCCAGCTTGCCGGGCGGGGGCAGCCGGTAGGGCGTGAAATGTTCGCCTGACAGCAGGTACGTATTGGTCATGTCGCCCACGTCCACGTGCAGGTACCAGACGGTCAGGTCGGCGACATTCAGGGCGGGGTCCGTCTCGGGGTAACGCCCGCCCTGGCCGGCAGGAATGCCGCTTTCCAAGACGCCCAGGAACACGCGGCGCGGCCCGGATTGGGCCGTGTAGGTGCCGTCCGTGCCGCGCCGCGCGAAGGTCTGGCGGATGAAGCCCGCGCCCCGGGAACCCGGCACGACCGTGCGCGCGAACATCTCGTCCAACTGGGCGTCGCCAAGCGGGCGGCGCGTGGCGGACAGCGTGTTGAGATCCTGGGTGAAGTCCTTCAGCCACGAGCGGTAGCGGGCCAGTTCGGCGGCGCGGTTGAAATCCTGTGCGGCAGCGTTGGCGTTGGCGTTGGTGGCGTCGGCGGCGGCGTTGGCGGCCGGCAGGTAGCCCAGGCAAGCCAGCCCGGCCAGGCAAGCCAGGCAAAGCCAGGCCGCCTGCCTGCGCCACGACGCGGGCCACCCAAACCGCCCGGTGCGCGCGGTCAATGCGAGACCGATTTCGAAAACACGTTCATCACCACCACGCCGGCGATGATGAGGCCGATGCCGATCAGCGCGGGCGTGTCCAGATGCTGCTTGAACAACACCGCGCCCACGATGGAGATCAGCACGATGCCCACGCCCGACCAGATGGCGTAGGCAATGCCGACCGGGATCTCGCGCAGCGTCAGCGACAGGAAGTAGAACGAGATCAGGTAGCCGAACACGGTGATGATGGACGGCACCAGGCGGGTGAAGCCTTCGGAGCCCTTCAGGGCGCTGGTGGCGAAGATCTCGGCAATGATCGCCACGCCCAGGTATAGCCATTTCATTTGCGCTGTCCTTCGGATTGCCGCAGCAGCACCAGCAGCGCACCGGCGCCGCCTTCGCGTTCGGGCGCTTCGGAAAACGCCAGCACCTCGCTCTTCTGCACCAGCCAGGTGCGCGCCTTGTCTTTCAGCACGGGTTCCAGGCCTTCCGAGCCATAGCCCTTGCCGTGCACGATACGCACGCAGCGGATGCCGTGATCCTGGCATTCATCCAGGAACGACAGCAGCGCATGGCGCGCCTGCTCCACGCGCAAGCCGTGCAGGTCCAGTTCGGCGCCCGCGCGCCATTGGCCGCGCCGCAGGTTGCGCGCAGTGTCGGGCGCGGCGTCGCTGCGCACGAAAGCGGTGCCGCCTTCGGAAAGCAGATGGGTAATTTCGCCACCGTCGGACACACCGATATCGGCGCGTGACGGCGTTTCGCCCAGCGCGTTGGCCCGGCGCAGCGCGGGCGCGGGTTCCGCCACGGGCTTGTGTTCCACCCGGGCGGCCTGCTTGATCGGCGTGACGGACTTCATGGTGCGCTGAAACGCCGCCATGTCGTCCATGGGGGCGGTTTCAGGCTTCTTCAGTACGGCAACCCGCTTGGCGAGCGCTTCGCGTTCGCGCTCGGCTTGCAGGTCTTTCTTCAGGCGTTTCAGGTCGGCCAGGCCGACCTTACTGCCCCGCATTCTCCAACCACCGTTGCGCGTCCAGGGCGGCCATGCAGCCCGTGCCGGCGCTGGTGATGGCTTGGCGGTAGACATGGTCTTGCACGTCGCCGGCGGCGAACACGCCCGGAACGGACGTCATCGTGGCCATGCCGGACAAGCCGCTCTTGGTGACGATGTAGCCGTCTTTCATTTCCAGTTGGCCCTGGAAGATTTCGGTATTCGGCTGATGGCCGATGGCGATGAAGGCGCCCGTGACGGGCATGTCTTCGGTAGCGCCAGTGTCCACGTGGCGTACGCGCACGCCGGTTACACCGCTGTTGTCGCCCAGCACTTCTTCCAGGGTGTGGAAGAGCTTGAGTTCCATGTTGCCGTTCTCGACCTTGGACATCAGCTTGTCGACCAGGATGGGTTCGGCTCGGAACTTGTCGCGGCGATGGATCAGGGTGACCTTGCGGCAGATGTTCGACAGGTACAGGGCTTCTTCGACAGCGGTGTTGCCGCCGCCCACCACGACCACGTCCTGGTTGCGGTAGAAGAAACCGTCGCAGGTGGCGCAGCCGGACACGCCGCGGCCCATGAAGGCCTCTTCGGAGGGCAGGCCCAGGTATTTGGCCGATGCGCCGGTGGCGATGATGAGGGCGTCGCAGGTGTAGATCTTGCCCGTGTCGCCCGTCAGCGTGAAGGGGCGCTTGGACAGATCAACCTTGGCGATGTGGTCGAACAGCATTTCGGTGTTGAAGCGTTCGGCGTGCTTCTGGAAACGCTGCATCAGGTCGGGGCCCTGGACGCCATCCGCGTCGGCGGGCCAGTTATCGACGTCCGTGGTGGTCATCAACTGGCCGCCTTGGGCCAGGCCGGTCACCAGGACGGGGCTGAGGTTGGCGCGTGCCGCATAGACGGCCGCCGTGTAACCGGCGGGGCCGGAACCGAGTATCAAAACTTTAGCGTGGGTGGGCGTGGACATGGGCGGGTATCTTTAGGTTAACGCCCAATTATAATGAGCCGCATGCCGCGTATCTCGACTGCTTCCCCGCGCGCCTCGCGCAACACCCGCAACGGTCCTTCGCCGCTACAAACGCGTATCTCCGCGTTGCTGCGCGAAGCCCGCTGGATCCTATTTGCCGCCCTGGCGGCCTGGCTCACCCTGGTGCTGGCCACCTGGAGCGCGTCCGACCCTGGCTGGTCGCACTCTGTCCCCGGTGACGTCGTGCGCAACCACGGCGGCCGGCTGGGCGCCTACTTAGCAGACATCCTGCTTTATCTGTTCGGTTTTTCCGCCTGGTGGTGGGTCATCCTGCTGCTGCACCGGGTTCGGGCAGGCTACCGGCGCTTGGCCAGCCAGCTTAAAGTAACTAATGGTAAACAGCCGGAAGTGCTGCCGCGTGTCCATTGGGAAGAGGGCATCGGCTTTTTCCTGCTGCTGATAGGGTCGCTGGGCATGGAAGCCCTGCGCCTGGCCAGCCACGGCACGCATCTGCCCGGCGCGTCCGAGACCGCCAGCGGCGCGGGCGGCGTCATCGGCCACATGTTGGCCGATCTGATCAGCCGCAGCATCGGCTTTACCGGCAGCACGCTGGCCTTCCTGGTCATGTTGGCGATCGGCCTGAGCCTGTTCTTCTCGTTTTCGTGGCTGGCCGTGGCCGAGCGCGTGGGCGCATGGCTGGAAGGCCTGGTGCGCCGCGTTCGCGATTCCTACGCCGCGCGCGAAGACCGCAAGGTGGGCCAGGTGGCCAAGGCCGTGCGCACGGAACAGGTCGTGGCCAAGCAGGAAAAGCTGGTGCACGAGCAGCCGGTGCGGATCGAACCCGCCATTACCGTCGTGCCGAAGTCCGAACGGGTAGAAAAGGAAAAGCAGCAGTCGCTGTTTTTTGCCCCGTCGGGCGGTGCCGAGGGCGACCTTCCCGCCATCAGTCTGCTGGATCCGCCGCTTACCAACCAGGAAACCGTCTCCGCCGAGACCATCGAATTCACGTCGCGCCTGATTGAAAAGAAGCTGGCCGACTTTGGCGTGTCCGTCACCGTGGTGGCGGCCCAGGCGGGCCCGGTCATCACGCGCTATGAAATCGAACCGGCTACCGGGGTCAAGGGCAGCCAGATCGTGAACCTGGCCAAGGACCTGGCCCGCGCGCTCAGCCTGGTCAGCATCCGGGTGGTGGAAACCATTCCGGGCAAGAATCTGATGGGCCTGGAACTGCCGAACCCGCGCCGCCAGATGGTGCGTTTGTCCGAAATTCTGGGTTCGCAGACCTATCACGCCAGCCATTCGGTGGTGACGATGGCGCTGGGCAAGGACATCGCGGGCAACCCCGTGGTGGCTGACCTGGCCAAGATGCCCCACCTGCTGGTGGCCGGTACGACCGGCTCGGGCAAGTCGGTGGGGATCAACGCCATGATCCTGTCGCTGCTCTACAAGGCCGATGCGTCGCATACCCGCCTGATCCTGATTGACCCGAAGATGCTTGAAATGAGCGTCTACGAAGGGATTCCGCACCTGCTGGCGCCGGTTGTCACCGACATGCGCCAAGCCTCCAACGCCCTGAACTGGTGCGTGGGTGAAATGGAAAAGCGCTATCGCCTGATGAGCAAGATGGGCGTGCGCAACCTGGCGGGCTACAACACCAAGATCCGCGACGCCATCAAGCGTGAGGAACCCATCCCCAATCCGTTCTCGCTGACGCCCGACCAGCCCGAGCCGCTGGCGCCGTTGCCCACCATCGTGGTGGTGATCGACGAGTTGGCTGACCTGATGATGGTGGTGGGCAAGAAGATCGAAGAACTGATCGCCCGCCTGGCACAGAAGGCGCGCGCGGCCGGCATTCACTTGATTCTGGCCACGCAACGTCCCAGCGTGGACGTCATTACGGGCCTGATCAAGGCCAACATCCCGACGCGCATCGCGTTCCAGGTGTCGTCCAAGATTGATTCCCGCACCATTCTTGACCAGATGGGCGCCGAAACCCTGCTGGGCCAGGGCGACATGCTCTACATGCCGCCGGGCACCGGCCTGCCGGTGCGGGTGCACGGTGCGTTCTGCAGCGACGACGAAGTGCACCGCGTGGTGGAAAACCTGAAGGCGCAGGGCGAACCGAACTATATCGAAGGGCTGCTGGAAGGCGGCGTCGAAGGCGACAACGGCGAAGGCGCCAGCAGCGTCACGGGCATCGGCGGCGACGCGGAGTCCGACCCGATGTACGACCAAGCCTGCGAAGTGGTGCTCAAGCACCGCCGCGCGTCGATTTCGCTGGTGCAGCGCCACCTGCGCATTGGTTACAACCGCGCCGCCCGGTTACTCGAGCAGATGGAGCAATCGGGTATGGTGTCGGCGATGCAGTCCAATGGCAACCGCGAGATCCTGGTCCCCGCTGCCGCTGCCGCTGCCCGAGAGGAAGCATGATGAAGACGTTTCGCCGCCTGGCCGTTGTCGCCGCCCTGAGCCTGGCGCCCGCGCTGTCGTTTGCCGCCAGCGCGCAAGAGCAGTTGAAGTCGTTTGTGGCCACGGTCACGTCGGCCACGGGTTCGTTCTCGCAGTACACGGTGAACAACCAGGGCCGCACGCAGCCCGCGCAAACCGGCGTGTTCTCGTTCCAACGTCCGGGAAAATTCAAGTGGGCGGTGCAGAAGCCCTATGAGCAACTGGTGGTGTCCGACGGTCGCGTGTTGTTCCAGTTCGACCCGGACCTGGCGCAAGTTACTGAACGCAGGGTCGACGCCGCCATCGGCACGTCGCCCGCCGCGATCCTGTTCGGTTCGGGCTCGCTTGAGCAGTCGTTCGATGTGTCGGCCTTGCCGTCCAAGGACGGCGTAGACTGGCTGCGCGCCAAGCCGCGCACGGCGGACGCCGGCTTTTCGCGCGTGGATATCGGCATGAAGGACAACTTGCCGGTGCGTGTGGAATTGTTGGATTCGTTCGGCCAGACCACGCGCGTGGACCTATCGGCCATCAACGCCAACCCCACGCTACCCGCCAAGGAATTCCAATTCACGGCGCCACAAGGCGTGGATATCGTGAAAATGTAGGATGGGTGAAGCGCGGGAGATTGGACGCAAGAACCCGGGCGTCGAACGCGCGTAACCCATCAGGCGAAGGTGGAGGTATGGCCGGCCCCCAGAAGAATTGGGCCGGTGTTTGATGGGTTACGCGCGTTCAAAGTCGGGGTTCTTGCCCCTTGCCTTCCGCGCTTCACCCATCCTACGACGAGCCGGCGTTGCCCAGTTTCGACACACCGGCGTTAGCCGCTTACGGCCGCTTATACGCCACGCAGTCAATTTCCACCTTGGCGTCCACCATCAGGCTGGATTGCACGCAGGCGCGGGCGGGTGGGTTTTCGCCGAAGTATTCCTTGAAGACCTTGTTGAACGACGGGAAATCGCGCGCGTCGTCCAGCCATACGCCGCAACGCACGACGTGTTCCGGGCCGTAGCCGGCTTCCTTCAGAATGGCCAGCAGTTGCTGGATCGCCTTGTGGCACTGCGCGACGGTGCCGCCTTCAATCACTTCCCCGTTTTCCATCGGCACCTGGCCGGACACGTGCAGCCAGCCGTCGGCGGCGACCGCGCGCGCGAACGGCATGTGTGAACCGCCTTGGCCGGTGCCGCCGGCGACGCCGTAGCGGGTGATGCCGTTGCTGTCGGGGGTGGGGGCTTTGCTCATGAGTGCACTCCTTAAATTTGGGTGGATGCGGAAGAATAGGGCGATGCGGCGGCGAAACTGGCGCGCAGGTCGCCGTTGCGTGGCAGCCAGCGGCCGGCGCGCTCGCCGGTGGATTGCCCGTGCCGATAGGACAGCGCGCCGTTGACCCACACGGCCTCGATGCCCGCGGCGGTTTGCACGGGGGCGGCGAAGGTGGCGCGGTCGATGACGGTGTCCGGGTTGAACAGCACCAGATCGGCGTGATAGCCCTCGCGCACCAGCCCGCGCTCGGTCAGGCCGAAGCGGGCGGCGGACAGGCCCGTCATCTTGTGCACGGCCTGGATCAGCGGCAATAAGCCCACGTCGCGGCTGTAGTGGCCCAGCACGCGCGGGAAGGCGCCCCACAAGCGCGGATGCGGCATCGGGTCGTTGGGCAGGCCGTCGGACCCCACCATCGTCAGCGGATGCGACAGCACGCGGCGCACGTCGTCCTCGTGCATGTTGTGATAGACGGCGCCGGCTGGTTGCAGCCGGCGCGCGGCGTCCATCAAGGACACGCCCCAGTCGGTCGCAATGTCGGCCAGCTTGCGGCGGGCCTGCTCGGGATGCGGCACCGACCACGTGATGTCGATATCGAATTCGTCGGTGACCTGCTTCAGGTCCAGCGTGGACGAGCTGGCGGAATAGGGATAGCAGTCGCAGCCCACGTGCTGCATGCGGCCGGCGTTTTCCAGCGTGAACAGCACTTCCTTCGTGCGGCCCCAGTTGCCCGCGCCCGCGCATTTCAGGTGCGACACCACCACCGGCACGCGGGCGTGCCGGGCGATGTCGAAGGCTTCCTGCATGGCGTCAAGAATGGCCGCGAATTCCGAGCGCAGATGCGTCGTGTACAGCGCGCCGAATTCGTCCAGCGCCTCGGCCAGCAGCTTGACCTCGTCCGTGTCCGCCTCGATGGCGGAGGCGTAGGCCAAGCCCGTGCTCAGGCCGATGGCGCCATGCGCCAGCGCCTCGCGCAGTTGCTCGCGCATGGCCAGGACTTCGTCGCGGGTGGCGACGCGGTCCAGGCGGTCCATGTGGTTGCTGCGCAGCGCGGTATGGCCCACCAGCGCGGCCACGTTGACCGCGGGCTGGGCCGCTTCGATCGCGCGCGTGTAGTCGCTAAAGCTGGGGTAGGCGAAGTCGTCCCGGCTACCCAGCAGGTTCATCGGGTCTGGCGGGTCGGCGCGCAGCGACACGGGCGATGCGCTGATGCCGCAGTTGCCCACCACCACGGTGGTCACGCCCTGCGACAGCTTGGGCAGCATGCCCGGCGTGCGGATGACGTTGGTGTCGTCGTGCGTATGCACGTCGATAAAGCCGGGGGCCAGGGCCAGGTCCGTGCCGTCGATGATCTGGCGGGCTTGCGCGCCGGGCAGGGCGCCGATGGCGGCGATGCGGCCATCGGCCAGCGCAACGCTGGCGCGATATTCGGGGCCGCCCGTGCCGTCCAGGACACGGACGTTGCCGATAAGGGTGTCGTACATCTTGGGTTCCAGGTTCAGTCGCCCAGCGGTAAACGGTTGGGGCCGCCGCGATGCTCGTCCAGCGCCAGCTTGATGCGGCGCAGCCGTTCGCGGTTTTCCTCTTGGTTCAGCATGGCCAGTTCGGTTGATAGCAAATCAATGGCCAGCATCATCGCGTAGCGCGATGCCGAGGGTTTGTAGATGAAGTCGGTTTCGTCCGTGCGGATGGGCAGCACCACGTCGGCCAGCTTGGCCAGCTCGGACGTGGCGTCGGTGATGGCGACGATGCGGGCGCGATATTGCTTCACAATGCGCGCCGCCCCGATGATCTCGGGCGTCAGGCCCGACGCCGACAGCACCAGCACGACGTCGCGCTCGTCCAGCGTGGCGGCCACCATGCGCAGCAGCACGGCATCGCTGTATACGGCGATGGGGTAGCCCAGCCGCACCAGCCGCGATTGCACTTCCTGCGCCAGCACGGCGGACGCGCCGCCCATGCCGAACACGTAGATCATCCGCGCGCCATCCACGATGGAGGCCGCCTGTTCGAAAAGCTGTTCGGTAAACGTGGGCAGGTGCGCGCGCAGCGTGCTTTCGATGTCGGCGTAGATGCGCGCGTAGAAGGTGCTTTCCTCGGCCGGCGCGCTGGGGTCCAGAAAGCGGCTGCCCACCGTGCTGGCCTGCGCCAGCTTCATTTTCAGGTCGCGGGTGTCATCGCAGCCCACCGTGCGCGCAAAGCGGGAAATCGTGGCGATGCTGACGCCGGCCTTCGTGGCCAGTTGGTCCACGGTGGCGCTGGCGCCCCAGATGATGTCGTCCAGGATGGCGTCGGCCACCTTGCGCTCGGTCACGCTCAATGCGTCCCGCCGACTGCGTATCTGGAAGACGATGTCGCGGATGATGTTCATGTGGGATTCCTGGGTCGGATCGGGTCAGGGCAATGGCGCTAGGCCGCCAGCTCGGGGGCGTCAAGGCGCGTACAGGCCACAAAGTGGCCCGGACCCACTTCCACCGCTTGCGCCTCGATGGTGGCGCAGGCGTCGGTGGCGTGGGGGCAGCGTGTGCGGAACACGCAGCCGGACGGCGGATTGATCGGGCTGGGGATGTCGCCCTTGAGCAGAATACGCGAACGAGGCGCACGCGGATCCGGCACGGGCGCGGCCGACAGCAGTGCGCGAGTATAGGGGTGACGCGGGCGTGCGTAGACTTCGCTGGTGGGGCCGCGCTCCATGACGCGGCCCAGGTACATCACGACCACTTCGTCGCACAGGTAGTCCACCACGGCCAGGTCATGGGCCACGAACAGCATCGTCAGGCCCAGGTCGCGTTGCAGGTCCTGCAGCAGGTTCAGCACCTGCGCCTGCACCGACACATCCAGCGCCGACACGGGTTCGTCCGCCACGATGAAATCGGGCTCCACCGCCAGGGCGCGCGCAATGCCGATGCGCTGGCGCTGCCCGCCCGAGAATTCATGCGGATAGCGCCGGCTGTGGTCCGCGTTCAGGCCCACGCGTTCAAGCAGTTCGCCGATGCGGGCCGAGCGGCGGTGCTGCGCCAGCTTGTGCGTGTCCAGCGCCTCGCCCAGGATCTCGGCCACCGTCATGCGGGGGTTGAGGCTGGCGTAGGGGTCCTGGAACACAATCTGCATGCGGCGGCGCCACGGCAGCATCTGCTTTTCGTTCAGATGCGTGATGTCCTGGCCGTCAAACAGCAAGCGCCCAGCCGTGGGCTTGAACAGGCGCAGCAAGGCACGGCCCGTCGTGGTCTTGCCCGAGCCGGATTCGCCGACCAGGCCGACGATGGTATTGCGGGGCACGTCAAAGCTGACGCCGTCCACCGCGCGCACGACAGGCGCATTCCGCGCTTGCGACGTGGGAAAGTGGACTTTCAGGTCTTCAATGCGGACCAGCGGGTCTTCGGCCCGCACGGTGGCTTGGGGGCTAGTCATATCGGGTTCACCTTGATGCAGCGCGCGCGGTGTTCGGCCTGCACGGCCACCAATTCGGGCACGGCGGCGCGGCAATCGTCGGCCGCCATGTCGCAGCGCGGCGCGAACGTGCAGCCGGCCGGTAGCGACAGCACGCTGGGCACGTTGCCCGGAATGGCACGCAGGCGCTCACCGGAAGCCAGCAGCGCCGCCGTGGGCAGACAGGACAACAGGCCGCGGGTATACGGATGCGTGGGTTTCTCGAACAGGTCGTACACGCCCGCGTCTTCCACCACGCGCCCGGCGTACATGACCGCCACGCGGTGCGCAATCTCGGCCACCACGCCCAGGTTGTGCGTGATGAACAGAATGCTCATGTTCATCTCTTTTTGCAGCCGGCGCAGCAGGTCCAGGATTTGCGCCTGCACGGTGACGTCCAGCGCGGTGGTGGGTTCATCGGCGATCAGCACCGCCGGGTTGCAGGCCAGCGCCAGCGCAATCATCACGCGCTGGCGCATGCCGCCCGACATCTGGTGCGGGTATTCGTTGACACGCCGGTCGGCGGCGGGAATCTCCACGCGTTCCAGCATTTCGCGGGCGCGCTTGATGGCCGCCGCATAGGAGCCGCCTTCGTGCTGCAACACGGCTTCGGCTATCTGGTCGCCCACGGTGTACAGCGGGTTCAGGCTGGTCATGGGCTCCTGGAAGATCATGGCGATTTCGGCGCCGCGTATCTTCTGCAGGGTGGCGGACGACGCATGGGCCAGGTCGTGCTGCACGCCCTGGCGGTCGCGGAACAGGATCTTGCCCGCTTCGATGCGGCCCGCCGGCTTGGGCAACAGGCCCATGATGGACAGGCTGGTCACGGATTTACCGGAACCGGATTCGCCCACGATGGCCAGCGTTTCACCGCGGGCCAGATCGAAGGTGACGCCGTCCACGGACTTGGCGATGCCGTCGCGGCTGTGGAACCAGGTCTTGAGCCCTTCCACGGACAGCACGACGTCTCGGGTGCTTGCCGTCATGATTACAGCTCCTTGCGCAGGCGCGGGTCGAGTACGTCGCGTAGTCCGTCGCCCACCAATTGCAGCGACAGCACGGACAGCACAATGGCAATGCCGGGAAAAACCATGATCCAGTCGGCCGAGCCCATGTACTGCTGGCCGGCGTTAATCATGGTGCCCCAGGTGGGAATGTCGGGCGAAACGCCCACGCCCAGGAACGACAGGCCGGCTTCGGCCAGGATCGCGTAGGCGAAGATGAACGTGCCTTGCACCAGAATGGGCGACACCAGGTTGCGCAACACGTGCACGGTGACGATGCGCCAGGTGGGCACACCCAGTGCGCGGGCGGCTTCCACGAAGGGCAGTTCGCGGATCACCAGCGTCGAGGCGCGCACGATGCGGGCCAGGCGCGGCGTGTAGACGATGCCCAGGGCAATCACCACGTTGATCAGCGACGGCCCCAGCGCGGCCACCAGCGAAATGGCCAGCAGGATGTCGGGAAAGGCCATCATGGCGTCGATCAGGCGCGACACGAACTTGTCGGCCGAGCGGAAGAAGCCCGCGATGAGCCCCAGCGCAATGCCCAGCACGCTGGACACGATCACGACCGAAAAGCCCACCATCAGCGACAGGCGGCCGCCGTAGATGACGCGGCTGAACACGTCGCGGCCGAAGTCGTCGGTGCCGAACCAGTGGGCGGCGCCCGGGGCCTTGAGCCGGTTCATGATGGACAGCTTGAACGGGTCGTACGGGCTGACCCACGGCGCCAGCAGCGCGGCGGCCACCAGCACGATGATCACGATCAGGCTCAACAGCACGGTCTTGCGCGACACCAACAGGCGCAGCACCTGCCAGCGGTCACCGCTGCCGGTGGATTGGGGGGAAGTTGCAATAGCCATATCAGTAGCGCACCCGGGGGTCGACCAGCAGGTAGAGCAGGTCGATGATCAGATTGATCAGGACGTAGATGGCCGCGATGATCAGCAGCGCGCCCTGGATGACGGGATAGTCGCGGCGCAGCACGGCCGACACCACCAGGCTGCCCACGCCGGGCAGGCCGAACACGGTTTCGGTCACGACGGCGCCGCTGATCAAGAGCGCGGTGGTCAGGCCCAGCACGGTCAGGATGGGAATCAGCGCGTTGCGCACGGCGTGCTTCAAGATGACCTTGCTTTCCGGCAGGCCCTTGGCCCGCGCGGTACGCACGTAGTCGTCGCGCAGCACGTCCAGCATGCTGGCGCGGATGAAACGGGTGATCAGCGCGGAATTCACCAGCCCCAGCACCACGGCGGGCAGGATCAAATGCGACAGGCGCGTGGCCAGCGATGCGTCCGGGCCGCCATAGCCCGACACCGGCAGCCAGCCCAGCTTCACCGAGAAAATTTGCATCAGCAGCAAGCCGAGCCAGAAGCTCGGCACGCTGGAGGTAAACATTGAAAACGACAGCACCGACTGATCCAGCGTGGTGCCGCGCTTGACCGCGGACAGAATGCCCACGGGCAGCGCGATGGCGCTGGCGATCAGCAGCGACATCAAGGTCAGGAGTATCGTGGGTTCGGCGCGGTCGGCCAGCGCCGACAGCACGGGCTTGTTCATGAAGATGGACTGGCCCAGATCGCCCTGCACCAGCTTGCCCAGCCACGACACATATTGCAGCGCCATGGGCTGGTCCAGCCCCAACTGCGCGCGCAGCGCCGCGATGTCCTGCTGGCTGGCCTGCGGCCCCAGCATCACCGCGGCCGGGTCACCGGGCGTGACGCGAATAATGACGAACACAATGGTCGCGACGATAAACATCACAGCCACCAGCCCGACCAAGCGGTTTAAAAGATAACGCAACACGATAAAGTCCTAAAAAGCGTCGTTCGGCACGTCGATTCGTTCGGCACGGCGGCTCGTAGGATGGGTGGAGCGCGGCAGGCCAAGGGCAAGAACTCCATCGCCTGCCGCGCGTAACCCATCAAGCGGTCGTCAACGCCAAACGGTTCGGCCACACGGTCAACGAATCGGCCCTTTCGAACCGGTCCGGTACAGCATCACGTTCCAATGATGGGTTGCGCGCGGCAGGCAATCGGGTTCTTGCCCAAGGCATGCCGCGCTTCACCCATCCTACTTGGGGCTTTTCCAGGCGTTCCAGAAGAACGGCCAGGGGGCGGGCTTGGTGCCTTGCAGCGACGGCGAGCGCGCGGATTGGGAGTTGAAGTCACCGACCTTCACGAACGGCACCTCGTCATACACGGCTTGCTGCACGTCGGCCCAGCGCTTGATCCGTTCTTCCTGCGTGCGCGCCTGGTTGAAAGCGTCCATGACCTGGGCGCGGCGCGGGGTGTCCCACCAGCCCGGTGCGTCTTTCGACGGGAAGTCGATCAGCGCGGGTTCCGGCAGGAACACGCTGTGGGTGATGAAGATGTCCCACACGGCGGGGTCCTGGCGGCGTTGCGTCAGCGTGGCCCAGTCCACCACCTGCATGTCCACCGTGAAGCCGGCGGCCTTCAGGTATTCCGCGGCCACCAGCGCCATCTTGTAATGGAACTCGTACTGCTGGCTGGTCAGGATGCGGATCTTCTTGTCGGCCACGTTGGCACCGTCCAGCAGCTTCTTGGCGGCGGCGGAGTCGGCCTTGTTGTAGACCTTGCCGCCCAGCGACGTAGCCCAGGGGTAGCCTTCCGGATACAGGTCGCCGTTCAGCTTGTAGAAGTCCTTGTTGCCGAAGGCGGCGAACAGCATGTCTTCTTCGTTCAGCGCCAGCTGCACGGCCTGGCGCACGGCCAGGTTGGACATGATGCCTTGCTTGGTGTTGAGCACCAGACGCGGCCAGCCGAAGGGCTTCAACATCACTGGGTCGGAACGGCCACCCTTGAGCTTGTCCAGCGCTTCCACGGGCAGCGAGTCGACGTAGTCGAACTGGCCGGCGGCGGCGGCTTCGGAACGGGTGTTGGCGTTGCTGACCGGCACGAAGCGGATTTCGTCCAGGTATTGCTTGCGCGCGCCGCCATAACCGTCGGGCTCGCCTTCGCGCTGTTTGTAGCCTTCGAAGCGCACCAATTGGATGTACTGGTCCGGCATGCGGGCCTTCAACTGGTACGGGCCCGTGCCGACGAATTCGCTCAGCACCGGCGCGATCTTGCTCTTGGGCATGATGACGGCCGCGGCGTTGTTCATGGCCAGCAGCGCGGTCAGCGGCGCATAGGGTTGTTTCAGCGTGATGCGGATGGTGTTGGCGTCAGGCGCTTCGATGCTGCTGATGACTTTGGCCGCGCCCTTGCCGCGCGTGGCGGTTTCGGTCCAGCGCTTCAAGGACGCCAGCACGTCCGACGAATCCATCTTCGACCCATCATGGAAGGTGATGCCCTGGCGCAGCGGGATCGTATAGATCAAGCCGTCGGGCGTGACTTCCGGCATCTTCTCGGCCAGCAGCGGCGTCAGGTTCCACTTGGCGTCGAACGTGTAGAGCGTTTCAAAGAAATGCTGCGTCAGAATGCCCACCAGGTCGGCGGTGCTGCTCATCGGGTCCAGCGTCGGGGGTTCACCGATGGTGGCGACGGATATCGTGCCCCCCTTGACCGGCGTGGCACTCAGGGCGGGGGACGTCAATGCGGTCAAGCCAATAGCGCCGGCCGCGAGCAGGCTGGTCAGCCCACTGCCTCGCCGGGAGGGTCGGAAGTTCATGATTCTCTCTCCAGAGGGTCAAAAACAGGTTGTCGCGTGATTGGGTGTGCGCCGGGATCCCGGATTTTTTCAGCAGCCCCCTCGGGCCAGGCGCGATGCGGCGGGCGGGGGGCGGTCAGAAAAAGGTTTCGGCCACGTCGGTGACGCGGTACTGCTCGTCCACCAGCAGCACCTGGCGCCACTTGTCGAACGTCAGGCAGGGGTGGGAAATGTCGAAGGCGATCATGTCGCCGACCTGGATGTCGTCGCCGTCGGCGATCTGCATGAAGGCATGCTGGTCCATCATGGCGGTCAGCTTCCACGCCTGCGGCGCGGCGTCCGGCGTGTTTTGGTCGGGCCGCGTCAGGTCGGGCCGCGTCAGGCCCGGACGGAAGTGCAGGGCGGGCGTGGGCAGGCCGGCGTCGAACGCGGCGTCGCGCTTGCCCAGGGCGATGATGGCGCGGCCGGGTTCGGGCAACGATTGCACATAGGCCCAGACCTGCAAGGCGGGCAAGAGGCCCGGTTCCATCTTTTGCGCCACGGGATTGTGGGCGTTGATGCGTTCCGCGGCCGATCGGTAGACGCCCACGTCGTGCGACAGGTAGCAGCCGGGACGCAGCACCACTTCCAGCGGCGCACCGATATCCAGTTGCGAGAATTCCTCGGCCACCACGTCGAACCAGGCCGATCCCGCGCCAGAGATGACGGCGGGGCCGTTCTTGCGCAGGCGGCCCGAGGTGGCCAGCCCGCGCAAAGCGTCGGTGGCGCGGCGCAGGAAGGCGCGGATGGCGCTTTCTTCCTGCAACACGCCTTCATACACTTCAATGCCGGCCAGCGTCAGGCTGGGCCAGCGGCCAATCTCGTCGACCACGGCCTGCAACTGCGCATCATCGCGTACGCCCGTGCGTCCGCCCGTGGGACCCAGCTCGATCAGCACGGGCAGGGTCAGGCCTTGCTCGCCGAAGAACTCGCCCAACTGGGCGGCGTTGGCTGGCGAATCAACAATGCAGAAGAACGTGAATGCGGGGTCTTGCAGCAGGCGCGCAATGATGGCCATGTTGGCGCGGCCCACCAATTGGTTGGCCATCAGCACGCGGCGTATGCCGTGTTGGTACGCCGCGAGCACTTGCGGCGCGGTTGCCAGCGTGATGCCCCACGCGCCATTGTCGATCTGGCGCTTGAACAGGGCGGGGCTCATCGTGGTCTTGCCGTGAGGCGCCAGCTTGACGTGGTACGCCTCCATGAACTGCTGCATCCATTGCAGGTTGTGGCGCACGCGCGCCTCATACAACACCGCCACGGGCAGGCTGACGTCTTCGTTCAACAGGTTCCAGTTCAGCGCGGCCACACCGGCCGTCGTACAGGACTCAGGAAACGCGCCCAGGCCTTTGCCGTTCACATCCAACAAGGCGGCGGGGGAAGAGGAATTGGTCATGGCGGGCGCTCGGATCTGGAAAATATTTACGTGAAAGTTTGTTTTTTTCATTATCGTGAAAGAAATTTACAAGCGGCAGCTAGGGCTTACCCGTAGGCTGTGTCAGGGGCAGGTTGGCGCGACAATAAGGAATCCGCGAAACCACCGCGCGCCATGAAGGAAAAGCCATGTTGAAAGTCGCTTTGGGCCAGTTCGCCGTCAGCCGAGTCTGGGAAGAAAACGCGCAGGTCTGCATTGACCTGATGGAGCGCGCCAGCGCAGGCGGCGCGGGGCTTTTGGTCTTGCCCGAGGGCATCCTGGCCCGCGACATTACCGACCCGCAAATCGTGCTGAAAGCGGCCCAGTCGCTGGACGGCCCTTTCATGACCCGGCTGCTTGAAGCCAGCCGTGGTTCGTCCCTTGCCACCATGATGTGCGTGCACGTTCCGACGGGCGAAGGGCGGGTCTGGAATACTTTGGTTACCGTCCAGGATGGGCGGATCGTGTCGCAATACCGCAAGTTGCACCTGTATGACGCCTTCACGATGAAGGAATCCACCAACGTCACGGCCGGCACCGAGCTGCCCCCGCTGCTGGACATTGGCGGCCTGCGCGTGGGGCTCATGACCTGCTATGACGTGCGTTTTCCTGAACTGGCGCGCCGCCTGGCGCTGGACGGCGCCGACCTGCTGGTGCTGCCTGCGGCCTGGGTGCGCGGCCCGCTGAAGGAAATGCACTGGGAAGTGCTGGTTACGGCACGCGCGCTGGAAAACACCTGCTACGTGGCGGCCACCGGGGAATGCGGCGAACGCAATATCGGTTGCAGCATGGTCGTGGACCCACTGGGCGTGGTGACGGCGCGTGCGGGCGAGGGGCCGGCGCTGGTGTTTGCCGATATCGACCCGGAACGCCTGGCGCATGCGCGCAAGGTGCTGCCGGTGCTGGCCAACCGCCGCTTCGCGCCGCCCGAACTGGCCTAGTCGCCGCCGCCCATTCCACGGGGCGGAGGCGGCGGTCATGGTGTAATGCTGACTTGTATTTCTTGCCGTCTTCCCCCATCTGCTGCCAATGAGCAACGATCTCTTCGCGGCCGATCCTGCGCATCGGCCCTATGTGCCCCTGGCCGAGCGCCTGCGCCCGCGTTCCTTGTCCGACGTGGTCGGGCAGTCGCACCTGCTGGGCCCTGACAAGCCGCTGCGCGTGGCGTTTGAGTCCGGCCGTCCGCATTCCATGATCTTCTGGGGGCCGCCCGGCGTGGGCAAGACCACGTTGGCGCGCCTGATGGCTGATGGCTTTGATGCGCAATTCATTGCCATTTCGGCGGTGCTGGGCGGCGTCAAGGACATTCGCGAAGCCGTCACGGTGGCGCAGGTGGCGCAAGGCCAGGGCCGCCGCACCATTCTTTTCGTGGACGAGGTGCACCGCTTCAACAAGGCGCAGCAGGATGCTTTTCTGCCTTATGTGGAAAGCGGGCTGTTCACCTTCATCGGCGCCACCACGGAAAACCCGTCTTTCGAAGTCAATTCGGCGCTGTTGTCGCGGGCCCGGGTATATGTGCTGCAGTCGCTATCGCCTGAAGAATTGCAGCAACTGGTCGACCGCGCGGTACACGCGCTGAACGAAGGGCTGGACGACGGCGAGTCCATCCGCGTCGAATCCGACGCGCGCGAACAGTTGGCCGCCTGGGCCGATGGCGATGCGCGGCGCTTGATCAGCGCGGTGGAAGTCGTGGCGGAATCCGCGCAGTCGGCGGGCCGCGATACCGTGGATGCGGCGTGGCTGGAAATATCGCTGTCGCAGAACCTGCGCCGTTTCGACAAGGGCGGCGACGCGTTCTACGACCAGATCAGCGCGCTGCATAAATCGGTGCGCGGCTCCAATCCCGACGCCGCACTGTATTGGTTCTGCCGCATGATCGACGGCGGAGCCGATCCCAAATACCTGTCGCGTCGCCTGGTGCGCATGGCGGTGGAAGACATCGGCCTGGCCGACCCGCGCGCCACCGACCTGGCCGTGACCGGCGCCGACATCTACGAGCGCCTGGGTTCGCCCGAAGGTGAGCTCGCGCTGGCGCAAGCGGTGGTCTACATGGCGTGTGCCGCCAAGTCCAACGCCGTCTACAACGCCTACAACCAGGCGCGCCAGTTCGCGGCCGAACACGGCAGCGCGCCGGTGCCCATCCACCTGCGCAACGCGCCCACCAAGCTGATGAAGCAACTGGGCCACGGCAAGGCCTATCGCTATGCTCACGACGAGCCGCATGGCTACGCCGCCGGCGAACAATATTTCCCTGATGGACTCAAGCCTTCCTTCTATCGGCCGACCGATCGCGGCCTGGAGGCTAAAATCCAGCAAAAGCTGGCATTCCTGCGCGAGCTGGACGCACAGGAACGCGCCAAGAACCGGTAACGGGCCTTGCCCGTTGCTTTCACTAGAACCTCAACCGACATCAACATGCTAGACCCGATACTGCTGCGCAAAGACCTGCAAACCGTCGTCGACCGCCTCAAGAGCCGTGGCGTGTCCTTCGACACGGAACGGTTCAACGACCTGGAGTCTCGCCGCAAGGCCGTCCAGACCGAAACCGAGTCCCTGCAAGCCCGCCGCAACGCACTGGCCAAGCAGATCGGTCAGTTGAAGGCCAAGGGCGAAGACGCCAGCGCCGTCATGGCGGAATCGCAGGCGGTGCCTGTTCGCCTGAAGCAGCTGGAAGAAGAGCTGGCCGCCTTGCAGGCGCCGCTTAACGACCTGCTGATGTCGGTGCCCAACTTGCCGCACGCCAGCGTGCCCTTGGGTGAATCCGCTGACGACAACGTCGAAGTCCGTCGCTGGTTGCCGGGTGAAGCGGGTGCTGACGGCAACCCGCCGGCGCTTGCGTTCGAGGCGCGCGACCACGTCGCCATCGGCGAACCGCTGGGCCTGGATTTCGACATGGCCGCCAAGCTGTCGGGCGCGCGCTTCTCGTTCATGCGCGGCCCCATCGCCCGCCTGCACCGCGCGCTGTCGCAATTCATGCTGGACCTGCAAACGGGCACGCACGGTTATACCGAGTGCTATACGCCTTACATCGTCAACGCATCCACCTTGTACGGCACGGGCCAGTTGCCCAAGTTCAAGGACGACATGTTCGCCGTGTCCAAGGGCGGTGGCGATGACGATCCCAAGGTTGATGCCGCGGGCAACCCTTACGTGCGTGAAGACCAATACCTGATCTCCACGTCGGAAATCACGCTGACCAGCGTGGCGCGCGACACCATCCAGGCCGCCGCCGACCTGCCGCTCAAGCTCACCGCGCATACGCCGTGCTTCCGTTCTGAAGCCGGCAGCGGCGGCCGCGACACCCGTGGCATGATCCGCCAGCATCAGTTCGACAAGGTCGAAATGGTGCAGATCACGCAGCCGGACCAGTCTTACGAAGCCCTTGAAGACATGGTCGGCCACGCCGAGCGCGTCCTGCAATTGCTGGGCCTGCCGTACCGCGTCATGCTGCTGTGCACCGGTGACATGGGCTTTGGCTCGGCCAAGACCTATGACCTGGAAGTGTGGTTGCCGGCGCAAAATACCTGGCGCGAAATTTCGTCGGTGTCCAATTGCGAAACCTTCCAGGCCCGCCGCATGCAGGCGCGTTTCCGCAATGCCCAGGGCAAACCGGAATTCGTGCACACATTGAATGGTTCGGGTTTGGCGGTGGGCCGCGCGTTGGTCGCCGTGCTGGAAAATCATCAGCAGCCGGATGGCAGCGTTTTGATTCCCGAGGCGTTGCAGCCGTATATGGGTGGTTTGACGGTGCTGAAACCCTGACGCGCTGTGCGCGTCCATCGGCCAAATGGCTGATAAGAAAACGGAGCCTCTGGGCTCCGTTTTTTTTTATCATGTCGACATATTGCTGTCGTTTTTGCTCATTATCCTACGCGGGTGAGTGCATGATTTTGATGTGAGCAATTGTGTATTTTTAATAAAAGGGCCGGATAGATGCGGCACAATACACCCGCGTTCTACACGCTTCATTCACTTATATAACAAGGAGTTGTCCATGACTTCAAGAATGATTGGAGATTTTCGTGTGAGATGCTCTGTCGCTCGTGAAGACGAACAGGGCTACCGCGTGCAGATATGGACCCGCCGAGTTGGCGGAACCGCGCCGGAAAAATGCTGGACAGTGCCGGGACAGGCACCGTTCTCAGACTTGCACGAAGCAGAACAGGAAAGCCGTCAATTGTTCCAAGAAATCAATGGTGTGCGTTTTAACGGTGAGCCGGAGTTTGCCCATGCGTCCGCATAATGGTTGGTGGCGGGCGTCCAGTGCGCCCCGCAGATGGATTGATCTTGTTCAGGAATCCCCGCGTTGGGTTGATGGCAAACCCGCGCAGGTATCCCAAAAATCCGCCGTGGTGGCGGAAAAGCCGGTACGGGTCCCCGCGGCCTGATCGTCATTCCCATGGGGCACCGGACAATGTCCCAACGGAAAAAAAAGGCCACTCGTCAGAGTGGCCTTTGCTTTTAACGGTGCCAGTCGCCGCGGCCCTTGCCGTGGCCATGGCCGTGACCTCGGTAATAACCGGGGCCCGGCCCGTAATAACGGGGGGGCGGACCGCCGCGCCAGTGAGGGCCGCCGCGGTAATAGACCGGAGCGGGGTACACCACCGGAGGCGCCACATATACGGGCGCCGGACGGTAATACACGGGCGGGGGCGGCGCTACATATACCGGGGCGGGCGCCACGTACACCGGGGCTGGATAAACCACGCCGGGCAAGCCGATTGAGATACCCACGTCCACCCGGGCGAGGGCTACGCTGGAAATCAGCAGACCCGCGGCACCGGCACCAGCAATTAGCCATTTTTTCATGTTGCACCTGCCTGCTGCGCGACACAGCAAAGTTGAGTATTCGACGCCCCTATTTTCGGGCTTTTCCGTCGCGGATTCGTAAGCGCGACTTCCTCAATAGCGACAATCCGCAACCGTCCCTCGGCTGGGCAACGCGCGCGTGCTGCGGCGCGGGATAGTACTTGCGCTCTGGTAAATGCAAACCTGAAATCGATTGAAATGAAGTGGAATCAGGTGAAGTCAGACCGGTGCGTTACAGGTGGTCACCATCATCGCGGGCTGCGCGGCCCGGATCGCATCAGATCGATTGGGCGCCGCGGAATTCCACCACCCAAACCCAAGGGTTGGCCGCCCAGGCGTGCGAGCCATAGCGTTCGCACCACGTTAATGCAAACGCTGTTTGAAGTGGAACGCCAGGCAAGAGGGCGGAGGATTGGTAGAGGGCTTCCGTGCCTTCGGCACGCGCATCGGCTTCGGACAGATTTTGCAGGCGCTGGATGCGTACACCGACGATAAGCGCAGTCGCGAATGCGTTACCCGCTTCGTCGGTCAGGGTGATGCTCTCGCCGGTTTTGCCGTAGGGGCATCTGACCCAACTGGATGTTCTTCGCAATTCTGAAGGGTTATCGCGAACGGGACCCATTGCCACCCAGCGGCCGGAATCGGCGGCGTCCGCATACCAAACCGTCGTGGGTTTGCTGGGCTGAGGCTTCAGAATGCGGCGACTCTGCACTTTCAAGCCCGCCAGGACGGCTTGCTTGAGCGGCTCGCTGAATTGAAGTGACTGCCGTTTCATGCGCTCGCTGTTCTCCTCTCGGCAGAAGTTCGCGTATTACGTCCGCGTACTGCGTTTCGCTTCCAAACCGATGTGTGTCAAATGCACCAGCTAATTCAGATCAGGAGCAGGCAGTATGACGTGTCGTGTTCCCGCTGTCAGGCAGGCTTTGTATTTGTGTTGTCTTTTTGTACAGGCGGTGTTGTTTGTATACTCAAGCAATGACTACTGACCTGCATAATCTCAAGCCCGGGTACTACTGGTACACCATGGCCAATGACCCGCTGGCCGTTATCCACATCCATGAAGACGGCGGTGCATCGCTGATGGGTTCGGACTACCGCATCGGCGCCGAGGGCGTCGCCGACATGGTCCGCCAAGGCGAACGCTTCTTCTGGATCGAACCGCCGCAAGTCTGAACCTTTGGGCTGATACGTGGCCGGCCTTTCGGGCCGGCCGCTTTCGTTCGTCCGGGAAAAATCCATGACCGACCTGCTGTTGAAAAACGTCCGCCTGGTGGCAAACGATGCCGCCGAGGCTGCCGACGTGTTGGTGCGCGGTGGGCGCATCCTGCAAATACAACCGGGCATCCCGGCGCCGGCCGACATGCTTGTTGAGGATGGCGGCGGCGCCTTGTTGTTGCCGGGGCTGGTTGAGGGCCATACCCACCTGGACAAGACCAACTGGGATTCACCTTGGTATGTGAATGCGGTTGGCCCCGCCCTGACCGACCGCATTGAAAACGAACGCACCTGGCGCGCCAATACGGGCCACGATGCGGCAAGCCATGCGCGCGCGCTGGCGCTGGCCTTCCTGCGTGAAGGCGCTACTCGCATCCGCAGCCATGTTGATGTGGACACCGACGCGGGCCTGCGTCACCTGGATGGCGTGCATGCCACGCGCGAGGCCTTGGCCGGCCGCGTGGAAATTCAAACCGTGGCCTTTCCGCAGTCGGGGTTGTTGGTGCGACCTGGCACGGCCGACCTGTTGGACCAGGCGCTGGCGCAAGGCGCTGATGTGTTGGGTGGGCTGGACCCGTCCGCCATCGATCGTGATCCCGCCCAATCCCTGGATGTGCTGTTCGGTCTTGCCGAGAAGCATGGCAAGCCGGTCGACATTCACCTCCACGAACCCGGCGAACTGGGCGCGTTCACGCTGGACCTGATCCTGGACCGCGTCCAGGCGCTGGGCATGCAAGGCAAGGTGGTCATCAGCCACGCTTTCTGCCTGGGCGGCGTTGACGCCAAGCGCCTGGACGGGCTGCTCAAACGCCTGGCGACGCTGGACGTGGCTGTATTGACCACGGCGCCGCCGTCGCGGCCGGTGCCCGGCGTGCGCGCGTGCCGCGAGGCGGGCGTGACGATCTTCGGCGGCAACGACGGCATCCGTGACACCTGGACGCCGTATGGCAGCCCCGACATGCTGGCGCGCGCCATGATGATCGGCCTGCGCAACGATCTGCGCCGCGACGACGAAGTGGAATGGGCGTTTGATTGCGTCACCAGCGCCGCCGCGCGCGCCTGTGGCTTTGCGGACTACGGCCTGACGCCGGGTGCGCGGGCTGATCTGGTGCTGGTCGACGCCAGTTGTGTGGCCGAGGCCGTGGTGACGCGCAAGCCGCGCCGCCTGGTCGTGACCCATGGCGTGGTCGTGGCCCGCAATGGCCAGGACGCCATCGCCTAAGCCTGACCGCCCGTCAAACCCAGCTGCGATTCCGTCAACGCGACGAATGCGCGCATCAATTCCGAACGCACACCGGCGCGCTGCCAGATCGCGCCCACCGTGCGCACCGGGCAGGGCGCCGGCAGCGGCCAGCGCGTTACCCGCGCGGCCGGTTCGCCGGTGACGGCCCAGTCGGGCAGCACCGCCACCCCCAGCCCCTCGGCCACCAGCTTTGCGATGGAATCGATGCCGTCCAGCTCGAAGCGCACGTGTGGCCGCAGGTTGTGCATGCGCAGGTAGTCGTCGGCCATCTTGCCGCCCACCACGCTGCGGTCATAGCGGATGTAGGGCTCGCGCGCGAGGACGGCCAGCGGGTCGCGCACCTTCATGTCGGCCGGCGTCACCAACACCAGCGGTTCGTGGCGCAGGTCGCGCCAGTCGCACGTCTTGGGTAATGCAAACAGCGGGTGCACCAGCAGCGCGCCATCCAGCTCGCCCGACAGCACCTTGCTGTAGAGCAGGGTGGTGGGCGCGGGCTCGATGTAGATCTCGATATGGGGATGGCGGGCCACCCAGGTGCGCAGCACCGGCGGCATGATGCCGGTCAGCGCCGTGGGCGTGGCGCCCAGGCGCAAGGGGCCGGCCGGAAGCTCCGTGTCGCTGGCCGCCGAGCGCAGGTCGCGCACGTCTCGCAGGATATGGCGGGCGCGCTCAAGAATGCGGATGCCGGCCGGCGTGGGCTTGACCGTGCGGCCGGACCGGGCGATCAGGGCGCTGCCTACGTCCCCCTCCAGCGCGCGCAGTCGCTGCTGCACGGTGGCAGGCGTCAAGCCTTGGTGGCGCGCGGCCTGAGCGATGGAGCCCAGCTCCACCACATGCACATAGGTTTGAAGAAAGCGGGAGTCCACGGCGCTTGCCTTTCGTGAAGATGGATTTTCCGTATTCTAAAGATGGGTGAAGATAATTGTTGTTTTCTTTGGTGGCGGGAAGAATACGTCCAGAGCGATCCGCCCGCGCACAAGGCGCCGGCGTCGCCCGTTGGAACCCCGCCATCAAGGAGCTTGCCGTGCCCATTATTGAATCCATCGACGTTTGCGCCGCCGCGGTGCCCCTGGATAAAGTCACATCGTTTTCGAACCGCAGCGTATCCACTCGCCACTACGGCCTGGTCAAGGTCCGTTCAAGCGACGGCGTGGAAGGCATCGGCTTTTGCTATGTGGGCAGCGCCGGCGGCGCTATCTTCGAAGCAGCCGTGCAAAGCCTGTTGGCGCCGGTGCTGCTGGGCCGCGATTCACACGCCGTTGAAGGCTTGTGGCAAGCCATGTACCAAGAGGCGCTGCTGCAAGGTCGGCAGGGCACGGTGATGCGCGCGCTGAGTGCGCTGGACATCGCACTGTGGGACCTGAACGCCAAGACGGCCGGCCTGCCGCTGCACAAGTTCCTGGGTGCGATGGAACTCGAAACCGTGCCTGCCTACGCCAGTGGCGGCTACTACCTGGACGGCAAGACGCCCCAGCACCTGGGCGAGGAAATGGCCAGCTACGTGGACAAGGGCTTTCGCGCCGTCAAGATGAAGACCGGCCGCCTGTCCCCGCGCGAGGAAGAGGCGCGCTTGAAAGCGGCGCGCGAAGCCGTGGGCCCCGACGTCGAGCTGATGATGGACTGCAATAACGCCTGGCAGGACGTGACCCAGGCCATGCAGTACATCCGCCGCTTCGAGCAGTACGAGCCGTATTTCATCGAAGAGCCCTTCGGGCCGGACGATATCGACAGCCACGCCAAGCTGGCGCGGCTGACGCATCTGCCGATCGCCACGGCCGAAATCGGCTATGGCCGCTGGTATCACAAGGAACTGCTCGACAAGGGCGCGGCCGGCATCCTGCAGACCGATGCGGCGGTGTGCGGCGGCATCACCGAGTGGAAGCGCATTGCGGCCACGGCCGCCAGCTATGGCGTGGTGGTCTGCCCGCATTGGTTCCACGACGTGCACGCGCCGCTGGTCGCGGCGACGCCGAACGCGCGCTACGTCGAATTCTTCTGGGACGACCAGGTGTTGAATTTCCGCAAGCTGATCGATCGGCAACTGACTCACAAGCTGGGCCGCGTGGTCTTGCATCAAGAGCCGGGGCTGGGCTTCGGCTTCGAAGAGCGCATGGTTGAAAAGTTTGGCAAGTGGGTCCGCATCAGTCGTTGAACGCCACCGCCACCAGGCGGCGCCTTTTCAAAACAAGCAGCCGGCCTTCGAGGCCGGCGCGAGGAGACAAGCATGCAACGCAGGCAATTCATGACCGGCGCCGCGGCGCTGGGGGCGGCGCTTGTGCTGCCCAACGCGGCGCGGGCGCAGCAGGACATGCCGTCGGGTCCGGTGAAGATCGTGGTGGGCTTTCCGGCGGGCGGCGGCACCGACGTGCTGGCGCGCTTGTTGGGGCAAAAGCTGGGCGTGATGTGGAACATTCCCGTCATCGTGGAAAACCGCGCCGGGGCGGCGGGCGTCATCGCGGCCGAACAGGTGGCGCGCCAGCCCAACGATGGCAACACGCTGCTGATGGCGCATGTGAACAGCCACGGCATTGCGCCGGGCTTGCAGCCCAAGCTGGCCTATTCGGTGGACCGAGATTTCTCGCCCATCGCCTTGGTGGGCAAGACGCCCACCATCCTGATCGGCGGCGCGTCGCAACCCGCCAAGACGCTGCCTGACTTGGTCAAGCTGTGCCGCGCGCAACCCGGAAAAATCGTGTTCGGGTCGGCGGGGGCGGGGTCGGCCCAGCATCTGGCACTGGAAATTTTCAAGGCACGCGCCGGCATCGACGTGCTGCATGTGCCGTACAAGGGGTCGGCGCCGCTGATGAACGATTTGTTGGGCGGCCATGTGCAGTACTGCTTTGAAGGCATGACGACGGCCACGCCATTGGTGCAGTCCGGCAAGGTGATCGCGTTGGCGCAGACCTTGCAGCAGCGCTCGATAAGCCACCCCACTGTGCCGACGGTGGCGGAACAAGGCTATCCGGGCTTCGAGGCCAGCATCTGGTTCGGCATGGTAGGCCCCGGCAAGATGCCCGACGCCATGGTCCAGCGCATGAACCGCGATATCGATCGGGTCCTGGCGATGGCGGACGTGCAGGAAAAGCTGGCGCAAGTGGGCGCGGAAGATGGCGGCGGCAGCGTGCAGCGCTTTGCCGACTTCATGGTCCAGGAACAGCGCAAGTACGCCAAGACCATCAAAGACGCGAAGATCATCGTGGAAAGCTGATGCGTGCGGCGCGCGCGGTCGTTGTCCGGCAGCCCAGCAGCGCCGAGCACGGGCGGCCCGAACCGCCATCGCCCGCCGGACGCGACGCGCTTTAGCCTGCGGCCGGGGCCGTGTTCGGCTCCGACCCTTCCCACCCCGCCATCGCCGAGATCGACCGCGCTTTTTCACGCAGCAGGCGCGCGGTGTCGGAATCCAGGTCGTCGTCGATGGCGCCCACCGGTCCCATCAAGGTGATGGCCGCCGTCATCTCGCCCAGCATGTCGAAGATGGGCGCGGACAGCGACGTGAAATGCGGTAGCAGCGCATGGCGGCAGCGGCTGATGTGGTGCTTTTGCACCTCGTCGCGGATGGCCTGCACGTCTTTCGCCGTATAGGAATTGCCGGGCGCGCCGCCCTGGCTTTCGGGTATGGATGACGCCATCTCGCGCTCCAGCAGGTCGCGGGTCAGGGCGTCCGGCAAGTGCGCCAGGAAGTTGCGGCCCAACGCCGACGACAGCAGCGGCATCACCGTGCCCACGCGCAATTCCAGCAAGGGCCGGCTGCGGCTGCCTTCCACCCGATACACAATGGTCGGCCCCTTGTTGCCCCACACCCCCAGGAACACGGTATGCCCGGTCACCGCCGCCACCTCGGCCATGATGGGCCGCGCTGTGGTGAACACATCGAACTGCTCCAAGGCCGCCAGCCCCAGCCGCAGCGCGTAGGGGCCCAGGCCGTAGTGGCCCGTGTCCGCGTGCTGCTGCACCACGCCCACCTTCTGAAAACTGACCAGGTAGTAGTGCACGTTGGGCACGGTCAGCTCACAGGCGTCGGCAATTTCCTTCAGCGGTAGCGGCCGGCCCGTCTTGCGGATCAGGTCCAGGATTCGGAAGCCCACTTCAATCGACTGAATCCCCCTGCGCGCTGCGGTCGGCGTCTTTTCCGTGTTCTTTTCTACCTTGCCGGCGGGCCTTGCCATTGCTGCCTCCAGTGTGTGTTTGGCGGCAGTGTAGCAGCGGCTTGCAGGCGCTTGCGGCACCCTGCCGGACCCGGTTTCGGGTTTCCCCCAGCTTTGTCCGGGCCGGTTTTAAGTTTGATAATAGTTAATGCATACAGCAGTATCAATCTAAAAACACAGGGGAAAGCAAGCATGGAAGCAAACGTGGCAGCAGTGGGGCGGATCGGCGACGCGCCGACGCTAAGCAGGAAAGAGGAACGCCAGGTAGTGGTGGCGTCCACCTTGGGCACCCTGTTCGAGTGGTACGACTTCTTCATCTACGGGACCCTGGCGGTGTTCATGAGCCAGGTGCTGTTTCCGCAGGACAACCCCACGGTGGCATTGCTGGCCGCCTTGGGCGCACTGGCGGTGGGTTTCATCATTCGCCCCTTGGGCGCCGTGATGTTCGGCTACCTGGGTGACAAGTGGGGCCGCAAGTACACCTTCCTGATCACGGTCGTGATGATGGGCGGGGCCACCGTGCTGATCGGCTGCCTGCCCACCTATGAGTCGGCCGGCCATTTGTCGTGGATCCTGCTGTTGACGCTGCGCGTCGTGCAGGGCCTGGCCGTGGGCGGCGAGTACGGCGGCGCGGTGATCTATGTGGCCGAGCATTGCGAGCCCAAGCGCCGTGGCTTGTTGACCGGATGGATCCAGATCACCTCGTCGGCCGGCCTGATCCTGTCGCTGGTTGTCATCCTGTGCACCCAGGCAGCGATGAGCGCCGAGGACTTCCGCCAATGGGGATGGCGCCTGCCGTTCATCCTGTCGATCGTGATGCTGGCGATTTCGATCTACGTGCGCGCCAAGCTGCATGAATCGCCCGTCTTCACGCGCATGAAGCAGCAGAACCGCCTGTCGAAGAATCCCATCAAGGAAACGTTCGGCCAATGGTCCAGCCTGCGCCTGGTGCTGCTGGCGCTGATCGGCGTCACCGCCGGCCAGGGCGCCACCTACTTCACGGGCCAGTTTTACGTGATGATCTTCCTGCAGCAAGCCGTGCAGTTGGATCAGACCAGCGTCTACACGCTGATCCTGATCGGCTTCATCATCGGCGCGCCCACGTTCGTGCTGTTCGGCTGGCTGTCCGACCGCATCGGCCGCAAATGGATCATGATGGCAGGCCTGTTCATTGCCGCCATCGGCTACCACTCGATGTTCGAGGTGCTGCTGAAAGCCGGCAACCCGGCGCTGGCCCAAGCCATGCAGAGCACGCCGGTCCGCGTGCATGCCGACACCAGCGGCGGCGCGTGCGACTTCGGCTTGCAGGCCGCGATGGTCGGCAGCCATGCCGACCACAAGAAGGTGTGCGTGCAGGCCAAGAAATTCCTGGTCGGCAAGGGCATCAACTTTGAATACGCCGCGCCGCTGCCGGACCAGACCATTGCCATGAGCGTGGGCGGCGTCACCGTCAACGGCTTCGATCGCGCGGGCTATGCCCAGGCCTTGAGCGCGGCCGGCTACCCGGACCGCGCCGACCCGGCCCGCGTCGACCGCGCCACCATCATCCTGATCCTGGTGCTGATGACCGCCGTGGTCGCGATGGTCTATGGACCAGTGGCGTCCTACCTGGTTGAACTGTTCCCGGCCCGCATCCGCTACACCGCGCTATCCTTCCCGTACCACATCGGCGCGGGCATCTTCGGCGGCATCGTGCCCTTTACCGCCACCTACCTGGCGCAGGCCAGCGGCAATATCTTTGGCGGTTTGATGTATCCGGTCGTCGTGATGGTGGTGGTGGGCATCATCGGCAGCTTGTTCCTGCCGAACACCCGCGCCAAGGCCATCGACGAAGACCCCATCCACTAAAAAAGCGAGGAGAAACATGTCCGTGCAAGCGAGTTTCAAGGCCGCCGTCATCCAGGCGGCGTCCATCCCGACCGACAGCGTCGCCTGCGCCAACAAGGCCGCGTCGCTGATCCGGCAGGCCGCCGAGCAGGGCGCCCGGGTGCTGGTGTTTCCGGAAGCCTTCCTGGGTGGCTATCCCAAGGGCAATTCCTTTGGCGCGCCCATCGGCGTGCGCAAGCCCGAAGGCCGCGACGCCTTCGCCAGCTATCACCGGCAGGCCGTGCGGCTGGATGGCGAAGAGGTCGGCATCGTGGCGCAGGCCGCCGCCGATACCGACAGCTTCGTCGTCATGGGCTGCATCGAAGCCGACGGCGGCACGCTGTATTGCACCGTGCTGTATTTCAATGGCCGGGAAGGCCTGGTCGGCAAGCACCGCAAGCTGATGCCGACGGCGGGCGAACGGCTGATCTGGGGCTTCGGCGACGGCTCGACCATGCCCGTCTTCGATACGCCCTACGGCAAGATAGGCGCCGTCATCTGCTGGGAAAACTACATGCCCATGTTGCGCATGTACATGTACAGCCAGGGCGTGGCCTTGTATTGCGCGCCCACGGCGGATGACCGCGATAGCTGGATTCCCAGCATGCGCCACATTGCGCTGGAAGGCCGCTGCTATGTGCTGACCGCCTGCCAGCACCTGCGCCGCGATGCGTATCCGGAAGACTTCGAATGCTCGCTGGGCAACGCACCCGACACGGTGTTGATGCGGGGCGGCAGCGCCATCATCGACCCCTTGGGCGAAGTGCTGGCCGGCCCGGATTTTTCCGACGAGACCATTCTGTACGCCGACATCAACCCCAACCAGATCCTGCGCGGCAAGTACGACTTTGACGTGTCCGGCCACTATGCGCGGCCCGACGTGTTCCAGCTTCAGGTCGACACCCGCGAAAAGCGGGCCGTTTCCGCAGTGTCCGCCGTGTCTACCGCCAACGCGGGCGGCGCGCAGGAGTCTTGAAACATGCATTTTGATTTCAGCGCCTTGCCTTCGCAGACGGTCTACAAGCTGCTGACCTCGACCGTCACCCCCCGCCCGATTGCGTGGGTCACCACGATATCGGGCGACGGCTGCGTCAACGCGGCGCCGTTCAGCTTTTTCAACGTCATGGGGCACCAGCCGCCCACCGTCGCCATCGGCCTGATGCGCCGCGCAAACGGTGAACTGAAAGACACCAGCGCCAACATCATCGAAAACGGCGAGTTCGTGGTGAACCTTGTGCCCGAAGCCCTGATGCAGCAAATGAACCAAACCTGCGCGGACTATCCGCCAGGGGTGGATGAGCTGAGCAAGGCGGGCCTGACCGCGCTGCCCGCCGCGCATGTGCGCCCGCCCTTGATCCAAGGCAGCCCCGTGTCGCTCGAATGCGTCAGCCAGGCCACCATCGTGACCGGCCCGCGCCAGGTCGTCGTGATAGGCAGGGTGCTCGGCGCGCACGTGGCCGATGCCTATGTGCAGGACGCGGAACGCGGCTATGTGAACACGGCCGAGATGGGCTTGGTGGCGCGCATGCATGGCAGCGGGTGGTACGCTCGCAGCACGGATTTGTTCCAGTTGGCGCGGCCTACTGGACCCTAGCCGCATCACAGAAAGGAGAAAAGATGGTTGCTCGTTGGCGCTGGGCGCTTAAGCAATTGACCAGGCGCCTGTGGTTCAGGGCCAGTCTTTTCTCGCTGCTGGGCGTGGCGACCGCCTTGCTTGCCGTCATATTCAAGGGCGCCATTCCTGAGACCCTGCCCGCCCGCATTGGCGCCGATGCGGTGGACAAGATCCTGGGCATCATTGCGTCCAGCATGCTGGCGGTGACCACCTTTTCGCTCAGCACCATGGTGGCGGCCTACGGCGCGGCAAGCAGCGGGGTAACGCCGCGCGCAACCACCCTTGTGATGCAGGACACCACCACGCAGAACGCCTTGGCGACCTTCATCGGCTCGTTTCTGTTCAGCTTGGTGGGCATCATCGCGCTGAGCACGGGCGCCTATGGCGCGCAAGGGCGGGTCTTGCTGTTCGCGGTGACGATCGCGGTGGTGATCCTGATCGTCTACACGCTGTTGCGCTGGATCGATCACCTGTCAAAGCTCGGCCGGGTCGGCGAAACCATCGACCGCGTTGAAACCGCGACCATCGACGCTATCCGGCACCGCGTTCAGTGGCCTTGTCTGGGCGGCACCCCTTATCCGGCATCCGGCGTGCCCCCCGCGTCGGCGCTGGCCGTGGCAAGTGACCAGACGGGCTACGTCCAGCACATCGACGTGCAGGCCTTGGGCGAGGTCGCGCGGGAACATCAGGCCTTGATTTATCTGGATGTTCTGCCGGGCGCCTTTGCCCATGTCGGCATGGTGCTGGCGTGGATTGTGCCCGAATCTAGCAGCGCGTCCGCCACGCTCCACGCGCCCAACGAGGAAATTCTTGGCGCCATCACCCTAGGCACGCATCGCACGTTCGAGAACGACCCCCGCTTTGGCTTGTCGGTGCTTTCCGAAATTGCGTCCCGCGCCTTGTCGCCTGCCGTCAATGACCCCGGAACGGCCATTGACGTCATCGGCAGGGGCGTAAGAAGCCTGACCTGCTGGGGGCAGCCCCCTTCGTCGCAATTGGAGGCCGAACCCGACTGCCAGCGGGTCTATGTGCAAGGTCTGGATGTGGACGATTTGTTCGACGACTTTTTCGGCCCTATCGCCCGAGACGGCGCGGGCTTGCTGGAAGTGGACATGCGCATGACCAAGGCGCTGTTGAGCCTGGCGGAGATCAACCCGACGCTATTCAAGCCGGCCGCTTCCCGGCATGCCGCGCGCTTGCTCGGATACGCAGAGAATGCTCTGGGCCTGGATGAAGACAAGCGCCGGCTTCGCGAGCTGGCTCAGCCCCTGCTGCATTAAGAGAGGGGCGACAGCGCGCGCAGTCTATTTTGCGGCGATGTGGCGTGCACAATCCTGCGGTCCGGACCCGATTTTGCAAAGGGACGAGCTTGTGCCAATTCGTTCTTCAGTTCCTTGATTGCGGTGAAAATCGCCGCTGCTAGCATCTGCTCGACCACTGCGAGAACCCTCGGTTCACGACTTCTCCGCTGGCACTTTCATCATCTTTGAACACCATATTTGGGGGCAGATCCATCCAGGGGCTGGCGGGCGTCTGGCTTGCGTGGGCGGCGGTTTGCGCGGCCGCACGCAACTGCCGAATCCGCATTCGCGCGCCTGTCTGGATGGCTGGACGCGGCATGAATAATCTGAAACTTGGAACCCGCCTGGCGGGGGGATTCGGCATTTTGCTGGCCATGATCATCATCATGTGCCTGGTTGGGCTGGTCAGCCTGGCCAACATCAATGAATCGGTTGAAACCGTGACCCAGCGTTCGCTGATCAAGGAGCGCTGGATCAGCGATTGGGCCCGCAATATCCAGGCCGGCGTCACCCGCACCACCGCCATTGCAAAAAGCACCGACGCGAGCCTGGCGGCGTTCTTCACGGAAGAGGCCGCCGCGTCCACGCGGAATTCTTCCGCCTTGCAAAAGCAGATCGAGCCACTGATACAGACGCCCGAGGAAACGACGTTGTGGCAAGGCATCGGCAAGTCCCGAGGCGATTACCTGCGCACGCGCGACGCCATCTTCAAGGCCAAGCAGAGCGGCGACGTGGATGCGGCCAACCGCGTCTTCACCCAGGAATTCCTGCCGGCCACGCGCCAGTTCATTGACCAGATCACCAAGCTGTCCGCCTTGCAGCGGGCCGAGATTGATGCGCGCGCGGCCGACATCCAAAGCGCTTATCGCACGGCCAATTTCTGGATGATCGTCATCGGCTCGGTGGCGCTGATCAGCGGCTTGCTGCTGGCCGTGTTGCTGACGCGCGGCATTACCCGCCCGCTGTCGGCCGCCGTGCGCGTGGCGCGCACCGTGGCCGCCAATGACCTGACCAGCACCGTTACCGTGACATCGCGCGACGAGATCGGCCAGTTGATGCAGGCCCTGGCGTCCATGAACGCCAACCTGGCGGGCACCATCGCCCACATCCGGACCGGCGTGGACAGCATGGCGTCCGCGTCGGGCGAGATCGCAGCGGGCAACACCGACCTGTCCTCGCGCACCGAGCAGCAGGCCGCATCCCTGGAGGAAACCGCGGCATCGATGGAACAACTGTCGTCCACGGTGAAGCAGAATGCCGACAGCGCGCGCCAGGCGAACCAGTTGGCGGCCACCGCGTCCGAGACCGCATCCCGAGGCGGCGCGACGGTGTCCGAGGTGGTCAGCACCATGAGCGCGATTTCGTCGAGCTCGGTCAAGATCGCCGACATCGTGTCGGTGATCGATGGCATTGCCTTCCAGACCAACATCCTGGCGCTGAACGCCGCGGTGGAAGCCGCGCGGGCAGGCGAGCAGGGCAAGGGTTTCGCGGTGGTAGCGGCCGAAGTCCGCACACTGGCGCAACGCAGCGCGCAGGCTGCCAAGGAAATCAAGTCGCTGATCGAAGACACGGTGCAAAAGATCAGCCAGGGCTCGATCAGCGCCGAGCGAGCAGGCACGACGATGCAGGAAATCGTCAGCTCGGTGCAGCGCGTGACGGACATCATGGGCGAAATTGCGGCGGCATCCGCCGAGCAGGCCGACGGCATTGAACAGGTCAACCGGGCGGTGTCGCAAATGGACGAGGTAACGCAGCAGAACGCGGCGCTGGTGGAAGAGGCCGCCGCCGCGGCCGGGTCCATGCAGGATCAGGCCGCCGACCTGACGCGCGCGGTCAGTGCGTTCAAGCTGCTGGGTGGAGGGGCGGTGGCGATGGAGCGGGGGGCTGGTGGTCGAGCCTTGGCAATGACGGGGGCTGTGGCCCTTCGGGCTTGATGTGACGCCTGTCAGCAGTGGATGCCTTGCCGAATGAGCCGCGCGAGGCTATCCGCATTGCCGTTGTAGGCGTCGATTGACGCCCGGATCATTTCAGCTTGGCTAATGCCAGTCCAATCGATGTCGTAGCCAGCGTTGTGCTCCAAATCGAACTTGCCGGCGACGGGCTGCTCACGCAACTTGGCGGCCTGCAAAAAAGACAGGCTGGACTCGGCCTTGTCGAGTGCAGCCTGATCTTGGATACCCAGAAGGTTGCGGAGTATGCCCGTGCCTTTGTCCAGGTACGGGTCTCCGTCCTGCCCCGTGTATTTCATCTTACGGGCTGATTCAGACCGAGCCGCGCCTTGTATTCGGCAATAGCGTCATCAAGGGATTTTTCGCCCGACGCCCACAGCTCGGCGTCTTTGATAACCTGCGCGTCCGGTTCCAGGCCTTCCATGCGTTGGCTGGCCAGTGCGCTGTTCACGATGACGCGGCGGGCAACGACTTCCTGCTCTGCAATCATGGCTAGTCCTGTGATCAATGAATGCGCCATTTTACGCCGTGACACGCTGGACGGAAAAAAGCCCGCATCTCCATGGGAGCGCGGGCTTTTTTGGATTTCGATGAATTCACCGAAATAAATACTTGGCGGAGAGGGTGGGATTCGAACCCACGGTACGGGGATACCGTACGCCTGATTTCGAGTCAGGTACATTCGACCACTCTGCCACCTCTCCGTGGCTGGGTTCCAAAACGGTGATCACTTATTTGAAGGGTTCCTTTTTGAGGATTTCCCTTCACGTTTCGTTTTCACTTCAAGATCCCTGGTCGGAAGGATCTTCGTTGTTGGAGCAGCGAAGCCCGCAATTCTACAGGAATTTTTTCCTGTGTGTAAAGGGGGTCGAAAAAAATCCTTGAAAGGGTGCATCGCGCACTTCCGGCGGCGCCGATCTTTGTCCAGAATTCGCCCATCCGGGCATCGCGCGCCCAGGCCTACACCCTACCCAAGGCGGCATCCCGTTTCATGGACCTGATTCTTATCCTCTTGCTTGCCGCTGTGCTGTGCGTGCCCATTACGCAACGGCTTGGGCTGGGCGCCATTCCGGGTTATCTGATTGCGGGCGTGCTGATCGGGCCGTCTTGCCTGAAGCTGGTGACCAATGTCGACACCATGATCAACGTGTCGCAATGGGGCGTGGTGATGATGCTGTTCATCATCGGGCTTGAGCTGTCGCCCAGGCGCCTATGGGCGATGCGCAGCGAGGTCTTCCTGCTGGGAAGCTTGCAAATGCTGGTCTGCGGGTTGCTGCTGGGGCTGGTTTTCGGCGCGGCGCTCAGGCATCTGGCCGGGATGGAGTGGCAGGCGGCGGTGTTGTGCGGGCTGTCGCTTGCCTTGTCGTCGACGGCGGTGGCGTTGCGGCTGCTGGATGAGCGCAGCTTGACCCGCACGCCGCTGGGCCGTTCGGCCTTGGGCGTGTTGCTGTTTCAGGACATGGCGGCCATTCCGATGCTGGTGGCGGCGGGCTTGCTGGGGTCTGACGGTACGTCGGCCCCGTCGTTCAAGGAAGCGCTGATCGCCGTGGCGGTGGTGGCGTTGGCCTACCGGCTGCGGCTGCTGGGCTGGGCCGCCAAGGCGCAATTGAATGAACTGTTCACGGCGGCGGCATTGCTGATGGTGGTGGGCGCCGCGCAATTGTTCGACTATGCGGGTTTGTCTGCGGGCTTGGGCGGCTTTCTGGTCGGGGTGTTGATGGCGGAATCCCGCTACCGGCACGACCTGGAAAAGGCCATCGACCCGTTCAAGGGCTTATTGCTGGGCCTGTTCTTCCTGGCGATCGGCATGTCCGTGAACCTGAAGGTGGTGGCTGATCACTGGACGTTCATCATCGGCTGCGTTGCCGCCTTGCTGGCGATCAAAGCCCTGGTCCTCTATGGCTTCGCGCGGTTCATGGGCTTGCCGCGCTACCACCGGCTGCTGTTCGCCATGGTGCTGGCCCAAGGCGGGGAATTCAGCTTCGCCATTTTCAATGAAGCCTGGGACAACCACTTGGTCAGCCTGGAACAGCGCGACGTGCTGTCGGTGGTGGTCGCCATATCCATGGGCGTGGTGCCGGTGCTGATCAAGCTGCTGGAGCGCGTGCCGGAAAACCGTGGCGGCATGGCGGATCTGCCTTCGGCCGCCGATGCGGGGCGAGGGTCGGATTCGTCCGACAAACCTCCATCCGCTTGACCCCGCCAGCCGTGGGGTCATGGCATGATTGCCGTCTGCGCGGGCGGCTACACTTGTCCTCGTTTCGCTTTTCGTCCCTATGCCAGACCACAGGAGAATGCACATGCTCAAAGGAAAAGTTGCCCTTGTCACCGGTTCCACCAGCGGTATCGGCCTGGGGATCGCCACCGCCTTCGCCCAGCAAGGCGCTGATATCGTCCTGAATGGTTTTGGCGACGCCGCCGCGATCGAAAAGGAACGTGCGGGTTTGGCCGAGAAGTACGGCGTGAAGGTGATCTACGACGGCGCCGACCTGTCCAAGGGCGATGCGGTGCGTGGCCTGGTCGACAACGCGGTGCGCCAGTTGGGCCGCATCGACATCCTGGTCAACAACGCCGGCATCCAGCACACCGCGCTGATCGAGGACTTTCCGGTTGAAAAGTGGGACGCGATTCTGGCGCTGAACCTGTCGGCCGTGTTCCATGGCACGGCGGCCGCGCTGCCGCACATGAAGAAGCAGGGCTTTGGCCGCATCATCAACATTGCGTCGGCGCATGGCCTGGTGGCCTCGGCCAACAAGTCGGCCTATGTGGCGGCCAAGCATGGCGTGGTGGGGTTCACCAAGGTCACGGCGCTGGAAACGGCCGGGCAGGGCATCACCGCCAACGCCATCTGCCCGGGCTGGGTCCGCACGCCGCTGGTGGAAAAACAGATCACCGCGCTGGCTGAGAAGAACGGCGTTGACCAGGAAACCGCCGCGCGCGAACTGCTCAGCGAAAAGCAGCCGTCGCTGCAATTCGTCACCCCGGAACAACTCGGCGGCACCGCCGTGTTCCTGGCATCCGACGCCGCGGCGCAAATTACCGGCACGTCGGTTTCGGTCGATGGCGGCTGGACGGCGCGTTAATAGAGGAACTCTGGAATGTTGTTTTTGCTTTCCCCCGCCAAGAAGCTGGACTACGACTCGCCCCTGCATATCGAGATGCACACCCAGCCGCTGTTCGTGGATCAGGCCGCCGGCCTGATCAAGGTGTTGAAGACAAAGTCGGCAGAAGACATCGCTGACTTGATGAGCCTGAGCCCGGCGCTGTCTGAGCTGAATGCGCAGCGTTACGCGCATTGGAAGCGCAGCTTCACCCAGGCGAATTCACGCCAGGCGGTGTTGGCGTTCAATGGCGATGTGTACGAAGGGCTGGATGCGTCCAGCCTGTCGGCCAAGCAACTGGATTGGGCGCAAGAGCACGTGGCCATCCTCAGTGGTTTGTACGGCGTGCTGCGCCCGCTGGATCTGATGCAGCCGTATCGCCTGGAAATGGGCACACGTCTGGAAACGTCCAAGGGCAAGAACCTGTATGAGTATTGGGGGTCGACGATTGCCGATTACCTGAATGAGCGTCAGGAGGGCAAGAAGTCGCCGGTGATCGTCAACCTGGCGTCCGAGGAATATTTCAAGTCGGTTGATTTGAAAACGCTGAAGGCGCGAGTGGTGCAATGCGTGTTCCAGGACTGGAAGAACGGCGCCTGGAAAATCATCAGCTTCCACGCCAAGCGCGCGCGCGGGCTGATGGCGCGCTATGCCATCCAGCATAAGGTTGCCAAGCCGGAAGGCTTGCACGGCTTTGACCTGGAAGGCTACGCCTACGACGCATCTGTTTCAACGGAAGACAAACTGGTGTTTCGTCGCAAGGTGGGGTGATTGTGATGGGTTTCGCGCGATTGGCGGTGGGTTCTTGCCGGGGCCAGCGCGCGCTGCACCCATCCTACGTGTCGCGGCGATCTGGTGCGATCGTGATGGGTTCCGCGCGATTGGCGGTGTGTTTCTTGGCCGTGGCCAACGCGCGCTGCGCCCATCCTACGTTTTGCGGCGATCTGGTGCGGTTGTGATGGGTTTCGCGCGATGGGCGGCGGGGTTCTTGCCGGGGCCAGCGCGCGCTGCACCCATCCTACGTGTCGCGGCGATCTGGTGTGGTCGTGATGGGTTCCGCGCGATGGGCGGCGGGGCTCTTGCCGGGGCCAGCACGCGCTGCACCCATCCTACGTTTTTGCGGCGATCTGGTGCGATTGTGATGGGTTTCGCGCGATTGGCGGCGGGGTTCTTGCCGGAGCCAGCGCGCGCTGCACCCATCCTACGTTCCGGGCAAACCGGCACGATCGTAGGATGGGTGTGGCGCGAGACCGTTTAAAAAAGAAAGAAATCGCTCAACGCGCGAACCCATCAAGCAGCGCTGAATTCTTAACAGGATCAGCCACAAGCTCGCGGGTGTCTGATGGGTCTCGCGCGCGATCGGCGGTAGGTTCTTGCCGGCGCCAACCCGCGCTGCACCCATCCTACCTATCCAACCGCATCATTCACGCTGCCGCCGCTACCGGCGGGGCATGCGTGGGGTCGGCCAGCGCTTGCAGTTCCTGGCGAATCATGTGCGCTGCCTTCAGCATCTGCTTCAACGGATACGCCAATGCCGCCTGTTCGCCGGCCGTGTCGAACTGCGTGGGCAGGGTCGTGGCGATCTGGGGGCGCTTTTCGTCCAGCAGGTCGACCATGCCGTTCAGCGCCAACTGTACTGCTTCGGGCGTCTTGGGTAGCGCCGCCAGAATGGGTATCGCCGCCGTGATCTGCGAGGCCAGCACATGGTTCTGGATCAGCAGGTTGTTCAATTCCGGCACGCTGAGCTGGTGCGATTTGGGTTCGCTCATCATGCGGTAGAACGCTTCGGCAAAATTGCTGAATGCAATGTGCACGTTCTTGCGCGCCAGGCGCCAGGCCAGGTCGGCATCGATGACGGCGGGGGTGTCGGTGGCGGAGGCGTTCGTTGCGGCGCTTGGGGCTGCAGTCGCGGCTGCAGTCGTGGCCGTATTCGTGCCCGCAGTCGTGTCCGCATTTGCGCCGGCATTCGTGGCTGGCCCCGCGTGCGTTTGCATGGCTTCAACGTAGCGCAGCCCGGCCAGCAAGTATTCCCGGTTGGCGCGGGTGGCGGCGGCGGCCAGCGGCTTCAGATAGCGTGCTTCCCACCACGGCAGGATGTAGCTGCAGATCAGCGCCAGCGCGCAGCCCAGCAGCGTGTCGATGGCGCGTTCGCCAATTACGGACATCGACACGGTGCCCGGCGACACGAAGTGGAACACCAGCACCACGAAGAGCGTGTTGAAAATGGCGCTGGCCATGTAGTTCAGTTGCACCAGGCTGTTGCCCATGATGCAGGCGCCCAGCAGCACGGCGAACAGGATCTCGGGGCTGTCGGTCAGGTTGAACAGCAGCAGCGCGCAAATGCAGCCGATCAAGGTGCCGCCCAAGCGCCAGCCATTGCGCTGCCGCGTCAGCGCAAAGCCGGGCTTCATGATGATGACGATGGTCAGCATGATCCAGTAGTTGTGCGCGGAAAATTCCGGCGACAGCCAGCGGCTGGCCAGGGTCATGGCGATGGCCGCCGCCGCCGTCACGCGCAGCGCATAACGGAAGTGCGGGGAATCCAGCCGCAGGTTGCTGGTCAACAGCCCGAAGCGGAATTCCTGGCGCGAGATAAAGCGCGTCAACGACTTGTTGATGCGCAGCACGTCGGTGGGCTTGGCGTCCGGCGATGCCGCCGTGTGGTCGGCCAGGCGGTCGACGATGCGGGCCGAATTGCGCAGACGGCGCAGCACCTGGATGATCAGCGCCAGCATCTCGGGTTCGCGCTCGCCCAGGCCTTGCTGCTTGAGCTGTTCGATTTCGTATTCGATGGCGCGCAGTTCCGCCTTGGCGCTGCTGCGGTACTGCACCTGGCGGCCGCGCGACACGTCCAGCGCGATGCGGTTGAGTTCCAGCGACATCTTCACCAGCGCGTCGCGCATGAACATCAGGCAGTCATTACCCGCCAGCGTGCGACGCAGCGCGGCGTAGTCGGTGTGTGTGGCGACCAGCGTGTCCAGCAGTTGCAGCATGTCGACGAACATGTTCCAGATCATCACGCGCTGACGGTCGCCCACGCCCTTGCCGCGCGGCAGGGCGCGCAGCACCATGTCGCGCGCCGCCTGGTGCTTTTCGGTCATGACGGACTGGCGTTGGATCAGGGTGCGATAGGCTTCGTCCAGGTCGGCCGTCTCGTCATAGAAGGCGGCGCGGGCGGCCACGTAGTCTGCGGTGGCGAACAGCGCCACCGACATGGCCTGCTGTTCCTCGCGCAGCCAGAACAGGCGCGAAAATCCCAGGCTGAACACTACATAGAAAAGCGCGCCGCCCAAGGTGGCGACGGCGTGCGCGAATACTTCGTGCGGCTGTAGCGGCGAATGCATCGTCAAGGTCATCAGCAGCAGGCCGGCAAAGCCGATCAGCCCGCCGCGCTTGCCGAACACCGTGAACATCGAATAGACGAAGCACTGCGCAATCACCACCAGCCAGATCAGGATGGGATTGGTGGACGCCAGCCCCGTGATGATGACGGTCACGGTGCCCAGCGCGGCCCCGCCCAGCATTTCATTGGTGCGATGGCGCTGCGGCCCGCCCGGTTGGTCGATGATGGCCAGGCACTGCGCACCGAAGGTCGCGACCAGCCCGGTGGTGTAGTTGCCGAACAGCCCGCCCAGCACCAGCACGGGCAACAGCATGCCAACCCCCTGGCGCACCCCTCCGAAGAAGTAGTGGCTGTAGAGGAAACGGCGAATGCTGGCAATGCGCAAATCCATGGGACGAGGCCTAATCTTGCGATGCGGCAAGTATATAGATGCCCTCCAGGCTTAGGGCCCTTTCCCCGCCGGGCCGCCCCAAGGGGAAAGCGCCCCCTCGGGGGGCAGAGAGCGCCCGGAGGGCGCGAAGCGTGGGGGCTCCTTTCCCCGCCGGGCCGCCCCAAGGGGAAAGCGCCCCCTCGGGGGGCAGAGAGCGCCCGGAGGGCGCGAAGCGTGGGGGCTCCCTTTCCCCGCCGGGCCGCCCCAAGGGGAAAGCGCCCCCTCGGGGGGCAGTGAGCGCCCGGAGGGTGCGAAGCGTGGGGGCTCCTTTCCCCGCCGGGCCGCCCCAAGGGGAAAGCGCCCCCTCGGGGGGCAGTGAGCGCCCGGAGGGTGCGAAGCGTGGGGGCTCCCTTTCCCCGCCGGGCCGCCCCAAGGGGAAAGCGCCCCCTCGGGGGCAGAGAGCGCCCGGAGGGCGCGAAGCGTGGGGGCATACATTCTGGGGTCAGATGGTTACAGGACTTTCCCTGTCAGACCGGCTGCATCGCGCGCGCAACGGTCGTTTCACGTCGATTTGCTACCTTTGACGCAACGCGGTAAATTCCACCTCTTGCGCCGGTCTGCCTATCCGATACCGGCGCGTTGAGGCGGATGGTACGGGTCACCTCCCCAGCCATCCTGCCGCAGTGATACTTGCTGTTGGCCGCGCCACAAGCGTGTGTTGCCAAAGCTTCCATTTCGACCTCCAGCGTCCCCAAGGGGCGTTTGCACTGCGTTCTGTCGAGCGTGTGCCGGGTCGGCAGGGTGTCCGGGTGGCGTGGCTCCGTGAGCCGCTAAGCGCCGGATCATGTTGTCGTAGCCGGTATGGGTTCCGTTGCCGCCGTATCCGGGCGAGCAGCAGTCAGGGTTGCAGGGCCGGTACTGAAAGGAAATAAACATGGAAATGAATGGCGCCGATATCGTCGTGCGCTGCCTGGCCGATGAGGGCGTGGAACACGTTTTCGGCTACCCCGGCGGCGCAGTGCTTTACATCTACGACGCGATCTTCAAGCAAGACAAATTTCAGCATATCCTGGTTCGTCACGAGCAAGCCGCCGTGCACGCCGCCGATGCCTATTCGCGCTCGTCGCAAAAGGTTGGCGTCTGCCTCGTGACCAGTGGCCCGGGCGTGACCAATGCCGTCACCGGCATCGCCACCGCCTATATGGATTCCATCCCCATGGTCATCATCAGCGGGCAAGTGCCCACTGCGGCCATCGGCGAAGATGCGTTCCAGGAATGCGACACCGTCGGCATCACGCGCCCCTGCGTCAAGCACAACTTCCTGGTGCGTGACGTCAAGGACCTGGCTGAAACCATGCGCCGCGCGTTCTACATCGCGCGCACGGGCCGCCCCGGCCCGGTGCTGGTCGATATCCCCAAGGACATCACCGTCGCGCAGTGCAAGTACACGCCGCCCAAGGGCGAGATCTCGATGCGTTCCTACGCGCCCGTCAACAAGGGCCACCAGGGGCAAATCAAGAAAGCCGTGCAGATGCTGCTGGCCGCCGAGCGACCAATGATCTACACCGGCGGCGGGGTCATCCTGTCGAACGCCGCGCCCGAGCTCAACAAGCTGGTGTCGCAACTGGGCGCGCCGTGCACCAGCACCCTGATGGGTCTGGGCGGCTACCCGGCCAGCAGCGGCCAGTTCGTGGGCATGCCCGGCATGCACGGCACCTACGAAGCCAATATGGCGATGCAGCACTGTGACGTGCTGCTGGCCATCGGCGCTCGTTTCGATGACCGCGTGATCGGCAACCCCAAGCACTTCGCGCAGAACGCCCGCAAGATCATCCATATTGATATCGATCCGTCGTCGATCTCCAAGCGCGTGCGCGTTGACGTCCCGATCGTCGGCAACGTCAAGGATGTGCTGGCCGACCTGTCCGCCCAGTACGAAGTGGCGGCCGCCGAGCACAAGCCCGCGTCCATCACCAAGTGGTGGGAGCAGGTCGAGACCTGGCGCGGCAAGGAATGCCTGAAGTTCGCCAACTCGGACGAAGTCATCAAGCCGCAGTATGTGGTGGAAAAGCTCTGGGAAGTGACGGGCGGCGACGCCTTCGTGACGTCCGACGTGGGCCAGCACCAGATGTGGGCGGCCCAGTACTACAAGTTCGACAAGCCGCGCCGCTGGATCAATTCCGGCGGCCTGGGCACCATGGGTGTTGGGCTGCCGTACGCGATGGGCGTGCAGATGGCCAACCCTGGGCACGACGTCGCCGTTATCACCGGCGAAGCGTCGATCCAGATGAACATCCAGGAACTGTCGACCTGCCATCAATACCGCCTGACGCCCAAGATCGTCTGCCTGAACAACCGTTTCCTGGGCATGGTCCGGCAATGGCAGCAGATCGATTACGGCTCGCGCTATTCCGAGTCCTACATGGATTCGCTGCCCGACTTCGTCAAGGTGGCCGAGGCCTATGGCCACGTGGGCCTGCGTATCGAGCGTCCGGCGGATGTCGAACCCGCGCTGCGCGAAGCCTTCGGCAAGCACAAGGAACGCCTGGTCTTTCTGGACTTCATCACCGACCGCACCGAAAACGTGTGGCCGATGGTCAAGGCTGGCCGTGGGCTGACCGAAATGCTGCTTGGCTCTGAAGACCTGTAAGGAGGCCACCATGAAGCACGTGATTTCCGTCCTCCTCGAAAACGAACCCGGCGCGCTGTCGCGCGTGGTGGGTCTGTTTTCCGCGCGGGGCTACAACATTGAAACCCTGACCGTGGCGCCCACCGAGGATTCCACGCTGTCGCGCATGACCATCGTGACGACGGGTTCCGATGAAGTCATCGAACAGATCACCAAGCACCTGAACCGCCTGGTGGATGTCGTTAAAGTGGTCGACCTGACCGAAGGCGCCCACATCGAGCGCGAGCTGATGCTCGTGAAGGTGCGCGCCGTGGGCAAGGAACGCGAAGAGATGAAGCGCATGGCGGATATTTTCCGTGGCCGCATCATCGACGTGACCGACAAGTCCTACACCATCGAATTGACCGGGGTGCAGGAAAAAGTACAGGCCTTCCTGGAGGCCCTGGACCGCAGTGCCATCCTTGAAACCGTACGCACCGGCGTGTCCGGCATCGGACGCGGTGAACGGATTTTGAAGATTTGACCGGCCTTCCAGGCCAAGCCACACCCTACATCTGAATTAATCGAATATCCAAATACTGGAATCTGGAGCACAACCATGAAAGTTTTCTACGACAAAGACTGCGATCTGTCCCTCATCAAAGGCAAGACGGTTGCCATCATCGGCTACGGCTCGCAAGGCCACGCGCACGCGCAGAACCTGCATGAATCGGGCGTGAAGGTCATCGTCGGCCTGCGCAAGGACGGCGCTTCGTGGAACAAGGCCGCCAACGCCGGCCTGGAAGTCAAGGAAGTGGCTGATGCCGTCAAGTCCGCCGACATCGTCATGATGTTGCTGCCCGACGAGAACATCGCCTCGGTCTACAACAAGGAAGTGCACGGCAACATCAAGGCCGGCGCCGCCCTGGCTTTCGCTCACGGCTTCAACGTTCACTACGGCCAGGTCGTGCCGCGTGAAGACATCGACGTCATCATGATCGCCCCGAAGGCCCCCGGCCACACGGTGCGCAACACGTACAAGCAAGGTGGCGGCGTGCCCCACCTGGTGGCCGTGTACCAGGACAAGTCGGGCGCCGCGCGTGACGTGGCCCTGTCGTACGCCAGCGCCAACGGCGGCGGCCGTGCCGGCATCATCGAAACCAACTTCCGCGAAGAAACCGAAACCGACCTGTTTGGCGAACAAGCCGTGCTGTGCGGCGGTACCGTCGAACTGATCAAGGCTGGTTTCGACACGCTGGTGGAAGCCGGCTACGCGCCCGAAATGGCGTACTTCGAATGCCTGCACGAACTGAAGCTGATCGTTGACCTGATCTATGAAGGCGGCATCGCCAACATGAACTACTCGATTTCGAACAACGCCGAATTCGGCGAGTACGAAACGGGCCCGAAGATCGTCACCGACGAAACCCGCAAGGCCATGCGCCAGTGCCTGACGGACATCCAGACTGGCGAATACGCCAAGAAGTTCATCCTGGAAAACACCGCTGGCGCCCCGACGCTGACTTCGCGCCGCCGCATCAATGCGGAATCGCAGATCGAGCAGGTGGGTGGCAAGCTGCGCGCCATGATGCCCTGGATCGCCGCCAACAAGCTGGTGGACAAGTCCAAGAACTGATCGACGCCCGGCGCGGGCTGGCCCCGCGCCCCGTCCGACAAGACGGCATGCCTCCAAAGGGCATGCCGTTTTTTATTGCCTTTTCCTCAGGCATGGCACTTGCTCTGTCCCGCAAGCGGGGCCATATGAGTTAACCTTTCACAGTCCGTTGTAAGTTATTGAGACTATGCCCAATTTTTCCATGCGCGATTCCGAGAACCGCCACCGAAGCATTTACTTGCTGCCCAACGCATTCACCACCGCTGCGCTGTTCGCGGGGTTCTATGCCGTGGTGCAGGCAATGAATGATCGCTTCGAAGTTGCCGCCATCGCCATTTTCGTGGCCATGGTGCTGGATGGCATGGATGGCCGGGTGGCTCGCCTGACCAACACGCAGTCGGCATTCGGCGAGCAATATGACTCTTTGTCCGACATGACGTCGTTCGGCGTGGCGCCCGCGCTGGTCATGTACGAATGGATCTTGAACGATTTGGGCCGCTGGGGTTGGCTGGCCGCCTTCGTCTATGTGGCAGGTGCCGCGTTGCGGCTGGCGCGGTTCAATACCAATATCGCCGTCGTCGACAAACGTTATTTCCAAGGCCTGCCCAGCCCGGCCGCCGCCGCGCTGGTGGCGGGTTTTGTCTGGCTGGCGGTGGACAATAAGCTTCCCATCCATGACAGCTTGATGGCTTGGGTGGCGTTCACGCTGACCATGTACGCGGGCATCACCATGGTGTCCAACGCCCCGTTCTTCAGCGGCAAGAGCTTTGCGCTGGGCCGTAGCGTGCCGTTCTGGGGCATCTTGCTGGTGGTGGCCGTATTCGTGTTCGTGTCCAGCGACCCCCCGGTCGTGCTGTTCGGGCTGTTCGTGCTGTATGGCTTGTCGGGTTGGGTCATGTGGGGCTGGCGCTGGAACAAGGCGCGCCGCCTGACGCAAGAGCGCCGCGGCCACTCGTCCTGATCCGCTGATCGCTGCTTTTTTTCAAAGCGCAGCCCATAAAAAAACCCGCCAAGCGATTATTGGCGGGTTTTTTGTTGATGGCGGGTTCAGCGCCACATGAATCTGTCGTCGTCGTACATGGGGTCGGGGCCAGGGTGGAAGTGCGTCACCTTGCTGCCGTCGCGGCTCATGTAGACGTACATTAGTGAATTCCACACGCCATTTTCCTTGTACCGGTACGACCACACGACTTCGCGCTTTTCGCCCAGGCCCGTGACATCGATTTGGGCGGGCGGCCCGAATTCGCAGCGCACGCGGTCCGGTCCCCAGTCGCCGGTTTCCAGCACTTTGAAGTGCGCGTCCGTCAGCAGGGGCAGCACCTGGCCCACGCGGCCGTCGGTGCCGACGTTGGTGCCCCAGGCGTATTGGCCCATGGGCTGTTGCGTCCAGATGACGCGGCGCCCCCCGCCGGCTTGGGGGCATTCGAAGTTGGGCTGGCCGAATTGGGTAAGCACGTCGCCGTAGGAAGTGCCGGGCGGGATCTGAGTCATGTTGGCGCAAGCCGCCAGGCTGGCGATCGCCAGGGAAGCCAGGACCGTACGCGCGGGTCTGAAATATTTAGACATGTGTTTGCTCCTCAAGGGCGCCGCTCGGGCGCTGCAGGCCGGTACCGGCCCCCCAAAACCACCTGTGGGGTAATTCTAGCGAATCAGCTATAATCGCCGAGCTTTATCAAGTGTATTGATTTTGCAAGATGCTTTGCGCCGGCAGTCCGGCTGCAGAGTGACCCCCAACCCAGAGCAATCCGTGTGTGGTGGGCCATTCTGGCAGCTATTGAAGCAGCAGTGAGAAAGCAAAAACGCTTATCGCCGGAATTCACGCAAATTTTTTCCAAACCACGTCAGGGCACCTCGGCCCTGTCGCATGTCCGAAGAGGTCATCAATGTCTGTAGCTGACATCAAGAAATCCGATATCGTTGCGCAATTCCAACGCGCTCAAGGCGATACCGGCTCCCCCGAAGTTCAGGTGGCTCTGCTCACCGCCCGTATCAACGAACTGACCGGTCACTTCAAAGAACACATGAAGGACCATCACTCGCGCCGCGGTCTGCTGCGTATGGTCAGCCGTCGCCGCAAGCTGCTCGACTATCTCAAGGGCCGCAATCCCGATTCGTACCGCGCTCTGATCGAAAAACTCGGTCTGCGCAAGTGATCGACGGGGCTGGCTCCCCATGACGCAATAACCGTGGTCGGTGCGACGTATTGTCGCAGCGGCCACGGTTTTTCATTTGTAAGGAATAATCGTCATGTTCAACAAAGTGACAAAATCGTTCCAGTACGGCCAGCACACGGTCGTCCTGGAAACTGGCGAGATCGCTCGCCAGGCCTCCGGCGCCGTTGTGGTGTCGATCGAGGACACCGTTGTCCTGGCCACCGTTGTGGCTTCCAAGAAGGCCAAGCCGGGTCAGACGTTTTTCCCGCTGACCGTCGACTACATCGAGAAGACCTACGCCGCCGGCCGTATCCCGGGTGGGTTCTTCAAGCGTGAAGGCAAGCCCTCCGAAAAGGAAACGCTGACCTCGCGCCTGATCGATCGTCCGCTGCGTCCGCTGTTCCCGGAAGACTTCTACAACGAAGTCCAGGTCGTCATCCACACGCTGTCGGTCAATCCCGAGATTGATCCCGACATGGCCGCCATGATCGGCGCCTCGGCCGCGCTGGCCATTTCGGGCATCCCGTTCAACGGCCCGATCGGCGCCGCGCGCGTGGGCTACATCGACGGTCAATACGTCCTGAACCCGACCGCCTCGCAACTGAAGTCGTCCAAGCTGGACCTGGTGGTTGCCGGTACGGAAAACGCCGTGCTGATGGTGGAATCGGAAGCCCAACAGCTTTCCGAAGAAATCATGCTGGGCGGTGTGGTTTACGGCCACGAGCAGATGCAGGCCGTCATCAACACCATTCACGAATTGGTCAAGGACGCTGGCAAGCCCGAATGGGACTGGCAAGCTCCGGCCAAGGACGAAGCCCTGATCGCCGCCGTGACCGCGGCTGCCCAGGAAGGCCTGAACGCCGCCTACCAGATCCGCGACAAGCAGGCCCGCACCGCCAAGCTGCGCGAAGTGTCGGCCGACGTGTCGGCCAAGCTGGCTGCCGCCGCCGCTGAAAAGGGCGAGGCGCTGCCTGATGCCGTGACCGTCGACAACATCATGTTCTCGCTGGAATCGGCCATCGTTCGCGGTCAGATCCTGAACGGCGAACCGCGTATCGACGGTCGCGACACCCGCACCGTTCGCCCCATCAGCGTGCGTCTGGGCGTGCTGCCCCGCGCACACGGCAGCGCGCTGTTCACCCGTGGTGAAACGCAAGCGCTGGTCGTTGCCACGCTGGGCACCAAGCAAGACGAGCAGATCATTGACGCGCTCATGGGTGAATACCGCGACCGCTTCATGATGCACTACAACATGCCTCCGTTCGCCACCGGCGAAACGGGCCGCATCGGTGTGCCCAAGCGCCGCGAAATCGGCCACGGCCGTCTGGCCAAGCGCTCGCTGATCCCGCTGCTGCCGGCGCCGGAAGACTTCCAGTACACGATCCGTATCGTGTCGGAAATCACCGAGTCCAACGGCTCGTCGTCGATGGCTTCGGTCTGCGGCGGCTCGCTGGCCATGATGGACGCCGGCGTGCCGGTCAAGGATCACGTGGCCGGTGTGGCCATGGGCCTGATCCTGGACGGCGGCAAGTTCGCCGTGCTGACCGACATTCTGGGTGACGAAGATCACCTGGGCGACATGGACTTCAAGGTCGCGGGCACCGAAAACGGCGTCACCGCACTGCAGATGGACATCAAGATCCAGGGCATCACCAAGGAAATCATGCAAGTGGCGCTGGCGCAAGCCCGCGAAGGTCGCCTGCACATCCTGACCAAGATGAAGGAAGCGCTGGACGGTTCGCGTGGCGAGCTCTCGGCTTTCGCCCCGCGCATGCTGACCATCAAGATCAACCCCGAGAAGATCCGCGACGTGATCGGCAAGGGCGGCGCCACCATCCGCGCGCTGACCGAAGAAACCGGCACGCAGATCGACATCTCCGACGACGGCACGATCGTGATCGCCAGCGTCGACGAAGCGCAGGCCAAAGAAGCCCAGCGCCGCATCGTCGAACTGACGGCCGATGTCGAAGTGGGCCAGATGTACGAAGGTTCGGTCCTGCGTCTGCTGGACTTCGGCGCCATCGTGCAAGTGCTGCCGGGCCGCGACGGCCTGCTGCACATCTCGGAAATCGCCAACTACCGCATCGCGAACATCAACGATGTGCTGAAGGTCGGCCAGCAAGTCCGCGTCAAGGTCATCGAGGCCGACGACAAGGGCCGCCTGCGCCTGTCCATCAAGGCAATCGGTGGCATCGAAGCGCAGCAACCCGCTGCCGCTCCCGACGCTGCCCCCCAATCGGAACCGCAAGCTGAATAAGCTTGCTGCCTGATTGACCGAAGAACGGCGCCGCAAGGCGCCGTTTTTTTTGGGGCCAGGCCGCCTTTCCTGTAAAGTCTTGCGCCAGACGGAGGGAAAAACGGATGATCCAAGCATGACGGGCTGGGCGGCGGGCGCTACCGCCGCAGCGCTGCTTGCCGCGCTGCTGACCGGCTGCATGAGCAGCCCCGGGCCGGGCCAACGCGGCCCCAAAGGCGAAGCCATGTCCGCCGACCAGTTCGGCCAGACCGATTTCAACCGCACGGTCACGCTTGAAGTGCGCGACAACCTGGACAGCCTGTATTCGCTGCTGGACAAGCTCTACCGCCGCAACCCCCGTGAATGGCGCAAGACGGGCGCGGCGGATCACAAGGCGGCCGTTAACCGCGTCAAGCACGCCATCGAAGTCCGCGTGCCGCCCAGCGATCTGGCCGGCCTGCGAGACATCCAGATCCTGGCCGTGTCGCTGGACCCGAACTACACCGGCGACCGCGTCGGCGCCTTTATCTATGGCATGGCCGACACCATCATCGCGGCGCACAACGGCAAGACCCGCCTGTACGCCACCGACGCGCTGGATGGTCAGCGGGTCTACAATGCCGCACGGAATGTCGAGGCAGCCGCCTGGCTGCTGGCGTCGCGCCGCAACAATCAGGGTGAACTGCTTTTGCTGGCCAATGAAATGTCTCCCACCGCCACGAACCTGAGCTTCGAGCGCGAGTTCGGCGCCATCATCGGCCGGCTGGACCTGATCGCCAACCTGCTTGGCGAAAATTCGCGCCGCATCGGCATCAACTATGCGCAGGGCCTCCTGCTGTTCAATTTTCTGCCTGTGCGTTAACAGGATCTTCCCATCGTGATCGATATCGCTTCCATCCAGACCGCCCGCGACAACCTGCGCGGCCAGGTGCTGAAGACCCCCTTTACCCTGTCGCGCACGCTGTCCGACATCTTCGGCGCCGAGATCTGGCTGAAGTTCGAGAACCTGCAATTCACGGCGTCCTTCAAGGAACGCGGCGCCCTGAACCGCATGTTGACCCTGACGGCCGACGAGCGGGCCAAGGGCGTGATCGCGGTGTCTGCCGGCAATCACGCGCAGGGCGTGGCCTACCATGCCCAGCGCATGGGCGTGCCCGCCGTGATCGTGATGCCGCGCTTCACACCCACGGTCAAGGTGGCCAACACCCGCCGCTTCGGCGCCGAAGTGGTGCTGGCCGGTGATACCTTTGACGACGCCAAGGCGCACGGCTACGAACTTGCCCAGGCACGCGGCCTGATCATGATCCATCCCTACGATGACGAAGCCGTCATTTCGGGGCAGGGCACCGTGGCGCTGGAAATGCTGGAAGACCAGCCGCAGTTGGACATGTTGGTGATCGCGATTGGCGGGGGCGGCTTGATTTCCGGGATGGCCACCGCGGCCAAGGCCTTGAAGCCTGGCATCGAGATCGTGGGCGTGCAGACGGAACGCTTTCCGTCCATGTACGCGGCCGTCAAGGGCGTGGCCATGCCGCAGGGGCAATACACCATCGCGGAAGGCATTGCGGTGAAGTCGCCCGGCGCGCTGACGCAGCCGATCGTTGCCAAGCTGGTCGACCACATTGAACTGGTCAGCGAAAGCGACATCGAGCACGCCATCGTCGTGCTGCTGGAAATTGAGAAGACCGTGGTCGAAGGCGCGGGCGCCGCCGGGTTGGCCGCGCTGCTGCGCGCGCAGGAAGCTGGCAGCGACCGCTTCAAGGGCAAGCGTATCGGCCTGGTGCTGACCGGCGGCAATATCGACCCGCTGATGCTGGGCGAACTGATCGAACGCGGCATGGTGCGCGCCGGCCGCCTGGCCCGCATCCGCGTGGACCTGCGCGACCTGCCCGGCGCCCTGGCGCATGCCACCAAGCTCATCGCCGACGCCCAGGCCAACATCACCGAAGTGCATCACCAGCGCGCCTTCACGTCGCTGCCGGTGCGCAACGTTGAAGTGGACTTCGTGCTGCAAACGCGCGGGCCGGAACACATTCTTGAAGTGATCGATGTGCTGAACGCCGCGGGCTTCGCGGCCAGCAACCACGATCACTGACCGCGGCGGCTCAAGGCCGCATCGTTCCCGACCGCATCGACCTCAAACGCCCGCACTTTGCGGGCGTTTTTACGTGCGTCTGCGCGGTTCGGAGGGGAATGGTTGAAAAAAAAGTTGCTCGGCGCGGATCAGGCTTCAGATTTTTTTTGCCACCCGTTGAACTTTTTTAAGATGGCTGACATCCCCACGGCAAGCGGCTTGAAAGCGAATTGAAGGCATTTCGGAAGCCGTAATTGAAGCGAGTTGAGAAAAATCTGTCCAATATTTGGACTAGGGATATCCCCAAAAAAGTCATGGTTCATACGGATATTCGATATGTCGTCATGCGATTTAGTATCTGCAACTTCGCTTTTTCGCCAACGGCTTGCCAGCGGTGGGGGGCGTAGAGATAAGGACGCGCCACTTTTTCCAGCGATGTTCCGGCGCGTCAGACTAGGGAGACTGCAGCTTGATAAGAAACAGACAGGACTTTTGGTCCGGAGCCATGTTTATTGCTTTAGGGGGGGCCTTTTCCGTACAGGCCACCGAATATTCCATGGGAAGCGCGGCCCGCATGGGACCGGGATATTTCCCGTTCTGGCTGGGCATCGTGCTGGCGCTGATGGGCGCGGTCGTGCTGATCAGCGCACTGGCCAAGAAGGCCGATACCACCACGATCAGCCGCTACGATTTCCGCATCCTCTTCCTGGTGGTCGGATCCGTGGTGTTCTACGGTTTCGCGCTGCGGTACCTGGGGCTCTACATCTCGGTATTCCTGCTGGTTCTCATCAGCAGCCTTGCCAGTCATGAATTCAATTGGAAAGTCGCCGTTGCCAACGGCCTGTTCCTCGTGGCGTTCTCCTACCTGGCGTTCATACGCGGCCTGGGCTTGATCTTCCCGCTGTGGCCCAGCGCATTCGGCAACTAGGAGACAACAATGGAACTTCTACAAAACCTGATGCTGGGTTTCTCCGTGGCGTTCACGCCGGAAAACCTCAGCTATGCATTCCTGGGTTGCCTGCTGGGCACGCTGGTCGGCGTCTTGCCGGGCTTGGGGCCTGTTCCCACCATTGCCATGCTGCTTCCCATCACGTATGTGTTGCCGCCCACGGCCGGCCTGATCATGCTGGCCGGCATCTACTACGGCACCCAGTACGGCGGTTCGACCACGGCCATTCTGGTGAATTTGCCGGGTGAGACGTCCGCGGTGGTGACGGTGCTGGACGGCCACCAGATGGCGCGTAACGGCAGGGCGGGCGCCGCGCTGTCCCTTGCCGCCATCGGATCATTCTTCGCGGGTAGCGTTGCCACCGTCCTGATCGCGGCGTTTGCGCCGCCTCTGGCGGAAGTGGCGTTCGCGTTCGGCCCGGCGGAGTACTTTTCTCTGATGGCGCTGGGGCTGATCGGCGCGGTCGTGCTCGCGTCGGGCTCGCTGCCCAAGGCCATCTGCATGATCTTGCTGGGCTTGCTGCTGGGCATGGTGGGCACCGACGTCAATTCCGGCGTCGCCCGTTACGACTTCAGCATTCCGGAATTGCAGGACGGTATCGATTTCGCGATTGTGGCGATGGGCGTTTTCGGCCTGTCGGAAATCATGGCCAACCTGGAGCAGAAAGAGAACCGCGTCGAAATCACCGACAAGGTGGGCTCGCTGTACCCCAGCCGCCAGGAATTCCGCGAAGCGGCGCCCGCCATCGTGCGGGGCACCGCCCTGGGTTCGGCGCTGGGTATCTTGCCGGGCGGCGGTTCGGTGTTGTCGGCGTTTGCCTCGTACACGCTTGAGAAAAAGCTGTCGAAAGAGCCCGAACGTTTCGGCAAGGGCCACCCCGCCGGTCTGGCGGGGCCGGAGTCGGCCAACAACGCTGGCGCACAAACCTCGTTCATTCCCTTGTTGACGCTGGGTATTCCCGGCAACGCGGTGATGGCGCTGATGGTGGGGGCAATGACCATCCACAACATCCAGCCCGGCCCGCAAGTGATGACCAGCCATCCCGAACTTTTCTGGGGCCTGATCGCCTCCATGTGGATCGGCAACCTGATGCTGGTGATCCTGAACCTGCCCCTGATCGGCATCTGGGTCAAATTGCTGCGCGTACCCTACCGGCATGCTGTTCCCGGCCATTCTCGTGTTCTGCACGATCGGGGTGTATTCGCTGAACTACAACGTGTTCGACATCTTCATGTTCGCCATCTTTGGCGTCATCGGGTATGTCTGGAGCAAGTTGGGTTGCGAGGGCGCGCCGCTGTTGCTGGGCCTGGTGCTGGGTCCGATGATGGAAGAGAACTTCCGTCGGGCGCTATTGCTGTCGCGCGGTGAATTCAGCACGTTCGTCACGCGCCCGCTGTCGGCGACGCTGCTTGCCCTGGCTGCCATCCTGCTGGTGCTGGTGATGCTGCCGGCACTGCGCAAGAAGCGCGAGGAAACGTTCGTCGAGGTCGACTGACCTCGGGGAACAAGATTGGCTCCGGGCCTGGTGCGGCGCAAGCTGCCCAGGCCCGCTTTTTTTGCCCGCGTTTCAGGCCGTGGTTCAGCCCGCTTTTTCAACCATCTCGCGCGCCACCAGGCTTTTCAAACCATACAGGCGCTCACGATGCAAGATCGTGGACAGCGGCAGCGGCTCGCGGTCCAAGGCGATGTAGTCGGCGGGAATCTGGGCCACGGCCTCGCGCATGCGCGCCGGGTCGGCCTGCCACCATTGCACCAGCATGCGGTCCGGGTTGTAGACGTCCAGGCCCTGGCGGCGCAATTCCGAACGGTTGAAATCCTTCAGGTTCCAGGTCAGCACCTGCACCACGGGGCGGCTGCTGCAAGCCACAGCGCGCACGCCGCGCCAACCCGGCCGCAATCACGTGGAAGTCCTTCGGGTCGCTATAGCGCAACGACGCTTCGTACACCTGCGTGTCGACCTCGTTGGCCTGGGGAAAGCTCGCGTTCATCTCGGCCAGAAATCGGCCAATACCTCGGGCGGAATATCCCAGATTCGCGCCGCGTTGCGCCGCCATTCCTCGCCGATGCGTTCGGTCCAGACGGGTATGAACACATCGGCCTCGGCCAGGCGCAACAGCAGCCGGCGCAGAATGCCGGACATCAGGACGCAGGCGTCCAGGACGATGAAGGGGGCAGGGGCGGAAGGAGCGTTCAAGTGTGGTCGTCCGGCCAAGCGCAATCGCCTGGCCTGTGCAAGCTGCGGACGCAGCAGGTGGTGCCCGAGACCGGAATCGAACCGGTACGGCCTTGCGGCCGAGGGATTTTCTTACCACTTCGGCTTTCGCCGCCAGCGCGGGTGCGCTGTTCGTGGTCTGGAGCACGCCTTCACCATAGCCTTGCGGCCGTAGGTGCCCGCCGTCTGCTCTCTACACCTTCCCCGGCTTTTCAATCGGGGCTTGGCTCGGCGTTGGCTCGGAACAGGTCCAGGGCGTTCGCCGAGTTTGACGGGCTACACCTTTGGAGTTTCCCCCAAAGGGCTCAAATTTTTTAAGTCCCTTGTGTCTACCAATTTCACCACTCGGGCGATGCGCGGCCCTTTGCAAGGGTCGGCAGCGGGCGTGACTATAACATCCCGCTGCGCGCCCCCCGGCTACTTGCGGCCGAACAGCCGGCCAAGAAATCCGGCGGGTTTGGAGGCGGCCGCTTCCGCTTCCAGCGCGTTCTTCATCGACAGCTCTTGAAAATAGGGTTTGCCGTTTTGCTGGTAAGACGCGGAAGCCTGGCGGTAGGCCACGGCCGATTCGGCGTGGCGCTTCATCTGGCCGAAGATCCTGCCACGCGCAAACAGCGCCCAACTGCGATAGTCCGGGTCCAGCGCAAGCAGGCGGTCGCAGGCCGCCAGCCCTTCGTCATGGCGCTTGGCGGCGATCAGTGCGTTGATGCGTTCGGCATGCAGGGGGCCGCTGTCTGACCAGCGTTCCAGGGTGGTGTCGGCATAGGCCACGGCCTCGTCGGCGCGGTCCAGGTGCGTCAGCGCTTCAATGCGCACGCGGCGCCATTTCAGCCAGTCGGGGTCCAGTGAAATCGCCACTTCCGCCAGCGGTAGCGCTTCGTCGTGGCGTTCCAGGTAGTTCAGCATGTCGGCGGCGTTGCCGGGCAGGAAGTCATCGCCGGGCGCAAGTTCATAGCCTTTCAGGTAGTACGCCAGCGCGGCTTCCCAGTTGCGCTGGTCGCGCTGGGCGTTACCCGCCACGAACAGCAACTGGGCGTCGCCGCTATCAAGCGGATCCAGGCCTAGCAGCGCCTCTTCGGCCAGTTCGGGTTTGCCGCCGCGCACGTATTCGCGGGCTTGTTCCTTGCGGCCTTCCCAGCCGTTGTCGGAAAGCGCGTCCAGATGGCGCCACAGGGGCACGGCTTCGTCCGCGCCCAGCCGGTGTAGCGAGCGCGCCTTGCCTTCCAGCGGCCAGTCCCAGTCGGGTTCGCGTCGCAGCAGGCTGGTCCATTCTTCCACCGCGTCGGCGTCGCGGCCCATGGCTTGCAGGCAGGACGCGCGGTTGTGCTGGATGGCGTTCTCTTCGCCCAGGATGGCGCGGGCGCGGTCGAACATGGCGATGGCGTTGTTCAAATCGCCCAAGCGGCGGTAATTGTTGCCGGCGTCGTACAGAAAGCCGCCATTGTTGGGCGCCAGGGCGACGGCGCGCTGGTGGTAGGGCAGGGCGTCCGCGTAGCGGCCGGCGTTGTGCAGGTTTGAGCCGATATAGCAATGGGGCGCCGCGGCGGCCGAGCGGATCTGAGAGGCTCGCGTCCAACTGGCGATGGCGTCATCCAGGCGGCGATCGTTGATCAGCAGGTAGGCTTCAGCCATCAGCAAGCCGTAGTGGGAGGGGGCGCGTTGGCGGGCGTCGCGCACGGCGCGCCAGGCTTCCTGTTCGTCGCCTTCGTCGTAGCGCACCACGGCCTGCACGGCAATGGCGTCGCTGCATTGCGGGTCCAGCGCCAGGGCGCGGGCCACGTCGGCGTCACGCTGGGCGTAGGCCTTGCGTTGGGCGTGGCAGCGGGCGCGCAAGCCCCAGACGGTGGCTGAACCAGGCTGTTCGCGCACGGCCTGTTCGCATAGCGACAGCATTTTTGGCAGGTCGCTGCCGTCTTCGGCGCGTTGGATGGCTTCGATCAAGGCGGACATGCGTAGGGTTCCGTCGTGGGGTTATGTCGCGGGGGTTCTGCCGCGGGGTTCTGTCGTTTTACAGGGCAGCTTGTGACCAAGGCCGGGCGGCTTAGCGCGCGAAGGCGCTGGCGTCGTGGCGGCAAGAGTAGGTGCGGTCGCTGGCGGGGATGTCGTCGCTGCCGCATTCCCACCGCCGCACGCCGCCGCCTTTGCGTTCGGCGCGCAGTTCCGGCACGTAGACCAGATGCTTGCCCGCCAGGCTGGGGCTGCCGTCGGTGCTGGGCGTGCCGGCAATCGTGAAGCGCAAGACGCCGTTGACCGGATTCATCTCCACCTTGGAAAAGCCGCTGCTTTCCAGCGACTGCGCGCTGATGCCCAGCTCGTCCAGCGTGGACGGAAATTTCTGCGTGCGCCGATAGTGGTTTTCCGCGAGCCGGCGCACGGGATCGGAGACCAGGTCCAGGCGGTTGATGTCGGCATGCAGCGGGTTGTCGCTGTTTGCTATCGCCGGTGGCGTTGATGCCAATGACGATGCCCACCACGACCAGCGCCAGGATGCCGAACACCGTAAACAGGAACTTGCCCGCGCCGGTGACAGAGGGGGCCCGGGCGACGGCGGCCTGCATGGCGCGCGGGTTCGCATCGCGCGTGACCACGTGCGTGCCCGCCAAGGCGTTGTGCATGGCGCGTTCGCCGAAGATCATCTGCTGCAAATGGTGGAACAGGCCGGGCAGCAGCATGTTCACCGTGTACTTCATGGTATGGCGCCATAGCGAGCGAAGCAGGCCCGGGGCCTGGCCCTTGCGATTGACCACCCGCTGCTTCAAGACACGCTTGCCCGGCGAACCGTTACCCCAAGCGTCCATGAAAGCCGGCAGGAACCAGCCGATCAAGCCGGCGGCAAAGGCGATCAAGAAGGGCGGTTTGTTGCCCGTCAGGCCTTCGTAGGTCAGTTGGGCGGCCATGATCAAGACGATCATCCCCACCGCCATGACGATGGCGTCGATGGCGCTTGCGCCCAGCCGGGCCCAGATGCTGGGAAACACCTGCGCATTGTGATGCGCGGACTGGGCAGGGGCCTTGGACGCGGGGGCTTTTTGATGGTTTGTTTTTTTTGTTTGCCGGGCGCAGGCGCGGCAGAAACGGGCAATGGCGCCTGGCAACTGAAGCATTGCGTATTGGAGGCGGGGTTTTGCCAATTGCAGCGGGGCATTGCATGGAAACGGGAATCCTGGTGATGCCGGGGCCGTACAACCACGACCGGAGCGCGGATGATACTCAAGTCTTGCGCTAGGGAAAACCCGGGTCACCGCGCCCACGAACAACGCGGGACACTCTCGGCCATGAAGCCTGCCCAAGCCCATCAAGCGCATCCAGTCCGCCAAGCGCCTCCGGCCCATCAAGCCACGTCCGCGACATTGATCCCATATCGCTGCGGTTGTTCCTATCCGCCCTGGAAGAAGGCAGCCTGGCGCGGGCCGCCGCGCGCGAGAACATCGTGCCGTCGGCAGTCAGCAAGCGGATGTCGGAAATGGAGGAAGCGTTTGGCGTGCCGCTGCTGGAGCGCGGCGTCAAGGGCGTGCAGGCCACGCCGGCCGGCAACGCGCTGGCCACGCACGTGCGGCGGCTGTTGCAGGACCTGGAACACATGCACCGCGAGATGGCGGGCTTTGCGACGGGCGTGCGGGGCGCGTGCGCCTGGCGGTCAGCGTGGCGGCGTTGTCCGGCGACTTGCCCGCGCGGATTCAATCGTTTCGCCGGGCGCACCCCGAGATCGACATCCTGCTGCAGGAAGACACGACGCAAGCCGCCTTTCGCGCCGTGCTGGAAGGGCAGGCGGATGTGGCGGCGGGGTCGGACTTCGGGCATGACGGCTTGCAGGTGTTCCCGTACGGGCATTGCGAGCTGGCCGCCGTGGTGCCTGGCCAGCATGTGCTGGCCAGCGCGAGACGCTGGACTATGCGCAACTGCTGCCTTTCGAGCAGATCGAACTGAACCGTGACAACGGCATCAGCAGCGTGTTCGAGCAAACCGCCCAGGCGATGGGCGTGGCGCGGCGCATCAGCGCCCGTGTCAGCGGGCACGAGACGATCTGCACCTTGGTCGCACGCGGCATGGGCGTGG